>JAKEER010000840.1 GCA_022616615.1 Acidobacteriota bacterium
ATACACGCGGGACGTCAGCTTTTCGAGGCGCGAGCCCGAGGAGGACGGCGAATGGAAGTATCGCACCTGTTGGCCAATCACCATGCGAAGCAGCAGTTTTTGAAAGTTGAGTCCCAAAAACGCCAGGCCTAGAAATGCCAAGGCCCCTCCGACGATGACTGACGATCGCAACATCTTCTTGCCTCCAATTCTCATCTTTGCATTCGCTCCTTGTTGATTAGTCTCCTGCTTGTCACCCGCGCACGCACAACTCAATGGGTGCCCAACACAAACACGACCCGTCCTTTCGAGCTTGGCGCAGATTCCGGCCGAACATCTTGGAAGCCGGCCTGCACTAAGAGTGATTGCACCTCTGTAAGCGAATGGAGCCGGTAGACCGAATCGGGGAAGGATGCTTGCGTCTGTTCGTCTCGCGGTCTGAATCCCAGGGCGAAACAAGCGCCCGGCTTCATCACCCTCTTGATTTCACACAATTGGGCGGCGGGGTCCTCCCAGAAATACAGAGTGTGGACAGAATAGACCTTGTCGAAACTCTGATCAGGAAAAGGCAATCGGCCGTCTTGACTGACCCTCAAATCAACGCGTCCAGCCGCAATCAAACGGCGGTTCCGTCTCGAGGCCATTTTCGCCATTTGTTCCGATACTTCCACGCCGGAGATCTTCCCTAGGGGCGCGAGGCCAGCCGCGCGAGCGATCGTCCTGCCGTGTCCGAATCCGATTTCGAGAATGTGATCGCGAGGCCGCAGCCTCAGCAGCCACAAAGCCATGCGATTTTCCGAGGCCGTCTCAAATGACATGATCCAGCCGACCAAAGCCCCGAGAAGGCCCGTGGGATGCCGCGCTTGCCTGGCGAGAAACTCTGGGCGGCGCACGACGCCCTTCAGCCGCTTGTTGCTTCCCCGCAGAGCCGCGCGGACTCCCTGCCAGTAAGCGAGGCACGCACCCAGCAGTGACATCCCAAAACCCACGGAAGACTCATTCAGTCCTGCAATACAGCTACGAGGAATCACCACTCCATACCCCATGATCACGGTGGGAATCAGAAAGCCGAGCAATGGATAGAAGTGCCTGACTGTCATGCACCCACCAGACGGGGTACAATTCCGGGCTTCAGATTTGTTCAACACACGTCACCTCTCCTTTTTTCGGCGTTGCCTGAGTTTCCACACGTAAGTCGGCTATCGGCGGCGCACCCTCTTTGCCACGACGAAGGGCGCACTGATTCCTTTGAAGAGCAACCCGCGAACGGAAACCACGTTTCCGGCGGAGAGGCCCGTGAGGACGGAACCAGGAATGTTTTCGAATTCCGTTCTGCCAGGCTCGACCCTCACTGGCAGCGAACTGAACCCCAGGAACGTTGTGAGTCCGGTGAGCACGAATTCGTTATTCGCGGGCGAGACTGCCTGCACTGTGGCCGTCACTCGGACATCCTTCAGCACGATCCCGTCCGTATCGAAGGAAGGAGGTGAACCGGAGGTCACGGCACTCCGACGCTCGACTTGAACGGATTGCCCGACAGCAAGGTCACTCGGCCCATCAAAATCTGCGGGGTTTAAAGTGAAGCCATCGTCATCTATGCGAAACCTAGTAGTTGGCGGCAGCCGAACAGCGGTTCGATCGCCGACTTCGATGCCAGGTGCATTAGTGGCCTCCTGAAGCAGGACCAACTCGATCTGGGATGGGACCCCAGCAACCGATACGACCACGCCCTCCAGTTCTTCGTCAGTGTCATTGTCCTGGCCCTGAATCCTCCTAGCCGCAACCGAACCACCAGCCATGATCCGTGCATCCACCTCCAAGATTTGTCCCACTGCGATGCACGAAAAATTGTTAACCGCGCAATTGATCCCGGTGGGATCGTCAAAGTCGTCGAACTGTGTAGAGCTATCGGCACTGAACGAGAGCGTTCGGCCATCCGGGGTCAAACGCAAGTCGAACTCGCTATTCGCGGCTCGAACGGCGGTGACCGTGCCAACGACATCTTCCAGTTCCACGAGCGCACCGCCTCCTGGTAGAGCTGCCACCGTTACGCCCTGTGCCACATTCAGGTTCACGCTCAGGTCGGACTGGATGATGCTGCTCACGTTGATGTCCACCTGCAGCGCCTGTGGCGTACCGGCTGCAACAGTCAAAGGAAACGGAGACGAGGAGAAACTCAGCGTGCTTGTCGCAGATGACGTTAGCTCACAAATGGTGTTGTTCGGGCAACTGCCGACGGCAGCTCCGGATTGATTGAAAACCGTCAGTCTGGGGCTCGCCAAAGTCAAGTTCATGCCGGCGTAGGCACCCACTGGAACATCGGCCGTGGCTAAAAGGCCCGCCTCCACTTCAAAGCGACGCATCTCAATGGTTGCAGGAGAGTTAAGCAGCACGACATTCCCCGGCTGCAAGACTGCGCGCACCGCGGTGATCTCAAACGATAGGACGGTGACGCCTGCTGGGGGCGTGTCGATCACAGTCAGCGTCACAGGGCCCGTATTCGGCGGGGGGATCGGGTTGCCGCTCCCCCCTCTCGGTCCGCCCTGACAAGCGCTGAGCGATAGGAGCGCCAGCGGCAGCATTACCGCCTTGCATTGCTTCATGAATTCTCCCTCCTGTCTGGACCTGATCAGCCGTAAAGCGAAAACGACAGAAAGTGTTTAGGATGCGGCACCG
>JAKEER010000841.1 GCA_022616615.1 Acidobacteriota bacterium
CACCTCCAGCGTCGGGGATCGGGTGTTCTTCGAGAACGCACACTTTTACATCGATGCCGCCAAGCTTCGTCCTGGCAGCGATTGCGTCCAGGGCGCGCCGACCGAGCCGATCTCTTGAACCGAGGTTGTACCAAAGGCAAGCGCGTCTGAAAACTCGTTAAGGCGGAGAATCGCCCTCGGCCGAGGACATTCTGTGGCGTGATTTACCGCCGCCAACTACTGACCAAGGAGGTCAACATGCGTAGAGCATCGATCTTTGCAGTCATACTGGCGACGAGCTTGTTGGTTGCCATCTTTCCGTCCGTGAGCGTTGCTCAAGGAATGACGCCCGTCTTCGGCCCCCAGCAATACAACCGCACCACCGCCGCGCCACAGACCTTTACCGACACCTTTGGGCGCTGCGGAACCTCGGCCTGTCAGCTTCCCCCAACCGCACATCGAAATCGTAACCCTCGACCGCGCCAACAACTTCAACAAGATCCAGCAGGTGCAGGTTTGGAACCCCGATTTCGCCTTCGCCTATCCGGCGCTGTCGAGAAACATCTGCACCAATGAGATCGGCATGTCGTTCGAGTTCGGCGGCGGCGGTAATTTCCAGAACCACGTGGTTGGATTCTGGGGAGACTTCATAGCCTACATCACCACTTCCAGCAACGTGGGCTCGACCCGTTTCGGGGACTACGCGACCATCCGGCAGGCGCCTATTACGCCGGAGAACCCCGGCAACCTGTTCACTGCCTTCGGCTACGGGCGAAACAGCAGCCCTTCAGGTACGATCTCCGACGTCCATTACGTGCTGTTCGGACGTCCCTCGTCGTCCTGCATCATCATCGAGTAAGCGAACACAGAGGGCAATCATCCCGCTGCTGGCTTGCCGCCTCCTCGCTCGTAAGAGCGAGGAGAGAAACGAAGGTGTCTGTCATGGGTTGACTTGTGCGTTCCTCCATGAACAGCCATTGTCCCGCGGGATTGAGTTCCAGAAACACGTGGTGGCCTTCTGGGGTCATAGAAGAAAGATCCTCTGCGGTTCGGGCGCAGTATTTCAAGCCATCATCCCGTTGTCTACGGGAGCGAAGCCGAGTCCGAAGTTGGCCCGGAGTTCAGCCTAGCTAGGTGGGGCTGGCGTTGCAGTCGGTGTCGCAATTGTCTTGACTAACGTGGGATGAGGTTCTAGGCTTATGGCCACCCTACATTGACCGGCTCGCAGTAGTCCAGCCGCTCAAGAGCTCGGAGCACGCCGTGTCCAGGGATAAGAACAGAAATACTGAGGAGGTCGTAGTTTGTTTGGTGGAAGACCATGCTCTTGCTGCCCACCATCTGCTAGAAGGACTAGAGCACGAACAGACTTTTTGTTTGCTGAGCGAGGAAGAAGTACTTTCAAACGCGGCCAAGCTGAAGCAAACCCCAATCGTTTTTGTCATTGATAATGACACGCTCCCTCGGCCTTTGAGCGAGTGTTTGCGGGGGTTGCGGGTGGTGTTTCCCCAGGGGAAGTACATCGTTCTGGCCAAGAAGGCCTCCGAGGACGAACTGCTGCGGCTCCTCTTGCTGGGTATTCACGGCTTCGTGAACTACGACGAAGTACCGAAGGACCTCGGCCATGCCATCTCCCGAGTCTTCGCTGGCGGCACCTGGGTGCCGGATGTGATCTTTCAAAAGTACATCGACTACTCCTCCAGCCTGATTGCAGCCAAGCGCAGCCCCGGTCGGGGCCTCACCCGCCGTGAGAACCAAGTGTTAGAGTTGGTCCGACGCCGGTTGTCCAACAAGGAGATCGCTGAAGTGCTGAAGGTAAGCGAGGCCACGGTCAAGTTTCATTTGACCCACATCTTTTCCAAACTGCAGGTTCACGACCGCCACACGCTCATCGACAGCACGAACCGAAGTTCATTGGCCGGCCGGCCTCTCCGCTTGAAGCCGTCCACCAACTTCTAGACCTCGCTGCGTTGGCCGCGTAGAACGGCGGAATGCGAACTCGGCCTTACAGGATGAGTTGATCCACCAGGTCGGTCTCATTACCAGTACCATGAGGATCTCCTTTGGGGGCGGTTCTGAATGTGCGATTCTCCTCGTTGGAAAAACCGCATCACCAACATAGAACTCCTCGTGTCTCCCCGAACCAGAAGCCAGCTACCCAAGGTGCTGCTTTTTCACTGATTCAGAAAGGAGCACGGAGCACGTCATTTCGGGAGAGACAGATTGCCACTCTAGCGCGCAGTTCTGCTCTGGCATGGCTTATCACAAACTTCCGGTTGCCGGACAGTATGTTGCAGCATTGCGCCCCGCCAAAAGGCATTCGTACAAGGAAATCGCAAGTAGCTCGTCGTGCTGGGAATGTGGGAGAGCCCAACGTGCGCCAAAACCACATGGTTTTGGTGATCAGTCAGTCAGAGGTAGCGCAATGGTTCCTAAGCCCAACCAAGCTACTTCTGCCAGATCGCTGGTAGAGCAACCTCCACGTTACAACTCACAGAATAGCGACGATAATCCGTCAAAGAGTGGTTTGATAGGACGTTTGTCCTGCCCAGTGGCCACGACTTGCTATTCTCATACAACAAGCACCGCTGCAATGAGATTTGCGAGCCAGTGAAAGCCGGCTGGGGCGAGTAGACCCCCAGTGCGTTGTCGGAGCCAAGCCATTGCCAGCCCAGGGAGGAAAACAGCGGCTCGTTGCCAACCGGGCGATACAAGCAGATGGGCAATTGCGAACAGTAGCGCGCTCAGAAAAATTGGCAGCCCCAGGTGAACTTGGCCTATTGATTTGGCCCACGACGCAACACGTTGTTGCAAATAACCACGAAAAAACAGCTCTTCCGGAATGGCGTGGTACAAGAGATGGTAGGTGATGATTTGCAGGGTTAGGCGATCCCATGCGATGAGAAGTCCCTGCTCGTTGATCCAGCGCCAACTAATCACCAATACGAAGAACGGAATTAATACGAGCACAATGGACACAAAAAGCCAACGCCCTCCGACTCGCCAGGAAGCGAATGAGAACCCATGTTCGGAGAATGGTAAGTGTCTAATCCACAAGACAAGCAACGGCAGATTGAGCCATATGGCAGGACTTAGCGAAGCGGCCCACGGTCCCTGTCTCACCAAGAATCGTACCAACAACACAACGATAATCGTTACAATGATCCCCTCCAGCAGGGCTCCTTGGGCAGGACTTGTACGGGGCGTCGCTGCAGGCGAATGCATTCAATTCACCTTCGGACCTAATTTCTTTTTCAATTGTCCAGGTCTTTTCGCTCTCCACAAGTCACTCAACTGGACTCTTCTCATCACACGACCCCAAAGCCCTCTAGTTAGAACATCTTCGCACACTACACACTTGGACGTAGCGACACAGCCCGAGTCTTGTACCGGTGCCAGGCTAAAGTAGCGGCCAACATGGCCACAGGCACAGAGATGATTTGGGACGTGGAAAACGGTCCGACAAAACCGCGAGCTTCATCGCCGCGAAAGAATTCCAGCGCAAAACGTGCACAAGCGTAGAGCAACCAGAAGAGGCAAAATGTCTCTCCGTGCGCCCTCCCTCGGCTTCCGCGGCTCCAGAATGCGGCTATGGCACCAAGCACCAGACCATTCAGCGCGAGGTAAAGTTGGACGGGATGAACTGGCAGGGATGAGGATACGGGATCTGACAACATGCCCATCGCAAAGTGTGCATGGTATGCCGGACTGCGAGAAGGAAACCGCACCGCCAAAGGGCTGTCGGAAATCGCCCCGAAATCATCCCCATCCAGAAAGCAGCCCAATCGACCCAAGAAGATGCCGAGCCCGATGGCCGGGGTCGCAACATCGGCATAGCGCCATATAGCAAGATGTCTGTAGTGCAGATAAAAAAGACCTGCAGTTATTCCGGCAAGGTATCCACCGTAGCCGACGCTGTCCCCTTGGAGAGGATCAAAGTAGGTCAGCACACCACCGGAATATGTTTTTGCCGCGTAGAGTACATGCAACAAACGTGCGCCAAGAAGGGCAGCAGGAAAGCTCCATAGCGTCATTCCGTAGACATGTTCAGCTTTAAGTCCCACTTGCTTGGCGCGATGAGCGGCATAAACTGCACCTACAGTCACCGCTATTGAAAGCATGATGAGGTAGTTGGGCACGAGGTAGGAAAACACCGTGGTACCAAAATACTGATTTAACACCTCGACATAATGGGGCCGCACAGCTCAACGATCCTTGATGAAAATCATTCCTTCCGATTCCGTGCCCACAGCCAGACTGCTTGAAGCAGCGTGGTAGAGCAATTTGCGCGAGCTCCTCGGCACGCCATCCTCGTAGTCGAGCAGCCTCTTGACATTTCCTTGCGCATCCATAGTTAGGAGATAACCGCCAGGAAAAAGCACGTGCCAGTCGCCGCGAGTGTCTATGGCGATGTCTCTGGCCGGTCTCAAGTAGAACTTTCCCGCTGGGAGACGCGGGTGATTGACACGAAAAAGCACGGGCTGAAAACGCCTCCCGTCCCAGCGCTCAATAGCAGTTCCGACTACTACTATTTCTCCGGTTCTAGAGTTGCGGTCGATCCCGGAGACTAAATTCACCGAACGCCGCTCGAACCGGCCGTTTTCATAGAATTCCAGCACCCCAACGGCGCCCGCCGTAAACACCGTTCCGCGCTCCGGCACATAGAGCAAGTCACCTATGGTGGCGACGGTTTGGTCAGGTAGAGGCACGAAGGTGCCACCCGAGCTACCGTCATAGAATTGAATACCGCCACCGGATGGGCCGCGGAATGGGTAAGGCGGATAGATCAGCCACAACAAGCCACTCTTGGGATGCCGCAAGAGGTGCCAAATCCCGGTGCGCTTCAAACCGTCTCTTGTTGTCAAGAGTTGAACAGTATTGTCATCGAAACGGAGAAGCCCTTGCCTAAGATGTACGGCAAAGATGGCCCTGCGTTGAGGATCAAACACGGCTTCGCCACAGAGGCCCTGATAAGGGATTTCGCGCCCAACGGCAAAGGAACGGATAATCTCCCCATGCCTGTTGCCTTGTTCTCCGAGTACGGCAAAGCCCCCTGTCGCTGAGCCAACCAGCAAGTCGCCTGCTTCGTTCTGGTCAAGAGGGACGAGATCCGGCTGGATGGGACCGGTGACAAAGACCTGAGGATACACCGTTGTAGCCTGATTACCTTTCAGCTGAGCCAGCCCGTCACGAGTACCCACCCAAATCCCTTCATCATTCTCCACGGAAGCTAAGGCAGTAATTTGCTCAGAAGGGAGGCCGTGGGTTTTGTTCACATGCCGAACTACACCTCCCTCGAAGATTGCCAATCCTTGGCCGTCTGTTCCCACTAGAAGTCGGTTTCTCCTTTCGTCGCCAAGCAGCACCGTGACTGCCGGCGTCAGCGCCACAAGATCACGAGAGAGGGGGGAGAGCGAGCCATCCCGGAATGTAAAAACACCGCTGGCCTGCAACCTGGCCCGAGCCCGAGAAACCAGGTACCGAACCGATACGACCACTTCTCCAGAACCCGGCGTACGTGCAATGTCTTCGATAAGAAACGGAATTGCACTCTCAGAAAATGGAAGGGATTTGACGGGAAAAATCTCCGTTTGGCGTCCACACAAACGTACAATTGCAGGCCACGGCTCGCCGTCGGCTTCCCGCGCTAATGCACCCAAGAGAAAACAGCCCTCTGCCTCGTCGAAAAAACCCGATGTTAGCCCGATGGCTTGTGTCTCGCCATTCGTTAGGTTAAGCCGCTTGGGCTCATCGTCGGCAACCAGCAGAAGCAGGGCAGTTTCTCTTTCCTCTTCTTCAAATTGCTCTTCGGTGCTTTCGAGCTGCAAGAGGGCGGAGCCATCCAATGCGGATACGATCATCAGAGTCCCAGCATGCTTCAAAGATATCTGGCTCCACAGTGGGTCCGTCTCTCGCTGGAATACAGGCCAAGCGATGGGCTCAAACCCGTCCCCTCTGTCTCGGATCGCCAAAACCCCATTCAGTGAACCGACGTAGGAGATCCCTCTAACTGGATCTACGGCTACAGCACGCACGTCGTTGGAAGACAACCCGTTGGCTACGGTGTAACGGATTGGCGCTGCACTCTCCGGTTGGACCTCGATCAGACCACCCCCGGCGAGACCGACGAGCACGCGATGCCCGCTCGCTGCCAGAGCAGAAACCTGCCCACCACCAGTAAGACTTCGCACCTTTGGGCTGCCAACTTTGTAGGAATAGAATCGCGCTGGCGCATCGTGCGGAATCCTTTCTGGATTACCGCCTTGTGGGGACACCTCGAAATACAAATCGACGACTGTCCCTGCTGGGAGGGCAGGAATGTTCGCCACGGCCTCCTGGGTCATTGCCGATTGGGCCCTAATTTGCAATGGCAGTTGTGCTACAAACTCACCGCGACCGATTCGATAATAGAGCGAGCCTTTGAGAGGTGCTGTCGCTTCCACCGTTATCACAACGCGCACTGCCGCTCGCACTGGTGGTCGCAGAGGCACAGAGGCACTTTTTAGAACTAAGGGTAAAACTCGAAACCGATAACGGACCTGCGGGGCTCGCTGGGGGTGTTTTACCTGGCTACCGCCTGGATAGGAGAAAGCAAAGTAATAGGTGATTTCTGATCCGACCGGCTGCCCCGGAATGTCTACCGCCCAGCTCCTGTCTTCCGGATTCTCCATGAGTTTGATTGTTTCCGTAGTTTTCTTCTTGTCGCTGACAACGCTATAAACAACGCTTCCCCCGGCTGGAATGAGCCCTCTCTTGTACGAGATGGCTATGCGATAGGGCCCACGGGGATCCACAGTGTCAGGATGGCGGTTTGTCTGAAAACTAGTCCAGGGTCCGCGGTTGGCGGGATGCGCACCACCGCCGCCTAAGCAGGCGAGCCCGGCCACCAGAGGAAGAATAAGCTGAGCAGTTCGTTTTCTGATGCGTATTACCCCCTCCGTCGAGCAGCACGGCGCCGCAAGAGGATCAGTACGGCTAGGGGCAGCCACATCACGAGGAAAGCGACTAGACGCTGGGTTGTCGTGCCACCCAAATGCTCGAAATGGGCCACTGCGCACCCGCCCGGTGTCCCCGTGTCGTTGATGATCGCATAAGGCGGTGGGACTGTGAAAAGGCCATCGCCGGGTGAGGTTGAAAGCCGTTCGTCCCCGCCGCTGAGGTTTTGGGTCCGGACACGGTAATAGATTCGGTCGCTACCCTTCAGCTGGTTCCACTCTGCGCCGGTGGGCTTCCACTTGTCGTAGCATTCTGCGGCCGGCGTGGTAGGGTCAGTGTCCACGGTGATGAAACCGCTGGTGATGAAATTCACAGTGAAGGCGTCGTCGTTCGCTACTTCGACTTGAAAGCGGGCATTGCAGGGGGATGGATTGGGGAAGGTAGCACTAGTGCCACTGAACTTGAAGCGGGGCCCGGTCCAAACGTGAAACTCAGGTGCAGGGCCGGTTCGGTCGAGATAATCCACTTCGGGATGTGTAACGCCGTCCACAAGCGGATCATCGGCGGTATCCCTGTCGTCAATATCAACAACGGCGTCAGCGCCCAGTTCCCCGGACGGACAGCGAATAGGGTCACTGGTGGTGGCGTCGCTATCGATGCACAGAGCTGGAATGAGGAAAATGCCGGCTTTGGCGAAGCCGCTCGTGACCTTGCTTGAAGTGTGGGGGCCATTATTCGCAAAAGCTGGCGGCCCACCTGCGGTGCCGGCTGTGTACCATTGGTTGAGTAGCTTCACTTCCAAGTCAAGTAGTCCGCGATAAATGCCTTTGTCGTTGCCCGAGG
The DNA here is from genome assembly GCA_022616615.1 of Acidobacteriota bacterium. GTDB lineage: Bacteria > Acidobacteriota > Terriglobia > Versatilivoradales > Versatilivoraceae > VFZK01. The sequence goes on from JAKEER010000841.1 coordinate 7,756, forward strand.
GGGTGGTGCTGAACCAGCCCGTGGTGCGCAACGCACGCATGAAACGAACCAAATACTGCGGGGTTCCTGAAGGCCGGCACTTGCTGCGCATACCGGCCCGGACTTGCCACAATGCCGCGGCCGATATCTGGCCGTCGGCATACCCACCGGTGGCAAGAGCACGATGTTCTGGAAAATGATCGCCCGGGCTTGCCGGATTAAACGGAACAGTAACTTGGTGGAGACGAGGCCCGAAACCGCCTTCGTCTGTATTGGCTACACAGTTCAAGCTGGCATTTGGACCGGTTTGATTCTTGATTACCCAACCACCAAGACAATTGGTGTTCTCAAATGCGTCGGCCCAGGCATCCGCATGGTCATGAAACAAACCTTGCCCCGTCGGTACTGGGCAAGGCGCCACTGGGGTTCCAGGTTCCAAAGTGGGTCCGACACACCAGTCGCTGGGCCTGTCTGTATATTGGCGGCTCGTCATGTTATGAGCTAATTCGTGGGCGACAACGGTGTGGTCGTGGGCAAAGTTGAGCAGCTTGTTGGCCCCGTCTGGGCAATCAGCATCGTAATATCCGGAACAAGCGCCATACATCATGCCAGCATTGGCATTGCAAAAGTTAGCCACCTCTACTTGGGGTGACCAGGGACCGGTGGGAAATGGCGTATAGATTCCCGCATTGATCGCTTGCCGGTACTGGTTATGAATGGTGGCAAAAAAGTCCACCTGCTGGAAGGTTTCATCAGCTTCCAACCCAGGGCTGGTATCGTTGTTGCAAACGGCGTTGGCGGCGTCATTCATCCCGTTGGTAGCCTGGTCAAAGTTGGCAAGCGTGCTTGAGCTTCCGCCAGTGCTATCGGAGATGCTGACATCGTTGGCGTTATAACCATCTCCCTGAAAATCCACTCGGTTCATCACACCAGAAAGCTTAAGCGTGTATTGACCGCCTGAGGCGGGGTCAACTTCAAAGCCAAGCAGATTGGCGGCCGGAAGCAGGTCGGGAGCCCGCCGGAAGGTTTGGCCGCGGGCTGCCGTCTCATCCACCAGCGGCTGCAATTGAAGAATTTGCCCAGTTTCCGCATCCAGCCAGACATACCAGATCCCCTTTAGCCTTCCTGCCAAACCGGCTTGGGTCCTGATCACATCTTTGG
>JAKEER010000151.1 GCA_022616615.1 Acidobacteriota bacterium
GTGTTGCGGAAAAACGCCGCCATGGAATAGAAGTCTTTGGTGGAGATGGGATCGAACTTGTGATCGTGGCAGGTCGCGCAACCCACCGTGAGTCCCAGCCAAACCGTGCCCGTGGTGTCGACGCGATCTTTGGCATAAATGGCCTCGAATTCTTCGAGGATGGCGCCACCTTCATTGGTGGTCACATTGCAGCGGTGAAACCCGGAAGCAATCTGCTGGTCGGCGGTGCGGTTCGGCAGAAGATCTCCGGCCAACTGCTCGAGGGTGAAACGATCAAACGACAAATTGCGATTGAAGGCATTGATGACCCAGTCGCGGTAGGGCCACATCTCCCGATAGTTGTCGATGTGGATGCCGTGAGTATCCGCGTACCGAGCTGCATCCAGCCAATAGCGGCCGCGATGTTCTCCCCAATGCTTGGAAGCCATCATCCGGTCGGCCAGTTTTTCGTAGGCTTGCGGGGAGGAATCGTTGACGAACTGCTCGACCTCAGATGGAGCGGGTGGCAGCCCGGTAAGATCCAGGGAAAGACGGCGAATCAAAGCTCGGCGCTCGGCTTCGGGAGCAGGCTCTAGGCGAGCGGCTTCCAGTTTCGCCAGAATGAATGCATCGACCGAATTTCGAACCCAGTCTTTCTTCTTCACCACGGGCAGTGAGGCCCGTGAAGGCGGGACAAAGGACCAATGTTCCTTCCAGGCCGCGCCCTGTTCGATCCAGCCTTTCAGAATCTCCTTCTGTTCCGTCGTGAGCGTCTTATGGGAATGCTCAGGCGGCATTCGCCGGGCGGGATCCGGGTCCGAAATGCGCTGGTAAAGCAAACTCGCCTGCGGCTTGCCCGGAACGACCGGCGTACCGTTCTCCCGGGGGGTGAAGGCGCCTTCCCGTATGTCGAGACGGAGGCCGGCCATGCGCGTGTTCTGATCCGGTCCGTGGCAATGAAAACAATTATCGGAAAGAATCGGACGCACGACGCGCTGGAAATCAACGGCGGCGGCGGATTTCGCCGCCGATTGTTGGGCTGAGAGCACCGGGCTCAGCAGCCAGCACATCAGGAAAATAAAGCAAACAGAACGGGATATCGCTACCATGACGACCTCACTATGAGAACTTAGGGCTTGGGCAAAATGAAGTTGGCACTTCTGTGCTTAATGGTAACAGAATGCGAAGAACCTTCGCTCGTCCTCGTTCTCGTCCTCGGCTTTGCGTGGCCGTGTCCAAGTGAGGGTTTGACCTTCAATCCTGCTGCTCATGCCGAGTACGAGGACGAGGACGAGCCCAGAGTTCCAAGTTGTTTTTGCGCAGGCCAGGCCCTTAGAGATTATGACGAAACGACCTCCGCTATCAAGAGCCTCAATCTTTGAATCGATAGGACACAGAGCTTATAGAGCAGCGGCAAACCGCCTTAAGATTTTTCCTTACAAAGTGTCGTAGCGGAATCGGATCGTGTGCTGGTCGGGATGCCTCGAGCGGTGCGCGATCGCCGCCGTGCTGCCAGACCACGTTGTCGAACCGCCGAAACCTCCGGCCCAAGTATGGCCGTAGGCTCCCGCGCCTTGGGCGCTTGAAGCTGCACCAGCCCCTCCGCGAAGCGCCGAAGGCGCTATTCTGGAGATTGGACATTTTTTGGAGTGGCGAAGCCACCCTGGGAGCGCGGGCGTCCCGCCCGCAATCGGGGCCGCAGGCCATCGCGATGTCTGCGATCCGTAGCCGCACACATGGCAAGCTGCGCCATGTGTGCGCCACCCAAAGCGATTGTATTGTCATTTAGGAATCGCTCTGCTAGCGCGCCGGTGTCGGGTTTCTGCTCGTCTGCTCCGGGGCTCGCAGCTTGAGGTAGAGCGCGGAGGGACCGCCGAACGGCGTCACGAACCGGCGGATCGCGCCGCCGGGCACGGGCTTTCCCGCGACGGCGCGGTTCCGGTTGATGTCGAGCCACTCGACGGTGAAGGTTCCGGGCGCGTCCCCCAGATCGAGGGTGAACTCTCCCCTGTCGGCCTGGAAGGCGAGGTATTCAATCCCGCGCTTCACCAGGCAGTAGCCGGGGTTGGTGATCTTCGTGTCGGGGATCATGGCGGCCAGGTCCATCTTCTCGGTGTAACGGCGGGTCTGCCCCATCGCCACGCGCGCCGAGTCCTGCCAGGTCGGCGAGGGGAGCAGCTCTTCCATGAACAGCGGGTTGAATTGATTTCCCGAACCTCTTATCATCCTCGATCAGGCTGCAGCATTCGTTGCGGAGTAGCCCGAACCTTAGTTCCGGAAACGGTTCCGGACAAACTCGCAGCGTTTGCGGATCAGTGCAGCCACTGCTTCGGCAACCGGATGTTCAATTCCCGCCTTATCCAGATTAGCGATGACGGTTTCGGCCAGTTCCGGTACGCGGCTTCTCACAATAGGCTTGGCGAGGCCAGCCTCTTCCGCGAGTTGCTCGAAGTCCTTCCGCGTCACTTTGTCCGACGAATACTCCCGGCCGATTTTCATTGCCATGTCTTTGCTGAGCTCTGGATAGTAAGTCGTGCTGACGACATCGTAGAGAGGCGCGAGCCTGATCTGCTGGTTCGCCGTTCCCACCCCGTGGTAGAGCAGCGAAAAGTTCTTGCCGTGGGCGTCGTTGTTACCGACGAGGAGGTTATAGATCACGGCGTCGAGAAGACGTGACAGGCCGATCACAGGTGCAGTGGACACCTCGCGCAGCAGCGCGAAACATTGTCCGAGAGAGGGCCCGCCTTCCTTCTGATATTTCGTTTCGGAGACGATGCCTTGCGCCTGGCAAAAATCTTCCTGATGAAGCCGCTCCAGGGAGAAAGAGCCCTCCTGGTTCTGGCGGTGGGACCTGTCATAGCGCTCCACCAGCAGATACTCTATGTCCTCCACACTTCTAGTCTCCACCTTTGCGGTGGGCAGGCCGACCGCCGCCGCCAGCTTCATACAGAGCGCTTCATTGAAAACGACGCCCGCGAAGCGTTCCACCGCGGGTTTCAGTATGTGCGTGCTTGGCGCGCCTCCAAGTGGCAAAGAAATCTCATTGCCCTCAATGCGCACAGCAACTTTGTCTTGCGCGCCGGCAAGCGAAAGGCGGATCCCATCCTCGCCCGCCAGCAGTGGGCGTTTTGGCAGTTCCCTCAGCATCGCGGCGAGTTCCTGGGAAGAGAGCGTCCGGTAGCCATAGTTGCGCTCCGGCAAATTTTCTCCAGCTGGGACGAAGGTGACGGCTCCCGCGCATTCGCCGCCGATCTGCTCCAGCATGGCGTAGTCGTTGCGAGCGCTGATGCCAAGATTGCGGGCGATGATCTCACGCTTGCTTTCTTCGGGCAGAATGCCAGCGAAAAACCCCCTGCACTCGTTGCGTCTGAAACGTTCCCTTCTCAAGGGCAATGACTGGGACAAGGGTGTGGCGTTGGTTTTCTGCAGCCAGCTTGCGTTGTAATCGAACACCATCTGGCCGCCGTCGTCCTGAATAAGGTGACCGACGAGTTCATTGTTCAGATAGACATCGAGGGTTCTTCCCATGCGCTACTCTTCTTTCGCGGGGATGTCGGGCGGCATTAGCGTCAGCCTGATTCCCAGTGTGTGCAGAATCGTCAGGGCCTTTCCGATCTGGCAAGTTTCCTTGCCTTTTTCAAGGTCGATGACAAACCGCAAGCCGGTGCCGGATGTGAGCGCGAGGCCTTTCTGCGTAACGCCCAGCCTCTTCCGGGTTTCCCTGACAACCTTGCCGATTTCCTTTGGTGTGTGTTTCATGACATGGGCTCATCCTGAATGTTCCCGTTCGGGAATATTAGGTTGTCTTGGGTGGCGAAGTCAATGTTTTATTACCGTACGGGAATATTTGGTGGTTTCACCAAGATGAGCAGGACAATATTACCGGTCGGTAACACAAACCCGAAGGGAATCCATTGGCAAGATTCACCGCTCGCTAGAACCATCCCACTTAGCCTTGTACTCAATGGAATCTTAGGCATCCATCCTGTGTTAACCGTGTGTTACAGCTCTATGACCCGGCCGCTTCCTTTTGACCGAAAAGAAAAAAGCCGAAACATTTGAGGTTTTGCCGAAACGAGGGGCACTTAAGAGGTGAGGAGGAAATCGGCGCCAATCTCCCACTAGTCAGCCATGGTTTATTGGCTGTTACGTTTTGACCTTCTCAACATCCATACAGGAAAGGGGGGGATCCTTCAATTCAATCTACAGAAGGAACTGGAGTTCTGGCGAGAGAAATGTCGTTACCCAGACGGCGACCAGATCGTGTTCCCTTCGCGTAGAGGAGGCCCGCTTGAATCCCACAATTACCTACAACGAGTGCTGAAGTCGAAGGGGAAGGAAGTCGGGATTGGGATTGAGGACATAACGTTCCAAGCTTTACGCTGCACCTTTGCGACCCAAGTCCATGGCATTGGAACCGTGAAGGACGCACAAACCCAACTTCGCCACTCCAACGCCA
>JAKEER010000152.1 GCA_022616615.1 Acidobacteriota bacterium
CCGCTCCGCGATTAAATCCGCCGCCAGACGGTGTGCCCAGGGCGAAGCTCGATACTTTTGGGCCATGCCACCGGTAAGACGCTTGGCTAAGTCCAGATAATCGCGCCCGAGCTGAAACCAGGCCTCCTCCGGATTGGACTCCTGAGAAAAGAGGGTTCGGAATTGATGGGCCGCATCCCGGTAGTCGTCCGCAGCTAGGCGACAGGCGGCCAAAGCGCGTCTCGCCTCCCGGTTGGAGGGATCCAGGCGCAACGCCCGCTGGAGCGGCGGGATGGCTTTCTCCGCAGAGCCGAGTTTCAAATGGCCGATGCCCAGGAACAGGTTCGCCGCAAGCAAATCGGGCTTCTGCCCGGCGGCCTTGGCCAACTCGGACACCGCCTGGCGGTACTGGCCTAGCAGATGATAGGCCAGACCCAGGTTCACTTGAGCCTCAACCAGATTGGGGCTCAGGCGCAAAACCTTCCGGTATTCTTCTACCGCACGGTCCAGGTGGCCCTCCCTGGCGGCCCGTTGGGCTGCCTGAAAGTGAGCTACGATGGCCGATTCCGCTGATGGTTGGGCAAAGAGGCGGGGATCGCTTTCCCAGGCTCCGAATGGGGTGCCGAACAAACCTAAGGCGACATAACAAACTATGCGAATGCGCTCAGTCATTTCAAAATGGAATAAATTGGAATGCTTGAGTAATGGAAAAAACGGCAAAATCTTTCTCACCACAAAGTTGTGGAAGGCGGTTCCCTCCTCTGGCCCGGCGACCGATGACGACAGCGAGTGCAGCCTCAGGGAATGTGGCGCAAGATTGCAGGAATTTACCTGCTGGTACCGAGCGGAATCACCTGAAGGTTGCCGAAGGTCACATCGCTGTTGTGGGCGACCAGCAGTAACGAGCCGGACTGAAAATCCTCTGCCCCCTCGATGGATTCCACCGCCCAGGCTTCTGGCTCAACTTCCCCCATCGCCCAGATCTTGGTTCGATAACGCGTGCGCTGATCCGGCAGCGACTCGACTCGCGCTTTCATCAAGTAGGTCTGGCCCAGCCTGATGGTCGTTCTCTCCTTGGCGTAAACCAGACGCACGTTCTTCCCTCCGTCAGGAATAATGCGCCAGTGGCAGCTTCTCAGATCGGGGAACAATTGAAACTCGGTCGCCGCGCCGAGCGGATACCACTGCACGTGCGGCTGTTGCCCGTCGTCCGCATGGCCCTGCCAGCGCAGCCCGATTCCTGCGTGAGTCACGCCGTAATGCGGCGGCCCCTTGGCCGGCCCGGTGAAGCCGTGAAAGATTATTTGCACCGCGGCTTCGTAATCAGTCCACGTCAGATCGCCAACGGCTGCCACGCGATCATAGTAGGGTTGCACAGTGCGAATGCCTGCCCCGTCGAGCTTCCACAACCCGTCAACGATTTGCACGGCATCCTGAACCTTCCTGACCTTGACCCAATCAATCACATAAGGCAGCGGCCATTTGCGGTTCGGGGTGAAGTCCGCTGTGACCGTTTGTGAAGACTGCCGCCCGGCTTTGTCCGTCGCGGTGATAACAATTGTGTTCTCACCGGCGCGCAGTTCCCGACAGTCCAGTTCGACGTTGAAGTCCCCGGGCGCAGCCAGGCGGGTATCGTTTTTGCCGACGGAAAGTTTGTTTGGCGCGCCGCCGTTGAGCGAGTAGGACAGGAATGCGACCCGTTCAGCCGGCGAGACTGAGCCCAGCACGTTGACCCACCTCTGCGGAATGCCCAGCCGTCCGAAGTGTTGCTCGCGCCCGTACCAGATGTGGATCGAGAGCTGACCCGGTGAACGCGCGGCACAGACGATCAGAAGCAGTGCGCCGATCATCGCGGCGCTTAGAATACGCTTGACTAGATCCGGGGATCTCACTGCATCTGTCCTGGTGGCGGGGGCAAGTTTGGAATGGCATCCTTTTCTTTGGCATACTTTCATCCTGGATTTCTCCTTCAGAACCGCCCTCACGGCTTGCGAACCTGAAGATCCAGACCCTGAACAGGGTCTTCGGGCACCCCACTCTTTTCGAAAGACTGAAATAGGCGGAGATGCTCTCGGGCTTTGACTTCTTTTCCCAGTTTTCGGTAAAGCCGAACCAGCTGAAAGTGCGATTCAGCCAGTTCCGGCTTGAGCTGGAGACTTCTCTTCAACCTTTCAATAGCTTCTGCGGTCCGGCCCGCTTTGCCCAGCGCTTTCCCCAGCTCATAGTAGCCCTCCGCAAAGTTGGGGTTGAGGACAACGGCTTTCTGCAACACTGCGATCCTCGCGTCGATGGGTTCTTTACCCTGGTCTTCCAGAGATCGCGCATAATAGTAATGGGCCCATGGCAAATCGGGATGGGCTTCAATGCTCTTCCGAAAGATCTCCACAGCATCGTCGAACCGTCCGATCTTCGACAACATATCCCCCAGCACGATGTAGGCAGCCGCCAGTTGTGAGTCCAAAGACCAGGCCCTGCGCAATGCCGGTTCGGCTTCATCAAACAACTGGCCGTAGTAATAGCCCAGTCCCAACCCCAGCCAGAGTCTGGCTACGTTGGGCCAGACCTTCAACGCCTTCTCAAAAATCTGGATGGCTGGCTCCAAATTCCGACCTTTAAGAAGAGCAATCCCCAGCTTGAAATGGCGCTCGGAATCTGCAGGCTCCAATCGCACGGCCTGCTGAAACGCCTCAGACGCCTTGTTGGAATCGCCGCGGGCATCGTAGACCGAGCCCAGCAAATCGTAAAATGCGGCGTTGGGCTCTTGCAGGGTACGGATGGCTTCCAGGGTCTGAGCTGCCTGGGTAGAGTCACGACTGTTCAGCAGCCTTTCTGCCTTTTGCAACCCAAGTTCATAGAACCGTTTGGCCGGCTCCGGAAATCCCTGCACCAATTGGACCCCCTTCTGAGGCTGACCGTTATCCAGCCATCGGGCCGCCACAAGCTCACGAGCTGGTTCGTCGAGATTGCCTGTCTTCACCAATTGTTCGATGAGCGTTTCGGCTTCCGGCACCTTGCCTAATCTGATGTCAGCGCTTGCCCGTGCCACTGCCACTCTTGTATCTCGAGGTGACACCTGGTGGGCTTGACCCAGATACTTTGCCGCCTGTTGCCACTTTCCTTGCTGCTGGTAAATCAAACCGGCATTATAGAGAGCCAGAGGATGTTTGGGTTCGAGGGCGAGTGCTGAGAGGAATTCCCTTAAGGCGTCATTTTCCTTTTTCAAGGTGACTAAGGTGAGTGCCAAGTTCACGTGGCCCTGGGCAAACTTAGGGTTGATACGAATGGCGCCCTCAAAGGCCCGGCGAGCTTCCGGGTATTTTTTCTGGTCCACACGCAAAAGACCCAACAAGTTGAAATTGATATAAGAGCTCGGGTCACGCGTGAGGACAGCGGCATCAAAGGCCAGAGCCTCTCTGAATTGTTGGAGCGCTGCGCTCTCTTCACCCTGTCCCAGCAGCACGTGTCCTAAACTCACTCGGGCCTCAGCAAACTTAGGATTCAGTCGAATAGCCTCTTCCAACGATTTTCTGGCTTCGGCAAACTTCCCAGCTCGAGCTTGCGAAACACCTCGCTGGTAGTAAGCCATCGAAGAATTGGGATCTCTGGCCGGCGACTTCTGTTGATGGGCTTCGTTCCCCACCTTTGGGTCAGCCGGGCGCGGCGACTCGACGGTTTTCGGTGGGCTCTTAGTCGGCATTGCCGCTTGAAAGAGCAGCCAGGCTGCCATCAAGCTCACTGTTAGATCTGTCATGGTCGTTTCGGTTAGCAAAAACGGCCAGCCTTGCGAGCTGGATCAAAACACCGTGTGAGGCCCACTAGACCTGTACTCTGAGGAGCGTTGTGGGCTGCGCACCCCTGGCCGGCGCATCCCTTCAACAGAGTCAGGGCCGCTGGCCGGATCCATCGGCGGGCTGGCATTTGAAGGTCCAGCCCGCGAGAGCCCGGGTACCCGGATCAGAACGTAAAGCGCAGAGCAAACTGCCACTGCCGGGGGGTGCTGGCTGCCGTCGTAATTCTTCCGAATGTGGAGAGATCCACGGGATTCCAGGTGGCGTTGGGCAACCCCAACTGCACCGAGTTGGTCAGGTTGAAAGCTTCCGCCCGGAACTGCAGATTCTTTCCTTCACCCCAGGGGAAGTTCTTGAACACCGAGAAATCCAGGTTCCCGGTGCCGTCTGCCCGCACATTCGGCAGAGTGCGGGGCGCATTTCCTGCTACAAAGGGGCTGGCCGGAGCGGCAAAACAGTCTGGCAGGAACCAGCGATCGGCCGTCTTGGGCGCACCTTGAGAGGGGTCACACTTGAGATTCGGCCGTTGATTGAAGAACACGCTTCGATTGGGAAAGTTCCCGGAGGGGATGATGGGAATGCCGCTCGCCAGGTACAGCACGCTGTTAACTGTCCAGCCACCAAAAGCCAGTTTGGCGAATCGACTGGTCGTGTTAACGGCTCGTCCTTCACCAATAGGCAGATCATAGAACATAGCCCAGGAAAACCAGCGGCTGACGTCCTGAGGGTCCACGGCTCGATCCAACCGGAGGTTTCTCCAGTTTTGGGCAAAGGCGCCATGCGAGCCGAGATAGGAGTATGGGCCAATGCCAACCCCAATGACTTTGCCGAAGGTAAAGGAAGCCAGGGTTGAGAAGTGGGTGCTGAGGCGCTTTTCGACTTTGGCCTGCACGGAATGATAAATGGAGTCGGCCAAAGCGGTTGTGTCGCCCACCCCGCCCCCAGGGCCTCCGGACGCAAACTGGGGATAAGGCGCCAACGCCTGCCAGCGAGGAATCGTCGATCTATTATAAAACGGAGCAGATGGATTGGTGATCGCGTTGAGATAGGGATTGGGAACCTGATCGTTGAGGCTCGGACCGTATTGGGCAATCTGTTCGAGCGAAAGCTGGTTCAAATTGATGCCAGCGATCTGATGGAGTCCCCGGCTTCCCACATAGGCTGTCGAAACCAGAAACCCGTGAGGTAACTCATACTGGATGCCAAAATTCCAATTGTAGGCTGAGGGTTCCGGCTGGGAACGCTGCATCGTTGACAGAGTCGTGCCGAGGTTTGTTGCCAGTCCCAATTTCCCCTGGGTTGCGAGAATGAGACCATTCGGAAAGGGGTTGTTCAAGGGATTGAGTAACACGGTGTTTCCAAACGGGTCAAAGGTGACTGCATTCCAGGTTGTCCTTGAGCTGAAGGAGTCGGCGTTGGTCCCGCCGACCGCCACACTGTGAGGACTGGGACCAAAGAAGATCCCAAATCCACCGTGTACCACCATGCGGTCGAAAGGCTGGTAGGCCAGACCGAACCGCGGACCAAAGTTCTTGTAATTGGTTTTGAATGGACTCTCGTTATTAGTGGGAAAGCGACTCCCGCCGATCAGGTTCACCCCGTTGACCGTGAATTGTGCATTCGGATCGAAGTAATTCTGCCGATCGTAGCGCTCCGTGCGCCCCCCGAAGATCTCCCAGCGCAGGCCAAGGTTTAAAGTCAGCTTGGTTGTCATCCGGATGGTATCCTCGGCATAACTGGCGTAATAGGGACTGGCTTGAGCCACGAAAGGGTCACTGGTGAAGCCAAATGGGGTTGGAAAGGGAGTTCCCATGCCGAGCAGAAATGAAGCAAAGCCGTAACCGTCCCCGGCGAAGGTTTTGGAACTGGTGGCCGTGCCATCGAACTGGTACCAGCCTGAGGCCCCAATCTGCTGACCCATGTTGACGAAGGACTTTCGATATTCAAAACCCGTCTTCAGATTATGCCGTCCCTTGACCGTTGACAGACCGGCCAGGACGTCATGATTGAAGCTGATAAACCTAAATCCGGTGGCCCACAGCATGGACCCGACTCCACGCATTCCAGCCACATCCATGACCGGAATGCTTCGAATCACCCTTCCCCTATCCAAAGAAGCCGGAAAGCCCACTGTCGTGATATCGAAATCCTGGGCAATTCCTTCGGCCGGTTGCCGTTCAGCGTGCCGGGTGAACGTGTAACGGAGTTCGAGCAGCGTGGTGGGACTCAGGGTATAGTTATCCGCCAAAAGGAAATTCTGTGAACGGGTAATGCTGATAAAGTGCAGTGGGTCCGCATCGTTGTGATAGTGGTCGGGGAGGCCCGTAAAGTAGTTTCGAGCAAAGGAATAGCGCCCAAAGAGCTGGTGCTTGGTGTGGAAATGACTGTCCAGGCGGATGTCGAATTTCTGCGCGTCATCCGGAGTAAGCGCTGCGTCGAAGTAGTTGTTCAGATGATAGGGACCGGTCCCGGCCTGGTTCGGCGCAGGAAAGAACTTCAGCATCGCCCTGGCCACCGGGTTCTGCATATTCGCGGGGATGGCGTTGTTGGCAAACGGTTGCCGTTGGCCAGCGGCGTTCACGTCGAAGGGATTATAGATCGTCGGAACTTGTGAAAAATCTCCCCGGCGTTCAGCCTCGGTCGGCACGGTGGTCGTCAGGGTATCCAATCTCCGCGTGAAGGTGCCTTCGTAATCCCCAAAAAAGAAGAGCTTGCCCTTCTTGATAGGCCCTCCCATACTTCCTCCCCACTGGTAGCGACGGAAGTCTGCTGGTTTGTTGGGTTGTCCACTCCTGATCTGGGCGGCTTTCAAAAAGGGGTCGTTGGCCGCCAGGGCATTGGGGCGGGCAAAGCCAAACGCGCTGCCGTGGAATTTGTCACCTCCCGATTTGCTAGCCAGACTGATCACACCGGTTCCCGGGCTCAAGAAACTGGGCAACAAATTGTTGGTTTCTACCCGGTATTCTTGGACAGCTTCCAAAGGCGGAGTAAGCGCCGGGGAGCTCGAAGCTAAACCAAAGCCGTCAACCGTCAACGGACTGCCATCCATCATATAGGCCAGCGAACCCGATTGTTGTCCGTTGATTTTTATGCCAGAGACTGAGACGCCGGGACGAGTATAGGCCCCCGTTTCGTTGACTGCCCCATTGAGGGGAACAACACCCGGACTCAACTGGACCAGCAGGAAGACATCGCGTCCGTTGAGCGGAACGCTTTCCAAGGTCTTCGCGGTAATGAGCTGTCCGATGGTCGAGCTCGTCGTATTGGCCAGCGCCGCTTCTTCAGTGACGCTAATGGTCTGACTAATCTCACCGGGTTTCAGCACCGCATTGACCTCTGTCACCCGGTCTACCTCGACCCGAACCGGCCTTTGCACGTGTTTCTGAAAACCTTCGTAGGTTACAGTCAACTCGTAGGTCCCGGGAAGGATCGAGTTGAAAGAATAGAGTCCGGCGGAAGTCGTCACCGTTTCCTGACTGATCCTAGTGGCTTCATTGACAATTTGTACCCGGCCACCGGGGACAACGGCCCCCGAACTATCGGTAACCAACCCGGTGATTCCGCCGCGACCCGCCTGGGCCATTGCGTTGCTGCCGATAGACAGGCTAGCCACACACACGAACAGGGATAGAAAGAGATCATTCCATAGACTTGCCCGGCCCCTTTGGAGGGCAACCGCGGCCACACTGCCGTGAAAGTGACTTTGCGTTGTCATCTTTGCTTCTCCTTTCTGATCGAGATAAGGTTTTGTCCAACATCGGGATTGGAAATTGTTTGCACCTTGTTAGCTCGGTCCATGCCTGACCACGAGGCTCGGTGCATCAAGAAAGAAACTCAGGCCGCAAACCAATCCACAAAACTTGTCTGTTTGTCGATTGCATTGACCTCCTTTCCTGAAACCTAAATCGGATAAGGCGACCCCGGCCTTTGGATTCGGATGCGATGATCCGTGAACTCGAAATGAGATCCCTCCAGTCCCAGCTTGGGCATGTGGCAGGTGACGCAATGACGCCGCTCCACTGGGCAGGAATGGCCTGTCGGAGCGGACTTCTGCACTTTGAGCCTGACATGGGTTTTGTCTGCCAATGGACGGGAGGGACCTTTTCGATGACAGGCCAGACACTTCGCATCATAGTAGGCAGACTCGCGCCGCAGCGGTTCATGCGGGTTGTGGCAGGCGACGCAACTGATCCGAGCATCATTGGAATAACACTGGCTGTTAAAGATTCGGTAAGGTTGAAACCGGACGTTGTC
>JAKEER010000842.1 GCA_022616615.1 Acidobacteriota bacterium
CATGGCTACCAAGACGACTGACTAGGGCATGGGTAGCCACGATTGGCGTGCTTTTCGCCAATCGTGGGCCCGGTCCTGCCTTAAGTTGACATCAATGCGCGCTGCCGCGCGTCCGCAACGGAAAACCCAACGCGGACGCGGAGCACCGCGTCCCTTCCGGATCAGGTTTATATGCCCCAAGCGAATTTTTTCACAGCTCCCCTTCCGAAAGGAAATGAACATGGACGAGTGTTTGAAATATTACGCCGCGACATGCCAGACCGATCAACCCAATCCGCTCAACCGTTCAGAAATGAAGCGCAACACGGAACGTGTCCTCCGGATGATTGATCAGGCGGTGGTGGGTTACGCTCCCTTCATGCCTGTTAAGTTGGTGGTTTTCCCGGAATTTGCCCACGCAGCGCCAGCCTATCTGACATTGAAAGAGTTGCGTGAAAAGCTTGCCGTGCCCATTCCCAATGCGCACACGGAGAAGCTGCAGGCCAAAGCAAAGGAATATGGGCTTTACATTCAGACAGGTACCATGCTTGAAACCGATATGAAGTGGCCAGGAGCCGTCTTCAATACCACCTGCCTCATCGCGCCGGAGGGGATTGCGTACAAGTATCGCAAGGTCAATCCCTGGATCCCGTGGGAAGTTCATACCAGTCCGCATGATCTTGAAGGTTACGACGAAGAGCTATTTCCTGTAGCCCGAACCCCGATCGGCAATATCGGTGCTGCGATCTGTTACGACTGGCTTTTCCCGGAACCGTTACGGCAGTTAACAGCTAATGGGGCGGAGATTCTGGCTCGAGTTTCCGCCTACATGGATCCGTTTGGCAGCACGGAACCCATGGATTGGTGGACGGTGGTGAATCGCTGCCGGGCGCTGGAAAACATGGCGTACGTGGTAGCCGCTAATCAGGGTGCCAGCCTGAAGCACTATCCACCTTTCTCGTGGCCGGGCGGCAGCATGGTGGTGGACTACGACGGACGCCTCTTAGCCCAAGCCTCGCCCGGCCCCGGTGAGCGCATTGTTGTGGCGCCAATTAACATTGAAATGCTTCGCTACGAACGCAAAATGCGACGAGCCCACCAGATGATTGCTCACCTAAGAACGGAAAGTTATCCCATGTATCGCCAAAGTTTTCTGAGTGGATTACCTCGGCAGCCTGAGGATTTGACAGTCGCCGAGCAGGAACAGCGGATTGATGCTGTCAAACGAAGGATGGGATATTTGGGAGAGAAGGAAGGTGCCCCTACGCCGAATATTCAGGAACTGCTTGATGCTTCCCGCGATGATCGATCCTAGCAAGGGACGCGTGAGCGTCCCTTGCAGATTCCCGCGAAAGGGGGAACCCAGCGGCTTCCGAGTGGAGGTGGATTTCCGCTTTCGCGGGAATGACGCACAGAAGCAGTTGAGAGGCAATTTGAATCGTCTGAAACTCGCCCCCAGAACTTTCTTTCCCAACGCGGATAATTCTATTGCCGAGCTCCAATTCCTGACAGCTTCTAACCTGGATCAAGAAACTTCCGCCTCAATCCTCTTGTCGGACCAAGCTTGGCGCGTCAAAACAACCAGAGAATCCATGGCCCTTAACGCATCGGTCTTGTTGGGATGGACCATACCTAGTTCCTTTCTGGAAACGAGGTTCGAACCGGCGTAACGTTCTTCAAGAAGCACATACCCGGCCGGAGCCGGTTTGATCTGGAATTTGATTCGGTCGACGTTCATCTTCTTCTGCCAGAACTTTTGTCCAGATAGTAGATCTGAGATCCCGATCTGAAGCAACCGGAGAAATTGACAAAAGCGCCGCGCCAAAGTAGCTTTTGAGCGCCGTCAAGGATGGCAGACAGCGGCGTTTAGAATGGAGGCCGAAATGATTTCCCGAATTAAGGATTTTGAGTTCCTGTGGATACAGGAGTTTGATAAAACCCAAAAGGTCTTCAAGCACATCCCCGACAAAGCTCTACCTCAGGCCGTGGACCCCTCTGGGCGAACTTTGGGACGCTTGGCCTGGCATATTGCGACAACTATTCCAGAGATGATGGGCCAAACTGGCTTGAGCGTCGCCGGACCTGCCCACACGGAACCCGTGCCGGCGACGATGCTGGAAATCCGTCAAGCGTACGAACGAGCGGGTCTTTCCGTTCTGGAAGCAGTGAAATCGCAATGGACCGACGCCACCCTGGAAGTGACTGACGCAATGTATGGCCAGACGTGGAAGCGCGGTTACACGCTCACCGCTTTGATCTTTCACCAAATTCATCATCGCGCCCAGATGACGGTGCTGATGCGCCAGGCTGGATTGCCAGTGCCCGGCCTTTATGGTCCCGCCCGCGAAGAATGGGCGCAGTGGGGGTTGCCAGTGCCTGCCGTCTGAGGCGTTGCGCGCCGATGCGTTCTGTGGCCACCGCTGTGACTCGATCTGCCAATTGTCGCTATGCTAAAGTGCCGGGAGAAAAGCATGGGTATTGCTGGCAGCCTCGCGACCATGAGCATCGCGGATCTCTTGCTGTTCCTAGAGCCAGAAGTCGGATGTTCTTCGAGGCTAACCCTCCAACACCACCTGGGCCACTGCATATCGGTCGGTGTGGGAAAGACTGAGCCAGAATTGCCTGACGCCCATGTGATGGGCGATCTCTAGGGCCCTTCCGCTAAGGATGAGCACCGGCTTGCCACTCATCTCGTTTTTGACTTCTGCATCATGCCAGCCAATCCCGCCACGCCATCCGGTTCCAATGGCTTTGAAGACCGCCTCCTTGGCGGCGAAGCGTCCTGCGTAGTGCTGGTACCGGCTGGCGCGCTCTTCACAGTAGGCAATCTCTCCCGCCGTGAAGGCGCGGTTGCGCAACCGGTCTCCCCGCCGCACCATAGCCCGGCGCAGCTTTTCGATCTCCACAATATCGACTCCGATTCCAACGATCACCGGATGTTCTCCTGAGATGAACGGCCAATTTCAAACTTCGCCTGACGGAATTTTCTTATACCACCAACGCCTTTCCGCCTACAAGTGGCTGCGGCACGGGTTCAGTCTGCGGAGAAGCTATGCCGGAGGCGCAGAGATGAACTGCGGCTTGGACGGATACCAGCCCAGCGAGGCCGTTCTGGAAACGCGGCGCAGGCTCGCGCACAGCGTTTGCGGGCGCGACTTGCCGCTGGCAATTCTGCGGCAGGTTCATTCGGATGATGTGTTCAAGGCATCGCGATCCATGTTGTCTGATCCACCGCGAGGCGATGGCTGGGTGGCCGGCCAGCCTGAGCTCTTGGTCGCCATACAGACGGCCGACTGCCTGCCTGTGCTGCTGGCAGATCCCGTTCAGCGCGTGGTGGCGGCGGTGCACGCCGGCTGGCGCGGAACTCTGCTGGGAATCGCTCCAAAGGCCGTGCGGGTGATGCAGACAGAGTTTGGTTCACGTCCCAGCGACTGTCTTGCCATCGTCGGTCCTGCGATCCGGAAATGCTGCTATGAGGTTGGGGAGGAAGTGGTGGAGGCTTTCTCAAAACAGTTCGAGCACGCCTCAGACCTGTTTGGCGAGCCTCCCCGAGGAAAGGCCACGCGATCTCGGTCTCGATGCCTTGACCTTCCAGAGGCCTGCCGGAGACAGCTCTTGGATGCCGGGATAGCGGTTGAAAACGTTTTCGCGGGTGGGCCGTGCACGGCGTGTGAGAAAGACCGCTTCTTCTCGCACCGAGCCGAAGCCGGCCAGACTGGGAGAATGATGTCGATGATTGGGATGGTGGAAGAGAAGTAGCGCGTTATTTCGCTTTGCAAAGAAGTTGCGAAAGAGTCTGAAGGGCAGCCGGACCGGAGTTTCTACCTGCGGCAGCCGGCGGCAGGCGGGACGCCCGCGCTCCCAGCGTTCATTTATGGTGGGTACCGGGAAAGCCATCAGTAGCCCGACCGTAAGGGAGGGCGTTACGCCTCGGCTAGGATGCCCTCCCTTACGGTCGGGCTACTGACAGCGCTGGCTCCGTCGGCGCCCTGGAGACTGGACATTTTTTCCGGTCTTTCGCACCGCTTTTCGGTTGTTGGGAGCGCGGTCTGTGTAGAGCCGTTACCAAACAAGCGTTTCGCTGGCGGAACGCACTGACTCAACACGAAGCGTGCGTTTGGCGCAGCCACCCTGGGAGCGCGGGCGTCCCGCCCGCCTCGGAGCGGCGGAGGCCGCTCCAATGGCCTGCGGCCACAATTGCGGACGGGACGTCCGCGCTCCCAGGGTGAACTCCTGACGCCCTACTTCCGGGTGATTGCCAACATGCCGCCTTGAGGCACCGTTTCGAGGAGTTCTGCGCGGTTCGTCAAATGGGCTGTGCGGAGAGCAACGCGTTGCAGCAGAAAATTCAGCGATTCAATGCGATACTCGCCTTCTTTCAATCCATTCAGCATCAGTTCAAGTTGGTCAGAGTTCGTGCAGTTGGCGATGAATACTCTGGTCAGCGTTTCGCCGACAGCCACATTGGATGTCTTTCCTGACCGCAAGTAAACAAATGCCTCTTCGGCAGATTCAATTTTTTGATCAGGCTCGACAAAGTCGCCGATAGGTCGAAAGCTCCCCCGGGTCAAAGCTGTCTGATGGGCGTGATAGAACGCCAGCCAGGCTTTGGTGATCTGTGCGTGGGCTTGCGGGGCGTCAAGCAGGTTTGCGCCGATGGCGGGCACGCCGCTGAAGACGGTGGTGGCAACGTACCGGGCTACCGTCGTGTTATCTGCGTCCATCGGCCAGAACATCTCGTCAGTGCCCATGACGACACCCTGACTGAACGGTCGCATCATCAGGTTGCAGAGCCGCATGGCGTCGAAATCCTGTGGGAAGTCGATGCTTTGCCAGAGATTCGCGAATCGTTTGTTATTCAGGTTGGCGCCCGGATAGCGCATTTCCACGGTGGCGCCGCCGTTCTGTTTCAGAATGGATTCCTTCATAGCTGACTGAGACAGATAAAATCCGCCTGCGAACGACGTAGCATGGTTGTGCTGCGCCTCGCAAAGAAAGGGCACGGTCTCTTGGAAGTCCAGCCAGTAGCCGTCTGGCTGATAGTCGGCCGCGACGCGGCTGAACAAGGATTTCAGATACTCGGGTGTGGCCTCGGTTCTCGGACAAAGATTCACGTTCTCGGCATAGTGCTCGTCTATTTCCATCGTTGCTGGAAAGCTTTCATCTCCGCCGTGGTACCAGCCTCGGCTCTTGTTCAGGACGACGTGCGAGTCCCTCATCCCCTCGTAGAAGGAGCTTTCGCGGCCCAGCGCGTACGGCGCCAGCCACAGAATGACGTTCATGCCCAGGTCCTGCCGCGCCGCCCGCAGAAAATCCGCAAATCCTGGCAGCTTGTCCTCGGGTGCCGAATAGTTTCCCAAACTGCCCTCCAGCCAGCGAGACAACTCGCCGGAGTAGGACTCCCAGCCTGAGTCGAAGAGATACGACTGAAACCCCAGTTCCTTGGCCTGAAGGAGCGTGTTCCAGTACAGCGACATATCCGTGTTGTCGCCCGCCCAGTACCAAACATCGTATAGAGGGTAGTAACAGGCGGGCGAGACCGGAAAGGGCTTGTATTTCAGCCGCTTGTCCACGCGTTGGGCATAGCTTTTTGCAGCCGAGAACCAGTCTCGAGGAGAAGTTTCTGTGTAAAGCGTGTCGCTAAAAGCCCTGGTCTGGATTGGCGTGCGTGTCTCCAAATGCAACTGGTATTCGCCATTCTCTTGCGGCCAGCCGCGAACATTGACGACACGACTCTGGGTCAATAGCCCGGCCGCCAGCAGATTTGTGCCGTCACGGCCCACGGCCATGGCGAACGGAATGCCCGAATTTGGCGCGGTGAGATCTCCGAACGATTCAGAAGCGAGCGCGCGATAGTTCTTGTGCTGAGCAGCGTCCTGGCCATAGGTCCAAATGGCGAATAGGCGGGGATCATTCAGCCGGCAATTCCACCGGATGTCTTCGAGCGTGAAGCTTTCCTGGCCGTCGCGAGCGAGCTTGACTTTGAGTTCGCTGCGCGCCCCTTCCGTCATTTCCTCGAAGGCCAGCGCATAACCGTTGCCTGAATAGGCATTTTCGTCAACCGGCTTCCAGTCGTCCACGGACGGCGAAAGCTCCAGATAGACTTCAACAATCGCGCCGTTCTTCAAGTGAAACGAGAATTCAGAAGCCTGCAAGAACGAAGTGAACAGCGCCGCGGTAAGTCCCAGACAAAGTGGCAGTCTTCTGAAATGTACCAAGGGATTCAAGAGAAAAACCTCAGAACGAAACGCAAGATCAAAATCGTAGAGACCACCGGGGATTCTTCGAGGCCGTGCTTGCCTGCCTCTTTGCTGCTGCCGGAATGTGGCAACCTGCGTTGCGCGAAAAAGTTATCGGTTTGTTTCCCCGATAAGTTAGACGATTCCTCTATGCAAACAGCCTGCCTAATCGACTGAAAGCCCTTACCACGTCTTTCGCCGCTCGTATCGGACTCAGAACAAGCCGCTTATCAAAAGGTTGCTTGGCGACCTTAGGTTTTTTGGGAGGATTCGCTTCGTTTAAGAAAAGCAGATTTGTAACCGGAAACTGAGGGATGTCGCAAAGAGGTTAGACCACTGCGGACCGTTACGAGAATCTTGCCCTCGCTTCTGCAATCGTTATCGTCCTCGTCGTCCAGCTTTGGATTTCGAGAACAAGAACGAGCACGACGACGAGAACGATTGATCAGATATTAAGGGCGGCCCTTGGTCAGTTAGAGGATGAGAGGGGCCTAGCGTGCGTGCCGACTCTGGACAGGTTAATGAGAAAGGTATGCCTTCAGACTCCTTCTTCGGAGGTCCCCGGCTACCATCCCGAGAGAACCCGGTGGAAGACTTCGCGGACTCTGCCAGTGATATCAAGGTAGGCCGTTTCGAAGTTGCGGGCTGCCTGCGGATCGTTCGAGCTCGAGTGGCCGAGCAATCGTCCAACCCGACCCAGCGTCTTCGGGTCTCGCGCCACGGTGGCTGTCCCGTACGGAGAGGCAATACGCAAGCGATTCTCGAGAAACCTGAGGAACTCGTAACCCATTGAAAGCGTCAAAGCGTCCGTGCGTGAAAGAAGACCATGCTTCATGAGCGTTGCCATTGCCGCTAGCGTGTTGGGTACCTGCAGTTCCGAAATCTCGCCTCCGTGCCTGATCTGAAGAAGCTGCACAGCAAACTCGATGTCTGTCACGCCACCACGGCCAGCTTTGATGTGGAAGCGATGTTCCCCACTTTCCTTGCCCAGCTCAAGTTCCATGCGCTGCCGGAGGTGGGCAACCGCTTGAAGCGCTCCCTTCCCGAACGGCTGCCGGTAGATGAAAGCACGAAGCATCTCACCCAGTTGGGCACAGTTGTGAGCACTGCCAAAAACAAAGCGATGTCGGACCAAGGCAAGGCGTTCCCAGGACTCGGCGCGGGTCTGGAGATACTCTCCGTACCGATGAATTGCCGCCACCACGCCCCCCTTCTTGCCTTCGGGCCGGAGTCGTGTGTCGATTTTGTAAATCGCTCCTTCACCGCGAGAGATGCTCAGGATTTCGTCAATCCGGTCAACGATACGCGAAGCCCGCGCCTGAACGCTGGTGGCGTGCTCACCGGCGCCGACAGAATAGAAGTAGACCAGATCCAGATCCGATTTGTAGCTCAGATCGCCGGCGCCCAGCTTCCCGAGCGCCATGATAGCCAAGTGCGCTCCTGCCCAACCCGCCAATCCAGCGTCTCCTTCGCTTTCGAGCTGGCGGCAGGCCATCTGAAGAGTGGCAACCAGACAAGCTTCGGCAAGCCCGGCGAGTTGTGCGCCCGCGGCGGGACGGTCGTTCGCCTCCAAAATGTCTCGCGCCTGAATGCGGAACAGCTCCGCTTGCTGAATGTCTCTCAGAGTAGAGACCTGCGTTTCCCGGCTGCCGGCCTGGCAAACTCGCCTTTCAAATTCCGCCAAGTAATCACCTTTTGTCTTGACACCTTCCAGGAAATCATCTCGGAGCAGGAAATCGAGAAACTCGGGCTTGCGGCAAAGAAAGTCCGCGAGGAATTGGCTGCAAGAGAGCAGGCGAACCAGACGGTGCAGCGCTGCGGGCGACTCATTGAGGAGACTGTAGAACGCATCGCGCGCTCCGAGCGTGCTGGCAAGCCGCTCAAAGTAGCTCAATCCGGTGTCAGGATCAGGACTCAGCTGCAACGCGCCTAACAACGGCGGCAGCAGGTTGGCCAGCAGGTTCCTCATCTTCGAGGGCGAGTGCGCAAACGAAGGAGCGTCGCGCAACAGCCTCACCTGATGGAGAGCCGTTCGCGGGTCCTCAAACCCTGGTTTTGAGAGCATCTCCAGTGCCTCGGCCTCGGTGAGGTTTCGGCTTAAGATCAGCGCTGCCTCCCGTATCTGTTTACCGGCGCTCCCGGTGCGCTTGAGCGCAATGAGATTCTGAAAGCTCTGTTGAACGGCCGAACGGTGCGCTTGAAATGCCGCCAGGAACTGATCCACCGTCACCGCCTCCGTCTTCGCTTTGAAGCCCATGCGGCGCGCACACTTGTAAAGCTCCGCCGGCTCGGTGGGAAGTTCGTGGGTCTGAAAGTGGTAAACCATCTGCAGCTTATGCTCGAGATCGCGCAGAAAGACGTAGGCGTCTCGCAAGGCTTGATGCTCGGCTGGCGAAAGATATCCGCACTCCAACAGTTTTCGGAGCGCCGGCAGCGTACTCCTCTCCTGCAGCTCCGGCTCGCGGCCGCCATAAATCAGCTGCAACGCTTGAACGAAGAATTCAACCTCTCGAATACCGCCAGCCCCCAGCTTCACATGATGGCCCCGGCCTTTCCTGGCCGAGAGTTTCGATTCAATGCGAGTTTTGATTTCCTGAATCTCTTCCAAGGCTGCGAAGTCGAGAAACTTGCGATAGACGAAAGGCTGAAACGCCTCGCAGAATTCCTGTCCTAGTTCCATCGATCCGCCGACCGGACGAGCCTTGATGAGCGCGAGGCGCTCGAAGGTCTCTCCCCAGGAGCCATAGTAGTTCTTGCACGCTGACAGTGAGCTGGCCACAGGGCCAGCGCTGCCGTCCGGACGCAGGCGCAAATCGACCCGGTAGAAGTATCCCTCTTCGGTGAGCGTGGAAAGCTCATGGGTGAGTGACTGCGCCAGTTTTGCAAAGAACTCACGGTTGGAAATAACGGTTCGGGATGGCGCCGAGGTTTCCGTCCGGCCTTGTTCGCCGTCATAGATGTAAATGAGATCGATGTCCGAACTGTAGTTGAGCTCGCGCCCTCCGAGCTTACCCATGGCCAGGACGGTGAAGCGAGCGCCGCGTGGTCCGCCCGCTGCATCCGGATCGTTCGGAACACCGTGTCGCGCCGTCAGTCCACGCCAGCAGACTTCGTAAACGCACTGAATGATAGCGTCTGCCAGATTGGAAAGTTCCGCGACCGTGCCCTCAACATTCGCCACCTTCAACAAGTCACGAGCGCCAGTGCGCAGCATTTCGCGGCGCTTGAAGCGGGCCAACGCGCGGAGCTGCCGGTTTGCGTCTTCGAATTTCCCCATGACCTGCCGCGCCTCCTGCAGATACAGCCCTGGAGGCTTGACCCATGGAGAACCCAGCTGATCCAGCAGCCAGTAGAAGTATTCAGGATTGCGAATCAGAATCTCGGCGTTGAACGGCGACGTGCCGCAGATGAGAATGAGCGCCTCCAGCGCTTCGGGCGCCTCGCCCAGAAAGCCGAGAAAATTAGCGCGATGGGTGACGTTGGCAAACAGCCGCTCGAAGTGATTGATAGCAGCATCAGGATCTGGAGACTGGCGGGCCGCTTCGAGCAGCCCCTTCATCATGCGAGCCAGGATGTGCCTCAGCGGAAGCTCCTCCGCCATAAGTTGCAGGTTGCGGTCAGCAGATTCAGGGTCCTTGAAACCGTAGCGTTTCAGAAAGTCTGCGATCTTCTCAGCTCTCAGCTCGGCAGCTAACAGGAGGTCTTCTGGTTTCATTCGGCTCTGGATTGCGCTCTCAAAATTGAGAGCCATAAAATACCATAGCTCAACGGGCCGCCAAGCAGGAGCTGAGGGACCCGAATCTGTTCGTGGCCAATGAACACGTACCAAGTGCAAGAATCCTCACGAGTCGACAGTAGTCTCGGAGTGGCTCAAAAGTGGCGTTCATTTGCACTGACTCGGGTCTTTTTCCCGGTGTTTGTTGACTTCTCAGAGCAGCAATCAAGCCTAGCAGGATCCCGTCAAAGTCCCCGGCCCTCCCTTACGGTCGGGCTACTGAACAGGCCGACGCTCAAGTCAGTAGCCCGCGCATTAGCAAGGGCCGTGCCTCAACGCAAATAACTTGCGGGCTTTAACGAAGCCCTGTCAAGCCTAGACCCCGCCTTGACATACCATTTCCATGTGCTAGTATTTGGCGGGTTTCCATCCAAGTGATCCCTCCGGGCAATCCAATCGACATGCCCATTCGTGAAAAAGCTCAGATCATGACTGCCACCGAGATGGAGCGGGCACTGAACCGGCTGGCTCATGAGATCGTCGAACGCAATCGCGGAACCAAGAATCTCGCTCTGATCGGAATCCGGCGGCGCGGCGTTCCGCTGGCAGACCGGCTGGCGAAAGCCATTCGCGAGTTCGAAAAGACGCAGGTGCCGGTCGGCTATCTGGACATCAACCTCTACCGCGACGATCTGTCTACGGTGTCCACGCAACCGGTGATTCAGAGCACTGAAATTCATTTTCCGATCGTGGACCTGTCGGTCGTGCTAGTGGACGATGTGTTGTACACCGGGCGCACGGTTCGCGCTGCCATGGATGCCTTGCTCGATTACGGCCGGCCGAAGTTCATTCAACTCTGCGTTCTGATTGATCGTGGCCATCGGGAGCTTCCCATCGAAGCGAACTATGTTGGCAAGTCTGTGCAGACCACAGACAGCGAGATCATCGAAGTGAAGCTCACCGAAGTCGATCAAAACGAATGCGTCCTGCTCGTCGAGAAAGTCTAGCTCCCCCGGATTCAGCCTGGCGCACTCGCCACCTCACCGCTCCTCTCCCCAAGGAGGCGCCGTGCCTCTAAAGCTTAAACACCTGCTCGGCATCCAGGAACTTGCGATTGACCAGATCCAGCTCATTTTGGAAACGGCCGAGTCGTTCCGCGAGATTTCCACGCGCCCCATCAAAAAAGTTCCCACCCTGCGCGGCAAGACCGTCATTAACCTTTTTTTTGAAGCCTCGACGCGAACCCGCACCTCGTTCGAAATTGCCGCCAAGCGGCTCAGCGCTGACGCCATCAACATTTCGGCTTCGACCAGCAGCGTCGTCAAAGGCGAGACACTGCACGATACGGCGCAGAACCTGCAGGCCATGGCTCCCGATGTCATTGTTATCCGACATTCCTCCTCCGGAGCCCCCCACCAGCTAGCCCGCATCTGCGACGCGGCCATCGTCAATGCTGGAGACGGCGCCCATGAGCACCCCACGCAGGCGTTGCTGGATGCGTTCACGATCCTCGATCGCAAGAAGCGCCTGGAGAAGTTGAAAGTCGCCATTGTCGGCGACATCGCCCACAGCCGCGTGGCCCGCTCGAACTGCCTCCTCCTGGGCAAGATGGGCGCGCACGTCACCGTCTGCGCACCGCCCACCCTGCTGCCGCTCGCCTTCGATAGGACGCTCGAACTCGTCCAGCCGGCAAGCGCTCCTGGTAGTTTGAAAGTGACCCACGATATGGACGAAGCGCTTCAGGACGCGGATGTGGTGATGATGCTGCGCATCCAATTGGAGCGGCAGCAGGAAACTTTCTTTCCCTCGGTGCGCGAATACTTCCGCTTCTATGGATTGAGTGCAGAGCGGATGCGAGCCGCCAGGCCGGATGCCATTATCATGCATCCGGGGCCGATCAATCGCGGCGTGGAGATTGCCTCAGACGTTGCCGATGGGCCTTACTCCGTCATTCTGGACCAAGTCACCAGCGGCGTCGCAGTGCGCATGGCAGTGCTTTTTCTGCTGACGGGCGGCAACAAGGATGAAACGACAGGATGAACAGGAAAGTAGACAGGATTGACAAGATAAACAAGATTAGAACGATGATGAAATCATTTCATCAGACAGGATTGACAAGATGAACACGATTCGAACCACGATGAACTCATTTCATCAATTCGCCTTCATTAGCTTTCCTTCGGGGCGAGTTTGTTCCCGTATTCCTGGAGCTCCTTGCCCATAGATCCAGCAACCGCCGGAACAAGTCTTGTTAATCTTGTAGATCCTGTCGTCGATCCAGCAACCGTGGAACAAATCTTGTCAATCTTGTAAATCCTGTCGTCGGTCCAGCAACCTCGGAACAAATCTTGTCAATCTTGTAAATCCTGTCGCATCCCGTAGGAGAATCCATTGAGTTCATTGTTAATCAAGAACGGCAGAATCATCGATCCTGCTTCGAACATCGACCAAGTCGGCGATTTGCTGATCGAAAAGGGCAAGGTTAGCCGGATTGAACACGGCATCCAGACGCTAGGCATACCCAGCCTTGATGTCAGTGGCCTGGTCGTGTCCCCCGGGTTTATTGACATCCACGTTCACCTGCGCGAGCCCGGCCGTGAAGATGAAGAGACCATCGAGAGCGGATCGCAAGCCGCAGCGGCCGGCGGATTCACTTCCATCTGCTGCATGCCGAACACCGATCCCATCAACGACACCCCCACCGTCACCCACTACATCGTGAAAGAGGCCGAGCGGCGTGCCGTGACGCGTGTGTTTCCGATTGGCGCCATTTCCATCGGCAGTGCAGGCGAGAAGCTGGCCGAGATTGGTGAGATGGTCGAGGCCGGCGCCGTCGGCATCAGCGATGACGGGAAGCCGGTCATGAATGGCCAGCTCATGCGGCGCGCGATGGAGTATTCGCTGCCCTTCAAGATTCCAGTCATCGAGCACTGTGAGGACTTACATCTCTCCGCGCACGGGTCGATGAACGAAGGCTATCAATCAACAGTTCTGGGCCTGAAAGGCATCAGCCGGACCGCCGAAGATACGATGGCGTCCCGCGACATCATCCTGGCAGAACTGACGGGCGCGCACATCCATATCGCGCATCTCTCAACGCGAGGCGCGTTAGACCTGGTGCGCGCTGCGAAGCAGAAAGGAATTCACGCCACCTGCGAAGTCACGCCGCACCACTTTACTCTGACCGATGCCGCCTGCTGCAGCTACGACACGAATACGAAAATGAACCCGCCGCTACGCGCGGACGATGATGTCGAGGCGCTGATTGAAGGACTGGCCGACGGAACGATCGATTGTATTGCCACGGACCACGCCCCGCACAACCCAAATGAAAAGATGCTGGAGTTTGACCGCGCGCCGTTCGGCATCACGGGCCTCGAAACAGCACTCGGCCTGGCACTGACAAAGCTGGTGCACACCGGCAAGATCAGCCTGAAGCGCCTCGTCGAGCTGTTCACGATCAATCCGGCTCGAATCATCAATAAGTCTCTGGGAACGCTACAGCCTGGCGCCGAGGGAGACATCACTTTGTTCAGTCTCGACTCCGAGTGGGTTTACGACGTTAACCAGACGAAGTCGAAGAGCCGGAACTGTCCGTTCCACGGAATGAAGTTGAAGGGCCAGGTGGCTGGAACGGTGGTAGCAGGGAAGGTCGTGCATCGAAACGAAAATTTGCTAAAGACAGTCTAGAGCTGACTCAGGGTCTACTTCAAGGAAGCCCGAATGTCTTCTTGGCCATCATGAACCTTTTTTTGTCCTTCTTCTACGGAAACAACCCCCGCACGTTGGTCGCATCTGAAACCCGGCCGACGGCTTGAACATAGGCGGCAACGCGCATGGCGAGTTTTCGTTTTTGCGCAACTTCGTAGATCTCCTTGAAGCTCCGAACCATGATTTTCTCAAGCTGGTTGTTGACTTCGGCCTCGCTCCAGAACAGCCCCTGCAAGTCCTGCACCCATTCAAAATAGGAAACAATCACGCCGCCCGCGTTACACAGGATATCCGGAATCACAAAGCAGTCCTTCTTGCTCAGCGCCTCGTCGGCTCCCGGCGTGACAGCCGCGTTGGCCGCTTCGGCCAGAATCGACGCTTTCACACGGGAGGCGTTCTCAGCAGTGACTTGGTTTTCCAGGGCCGCCGGGACCAGGATGTCGCACTTCAGTTCCAGCAACTCCTCGTTCGAGATAGCGTCCGCGCTCGGAAGGCCCTTCAATTTCCCGGTCATCTGCTTGTGGGCCAGCGCCGCTTCGATGTCGAGTCCTTTCAGGTTTACGACACCGCCATGCGAGTCGCTGAGCCCGATGATCTTGGCGCCGTCCTCGTGCAGCAGCCAGGCGGTAGTGGTGCCCACGCTACCGAACCCCTGAATCACCACGCGGGCGTCCTTCACGTGAATGTTTCTCACCTTGCAGGCTTCGCGAATGGCATACCAGCAGCCGCGAGCGGTCGCTTCCTCACGGCCTCGCGACCCGCCCAGCGCAACCGGCTTGCCCGTCACCACGCCCAGCATGGAATGCCCAACGGTCATCGAGTACGTGTCCATGATCCAGGCCATGGTTTGCGAATCGGTATTAACGTCGGGCGCAGCGATATCGCGGTCGGGGCCGATCATCAGCAAGATCTCAGACGCATAGCGCCGCGTGAGCCGCTCCAATTCGGCCTGGGACATGACGGCAGGATCGCAGACAACACCGCCCTTTCCCCCTCCATAAGGAATATTGGTTGCTGCGCACTTCCAGGTCATTAGCGAGGCCAGTGCCTTCATCTGATCCAGTGTGACGTTTGGATGATAGCGAATGCCGCCTTTGGCTGGGCCGCGCGCAATGTTGTGCTGAACTCGGTAGCCCTCGAAAACCCGGATGTTCCCATCGTCCATGCGAATGGGCAAGGCAACAATCAGCTGTCGCTTCATGTGCGTCAGGACGTCTCGCAAGTCCCTCGGCAATTTCAGAACATCCGCCGC
>JAKEER010000153.1 GCA_022616615.1 Acidobacteriota bacterium
GGATTGAAAGGCACTTCAAATGTTCTCTACCACAACAATGGGGATGGAACCTTTACGGACGTGAGCAAAGAGTCTGGCATCCTGAACCCCAGCGGATATTACGGGATGACGGCAATCGCGACGGATTTCAACGATGACGGCTGGATTGATATCTATGTGGCCTGTGATTCCACTCCAAGCATCCTTTACCGCAACAACAAGAACGGAACCTTTACTGATTTGGCGACAGAAAGAGGCCTAGCCTATAGCGAGGACGGTCGCGAGCAGGCCGGCATGGGGCTGGCAGTTGCCGACTACGACGGCAATGGCGCGCTCGACATCGTTAAGACCCTGTTTGCCGATGACATGCCGGCACTCTACCAGAATGACGGCAAGGGATATTTTGTGGATATGTCCGTTGCAGCAGGGCTGCACGTTGTAACCCGGTATGTTCAATGGGGTGCAGGTCTAGTAGATTTCGACAATGACAGCTGGCCGGACCTGTTCTATGTGGCCGGACACGTCTATCCGGAAGTAGAGAAGGCTAACCCCGACTATCCCTATAAGGGGCCGCGTTTGTTGTTTCGTAATCTGGGCGACGGGAAGTTCCTGAATGTGACCGAACAAGCCGGTCCTGGACTCAATGCCGCTCATTCGAGCCGGGGATGCGCTTTTGGCGATTTCGACAACGACGGGGATATGGATGTTCTCATAATGAATATGAACGAACCCCCCTCTTTGCTGCGAGCGGACAGCCGATCGAGCGATCACTGGCTGAAGGTCAAGCTGGTGGGTGTCGAATCAAACGCATCCGCCATCGGCGCTCGCGTCAAGGTCAAATCTGCCTCGCGGCTTCAGGTGCAGGAAGTGCAAAGCCAAACCAGCTACTACTCGGTAAATGACTTGCGGCTGCATTTTGGTCTGGGAGAAGCGCGTCGGGCAGACCTCGTAGAAGTTCGCTGGCCTAATGGGAAAACAGAGACTTTCCGTGATGTAGATGGGGAGCAGTGCGTCACGATCAAAGAGGGCATTGGGGTTGTGAAGAACGAAAGATTTCTGGGCAAAAAATAGTGGAACTCGGGCCGAGGCGGCTTCTGAGCCCTGGCTTCCCGTCTTCTCGGACCCAAGATTGCTGTCCTTTTATGCTGACACCGAAATCATCCTGGGCTCTATGCTTCTCGATCTTTGCTCTTGGCGTTGGGCTTACTGCGACCAAGGCCCTGGGCCAAAGTTTTCGAGACCCAGAACATTTCTGGACTCAGCAGTCGGCCTATGCCGGAGCACAGGCCTGCCAAGGCTGCCACACGAACCTTTATGATACTCAGGATCGAAGCAACCACGCTCGATCCTTGCGTCCCATCAGTGAGATCGGTGAGATCCTCTCTCTGTTGCCTTTCCAGATGAAGGACCGGATCGCTCAAGCAGAGTTACGACTTGAGGGCGCGCCGGAAAGCAAGACTGTCCTGACTGCTAGCAAAGATCGAAACCAGCAACGACTGATTCTCGACTGGGCCTTTGGTGGAGGCTCCAAGGGCATCACGCCCATTGGAAGGCTTGAAAACGGACAGTTTGTTGAAAGCCGTCTCAGTTGGTATGCCGATTCGAGAAGCTTTGACTTAACCCCGGGCGCAACGCAACAGACGCCCCGGACCCTGGCAGAGAGCCTGGGCAGGGCGTTGTCAGAAGAAGAGCGAATGAAGTGCTTCGGCTGCCACACAACGGGCTCCACTCAGGAGAACCCGCTTCCCAGCCGCCAGGCAATGGGTATTCGTTGTGAGCGGTGTCATGGGCCTGGTCTGGAACATATTCGTGCCATGGGCATTGGGTTGGTGGCCGATAAAAAGATATTTCACCCGGGCAGGCTGGATGGGTTCGCCCAGGCTCAGCTCTGCGGTGTCTGCCATGGGCGTCCTCCAGCGGACAACGATCTTGCCGCCATCCATGCTATCCAGGAAAGAGCGCTCACGGTGAGGTTCCCCAGCCAGCGATTGGTCCTGAGCCGATGCTTCAATGAAACTGAGGCGGGCCTCAAATGCACCACCTGTCATGATCCTCATGCCAACGTCGCTGTCACTGCCAGCGCTTATGACAAGGCCTGTCTCGAATGCCATAAAGTCGAAAGGCGCAAGATGGCGGCCGTTTGCCCTGTCTCGCGTGACAAGTGTTCGAGCTGCCACATGCCTAAGCAGCGGGTTATGCTCCATTCAGAGTTTGCGGATCATTGGATTCGGATTTCTCCTGAGAGTTTCAAGACACGAAAGGCCCAGAAGTGAGAGTTAAGAATGTCTGGATCAGGCCGGGGCGGCGAGTTAGACCGTTGACTCTCGTGAAACGAGAACTCTGTTTTCGTTTTCTCTCGCGCACGCATGCCAACCGCAGCGCTGATGGAGCGGGAGTCGGTGAATCGGACGGTGACCGCGGTTCCCATATCGCATCAGCGGGGAATCCCTGGGCTGCTGTCTCTTTTTCGTCTCTCTGTAGCTTTCTCCTACTGCTGTTTGGGTTTTCCCCGTACGCTCAACCGTCTTCGCAAATCCCGCCCGGGGCGGAATCTTTCATCGAGGCCCATTTTCGATCGGCGAAAGAAGCCGAGTCGAACGGGCAGTACAGCAAGGCCGTCGAGGAGTATAGGACTATTCTAAGAAGGTACCCCCGCTTGTTGCCCGAGGTTTACCAGAACCTAGGGATTGCTTACTACCTTCAACGGAAATACGAGGATGCCATTGCTACGTTTACCGCAGGGATCAAGCTGAAGCCCGTGATGCTGGGAGCACGCCTGTTTCTGGGAGGTTCCTATGTCTCGCTTGGACAGCCTGAGAAAGCCTTGCCTCATCTCCGCTATGCTCACAAGCAGAAGCCCACGGCCGAGAGCGCCACGTTTCTTGCCCTTGCCTTTGTCGGGATTGGCGATCATCGTTCGGCCACGCCTTACTTCAGAGAAGCCCTCGAGAAATCCGAACAAAAGGATCATCTTCTCTACCTGCTCGGAGAGAGTTACCTCAAGCAAGCCACCCAACTGGCGCCAATCTTGACCGATGAGACGACTGATCTAAAGTACGCACATTTTTTGACTGCGAGGGTCCTGGATGGACAGGAGTGGTTTCAATTGGCGGCGAAGGAGTATCTGGACGCCGCCAAACTGGATCCCGGATATGCGGCCATCTTTTTTTCCCTGGCACGAGTCTTCACGATCCTGGGGCAAGAAGCGCCCGCAACGCTTGCATTGGATCGATACCGGCAGCTTTTAACACTGGAAAACCAGGAGGTGCTGGACGCTGCTGCACTGCCGCGCAAAGACCTTGCCGATGTCGGCATCAGAGTGAATTTCGAGAAGCAACTGCGTTCGCTTCCTTCGATCGACGATGGAAATCGTCCCTTGCTGCCGTTGGTAAACAGCGATGTGAATCAGATTCTCGAAAATCGAGTACGGGCCGATCGTTCCGCACAGTGGAAGCAGGTGATCACTCTGCTGCTTCGCGCTCGGTGGGACGAGGCCCTGACGGTGCTGCAACGCATCACGCCGGCTCCCGGGGACTGGTTAAGAGACTATCTGATGGCGCGCGTGTATGCCTGGAAGGATGATCACTTCACTGCGGAACGACTCATCGATCAAGAATCCCTGTCCGTCGAAAAGGCCTCTGCGGTGCGCATGCTTCGATGGGAAGTGTTGCAACAGCTTTCCTTTATCTACTTCAATCAGCTGCTGGGAGAATATCCGCAATCAAGCCATGCACATTACCTAAGGGCACGTATGCTGGACGTGCGCGGGAAAAAGGAAGCCGTGGCGGAATACGAAGCTGCCATTGCCAAGGCGCCTCATCAGGTTGGGTTTCGGATTGCCTTGGCCGATTTCCAGCTAGGCAATTCAAGATTTCAAGAAGCCTTGGAACTGTGCCAGCAAGAGTTAGAGATTAATTCTCACTCCGGTGCGGCTAAAGCCAGGATTGGGCGGATCTATATCCAACTGCGCAAGCCCGAGGACGGGATGCCCTACCTCAAAGAAGCGCTGAAAGCCAACCCTCGAGACGCGCAGGCCCGAACGAACCTTGCATGGGGCTGGGAACTACTCGGGCAGCCAGAGAAGGCCTTAGCTGAATATAAGCTCGCCTTAGTGCATGATCCGTCGTTGAATCGTCTGCATTATGTTCTAGCCCGGC
The DNA here is from genome assembly GCA_022616615.1 of Acidobacteriota bacterium. GTDB lineage: Bacteria > Acidobacteriota > Terriglobia > Versatilivoradales > Versatilivoraceae > VFZK01. The sequence continues at coordinate 4,137 of JAKEER010000153.1, forward strand.
TTTATCGGAAACTCGGACAAACTGATTTAGCCTCCCGCGAGAATCAGATCTTTCAGGAGAATGAACGCAACGACCGACGCAAACTGCTGGAGCGCGTGGACCTTTTCCGTAACCAAAGTCAGGATCAGGATCCTTGATCCATGCTCACGAGCGTGGCCCTCTGCCGAGTCAATCTGTTGTCGGGCGCGCCCGCTTTCAGGAGTCAGTTCACCGAGTGCTCTGGTTTCAAGGCGTGGAAAAGCGTGTGGTTCGAATCCGAATGGATTTGCCTGAGTGCCGGCGGACTGTTGTGAAAGCCGTGGTCCTAGTCACGATCCGCGAAACCCGCACATCTCCTTACCCAGAACCTGAAAATAACCCAGCACCATCCGAAGGAGTGCAGATCATGAATACCGCCTATACGACCTTGCTCAAGATTCTCCTTTCGTTTTCGCTACTCGGAACTCTCAACATCGCCAATGTGCCCCCGACCAGTGCTCAGGAAATGCATCCTGGTCCAAGGGCAACCTGTCCGATATGCCGAGGAAGGGCCGCCAATCGGGTCAAAGCGCGGATTCAATCCGACGGCAAGGATCCTCGAACTGTGACACCAAGCGAACTCAGAACATACAGGAGATACGCGACTCTGGTCAGTATGACCCTGAGCTAGTTATAACCGAGCGCAGTATGCGCCACTACGGAATTGCGGTCAGCAAACCTAAACCGATTCAACCGGATTTCACTGCGGAAGATCGGTCCTTTATCGCAAAACTCAACCAAGAGAATTCTGAAACCTTTGTGACGGTCGAGCTGACAAGTTCATCCGATGGGAAGTCTCGTCAGGTGTATGCGGGAGAGGGCGAGCCGATCTATGTGGGAAGCGAGGTCAGAACGCTGGTCACGAAGATCAAAGAGCAGGTTAGGAGAATGCCGTGGAGCGTGCCGTAACCATGAATATCAGCGGCAGTCTCCTGCCTAAAGACTTTGTGCAATTCGGAATTGCTTCGGCCGAGGATCTACGTTCGGAGGCTGAAAGAGAGGTGCGGGAGCTTCAGACTACTGAGACAGCGGCTGTCGAGATCGGAATGGCGAGTAAAGAATCTGTTGCGGAAGAAGCTCCACCTGGGTCGCTGGACGACATGACCCGCGGGCACATTCTGGAAGTGCTACACCACACCAAGGGTATTCTGGGGATTGGCCGCTACTCGCTTTACCGGATGGCCAAACGGCTGAATATCGATCTCGATCGCTGGAATACGGAACCCCGCTCTGGGCGGCGAAAGCGCGTGTCGGCTCCAGCCAGCGCCAACAGCGTCCCTGTTAGTCTGGCGGCATTCGACCAGTTGGACGACATTGTTTATACGCGGGATTTCGCCGGCTTGACTACGAGCATCAACGCGGCGGGGGAACGTTTCTTCGGCATTCCGCGCGAACAGATCGTCGGCAGGTCCTTTCATAGCTTGGTCGATCCCGCTATGGAGGACAGCCTGAAAACGACCAACGACAAGCTGTTGGCCGAGGGACATGATCGTTCCGAAGTGATTGTGCGGGATCGCGACGGCCGCGCTCGCGTCCTCGAGTTCAACGTGGCTCTCTTCCGCGATGCGTCCGGACAGCCAGCGGGGGCGCGGGGTATCATGCGCGACGTGAGTGAAGCTAAGGAGCTGGAGTCGAGGTTGCGCAGCCAGGCGCAGCTGCTGGAGGAGGCCAACGAAAAGCTAAAGGATCTCAATCGCATCAAGGCAGACTTTACCGCAATGCTCGTGGCTCTTCAGCTGTTGCAGGAGATTTTGCCCTCCGAAGCGAATGAGGACCTGCACAAGGTGATTGCAGGCGGCCTGGCCTCGGGCCGCTCGATGGTTCAGATTGTGGAAGACATGCTTGAGCTGTTCAAGTTCGATTCCACAGAGGTACCACTGGCATCCGATCGCGTCCCGGTTGGGGAGCTCATAGAGGATCCATTTAACGAAGCACTCGTTCAAGCCCAGCTCAAGGGCATTGACCTAACGCAGGAAATCGAAACTGGACTTCCAGATGTGTTAGTTGACAGGGTCAAGATCTGCCGGACAATCTGCTAATCCGGCAAAAGCATCCGCGAAGCCAGGTTCCATTTCGATAGCCTTCTCGAAGAACTCAATCCCGCGGCGTATGCCCGCTTCTGTCCGTTTTTGCGAATAGAATGGTCTCTCCGGGCTTGAGGAAGCGAGGCGGTTTGCGAGCAAAGCCGACGCCAGAAGGCGTCCCGGTTGCGATGACTGTTCCCGGCTCCAACGTCATGACCCGGCTGATTTCGGCGATCAAGTCCGGTACCGTAAAGATCATATGGGAGGTGCTGGAATCCTGCACGATTTCGGTTCCCAGCCGCGTCGTCAGCCGAAGGTTGTGCGGATTGGGAACCTCATCTTTGAGAACGAGGAATGGGCCCATGGCAGAAAACGTATCGGGACTCTTACCCAAGGTGTACTGGCTCACCCGAAACTGCAAGTCACGTGCAGTCACATCATTGAAGGTCATGTAACCAGCCACATAGTCATAAGCCGACGCGCGAGCGACGTTTCGCGCCTTCGTTCCGATAACGACGGCAAGTTCGCCCTCATAGTCGGTCTCGCCAACCGCTTCTGGAATTTCGATGGGTTCTCCAGGCCCGATAACTTTGCCCTCGTTCGTAAATACATTTGGAAACTTAGGCAGATCAATCTTGATCTCGTCTGAGTGCGAGCGATAGTTCAACGCCACAGCCAGCAGATGCGGAGGCTTGGGAATAGCCGCTTTCAGGGTGACTTCCTTGAGGTCAAACCACACGCCCAGGCCGGTTAGGCCCGCTACTTCACTCAGGCCGCGCCGCTTCGACTCTGCCCGCTGGGACTGGACCCAGGCAATCGCTTCCATCGCCGCCGCCATGGAATCGCGGTCCCCCTGGAGGAACTCCAGCATTTGTGGAGGAACCAACACATTCGCTCGCTCCTCGGCTCGTGGCACCCCCTTCTCCTTCAGCATCTCGCGGTAGGAGCGATTCAAATCGATAATGCCTTCCTTTGTCCAAGCACCAAGCCGAGTCTCGCCACGGAAGTAGTAACTCACAAGCCGTGTCGCCTCAAGCGGCGAAGGCGTAAAGGCTGTGAGCAAGAACACCAGGATTGGGAACAGTGCCCGCTCCCGCCAGCCAGTTTTGAGAGATGCTATCAAATGAGTTATCAAGAGATATCTCCGGCAGAGACCGCAGTGCCGCTGAGATAGCGGATCCTCCTGAAGTCCCCCCTTATTCGCTCCCGCAAGGGGGACGATTGGCGAATGCCCCGCCATTGCGGTTTACAAGTAAACCGATCCGCGCCGAATTTTCTGACAGCGCGACCCCGAGGCCAAGTATTACTCTGTTATGTCTTGAAAAAACTCAGTGGGTGGCGCACACATGGCGCAGTTTGCCATGTGTGCGAACAGGAACGCAGACATCGCAACCAGCGCGATGTCTGCGCCACCCAGTGAGAACTTGGCAAAGTACTGCAAAGTACCCACCGCCAGCCCTCGTTTCTCCACTCGATCTTCACTTGGCTTGTTTTGATGAACTCTTAGGCAGGTAGCTGGGGGACACACCGAAAATCAAGGTGGCCATCCGGTCAGAGGGATTGTAGTACTGGTGAGGAGTGCCCTCGGGAAGATAGACACCATCCCCAGCCTTGACGTCGAACCAACGCGTCTGTCCGCGCGCGTCCAGCGTCTGTTGGGCGAGCCTCACATGGACTTCCCCATCCTGAAGATAAAGGCCTGCGTCACCGCCATGAATCCGCACTTCGGTTTCTTCTTTGGGATGCAGGAGAATCTTCCCAAACGTGATTTGGTCAGTACTGGCCATGATGCCGACGAGGACCTGGTGCTTTTCTCCCTCCATTCGCCACAGGATATCGGCTTCTCGAACCACTCGGTGAGTCGCGCTTCTTCTGGCCTCGTCAAGAGCGGCGGGCCACTTCTCCAGCCACTCGTCTTTGGCGTACTTCACTTGCGTGAGTTTCCCCTGTCCTAAATAAGGAGGATTCTTCTCACCCGCTGTCACTGAAAGACGTGGCAAATACTCCAGGACACGCAGCGGTTCCAGACCGTAAGTGAAGCCATGATTCCAACTATTTCGTGTGAGGAAAGCCAATTCTCCGGGATTGACACGATATACCTCTCCAGTCGCTGGATTACTCAAAACCATCGCTCCACTCAAAACGTAGTAGATGCCATCGACCGTGAACTCGGTGGTGAACCGATCCGAGTGTCGAAACAATTCCCCAGGCCCCATGCCGAAGATCTGCCACATGATCTTCTGGCTTCCACCAAAGCGGGAATCATGAACCCTGCCTGACGTCTGGTCCCCCCACAAGATGCGAGTCGTGGCGCTGGCAGGAATATGAGCCGGCTCATTAGGGGTTTGGCCATTCGCAACCTGGCCTAAGCCAAGAGCGAACAACAGGGGACTCACCAACCGCATTTTCCTCATACAACCTCCGGCTCCCGGTCGTGCGTGTTTGACGCGGCCACCCTGGGAGCCCCGGCGTCCCGCCCGCAATCTTGGCCGCAGGCCATTGGAGCGGCCTCCAGCCGCTCCGGGGCGGGCGGGACGCCCGGCGGGACACCGGGGCTCCCAGGGTGGCTTGCTGCTTAGAAAATCAAGTGCCGCATAACTAAGGGATCCAATCATGACTCTTCATAGTCGCTGGATGGCCGAATCAGAGACTCATGGGTTTCTTCGAGAGAGGTGATGGGGACCCTTTCTGTGAGGCTCCGGTACTTTTGACGCGCGCACGGCTGGTGTATTTCAAACTTGTGTTCTCCTCGCTGAACATCCACCAGCCGCCTTCGCCTGACGAGTAGTCTTGCGTACTCTTCCGAGTCCAATCGAACTCCTGGGGCTGTGGGGCTTCCTGGCTCTCCGGCGTTGCAGTTACGCCTTCTGGCAGGAGGAAAAAGAGAGTCTCTTTTCCATACGGCAGCAGCGTTACATTGAGCGTGAATCCTCCGGAAGGACGCAATTCTAGAAGAGGTTTGAGCAAGCTCACGTCCCCCGAGAGGGGGAGAGAGGCTGGGAGTGAGGGGGCGGTGCACGCTCTATCGATTTCAGAAGAGAGGCCGAAGAGGCACGCCAGATGCGGAAAGAGAAGCAATAGTTCTCGGGAGGTGTGGGCTTGCCCGTCACTCCCGGCGTCAAGAGCGACAGGTTCAAGACTCCTCGCCCCTGCAAAGGGAGAGACCGAACTTCCTCTTCCGGCAACACCTCGGAGATGCGCGTCACTTGTGTTTCCACCTGAGGTTCCACTGCGCTGACGTCGATGGTTTGAGTCACTTCTCACACTTCCATTGTTATGTTCACGCCCAACACGTCATTTTCCTGCCACCGACCGGTTGCGGCTGATATAGGTCTTAAAGCCACTGGCTTCGACACGAACTTCATAGCTTCCTGGCAGAAGATCAGGGATCCGGTAGAAGCCGTCACTCGCTGACACGGCGGCCTTCTTGAAGCCTGTGCCCTCGTTGGTGGTTTTGACTGTCGCACCTGCGATTACACCGCCAGACGCATCCGTAATCTGGCCCTGGATCGTGCTGGTCGACTGGGCAAAGATGAAACAAGGCATTACAAGAATCAGGAGCGCTATGTATAAGCACTGTTTGCAAACCGAAAGCCCTTCCTGGAAAAGCGAAGACTCGGCAGTCGTTGTCATGTTGTTCTCCTTATCTGTATCTGTCGTCGAAACCTGTCTAGCAGGATGCTGAAAAACTCGAAAGACGCTCCCTACCGGTCGCGGTACGGAAGGCTCTGACTCCAAAGCAGTTACGGCACCGCGCGCGGTAGCAAGCGGCGACTAGCCTCTCATCTGGAGAGTCTTTCAGCATCCTGCTAGAGCATGGTGGGGAAACCCAAAAATCCTGACATTTCCCCGAGGAAATTGGATTGCGCTATAGCGTGGCAAGAACTATCATGGATCTGAAAACATGTCAAACATTTTCTTGATGCGTGAAATATTTCTTTCCAGGGCCCGTGATCGCGCGGCCAATCCTAGTCGCCGACGAGGAATCGGCGTCAGGACAGGTGAAAGCCTGCACACAGCACAGGTCTGCGCTACCGATATCGGAGCAACGGCGCCCGTGGCGCGGGTCTGTAATCATGAATCAAACCTTCTGCAAATTTCGTGTTGGGCTTACCCGCGACTTTTTGAATGAGCGCGACGAGCTCGAGTTCAAAGACATTGGCCTGTCGCTGCTCGATACCTCGCCCAGGATCCTTTATGAGTTCTTGGCCGAGCGAGCTACGGTTATTCGACCCAAGCAAGTCCGGGATTACGACGGGGTCATCACGTTCTGGCCTTCGTACAAGCGGGAAAGCTTTGCGGTAGTGGAACGACTCCTGGCCATTGCTCTGTTTGGCGTTGGTTATGACCACGTCGATGTTGAGGCGTGCACGGATTCGAGCGTGGCGCTGTTCAACGCTGCGGGAGCTGTCGATCGGCCGGTAGCTGAGGCGATCCTTACTCTCATACTCTCGCTCAGTCATTTAGGTCATACCGCCAGACGACCGTCCCACACTCTTACTAAACAGACGCTGGAAGATCTCTTCGTTCACCGGCAGGAAAGGAGATGACTGACCGTTCTTGGTTACCGCGTGTCGAGTCGCGGTGCACCTTCCGCTCCACGGACATGCCAAACCGGCAGCAGCGCAAAGTAGGAGCAGCGGTAGCGTCAGATCTCTTTATAGCGTGGCCGGCCGCTGGTTCTGAAGTATCGGGTCACGGTGTTTTCCGAGCCGCAAACAGGGCCGGCCAGGCAATCGGCGCTTGGTTGTTCTTCCAGATAGACCTTCCGGTAATCCCCACCCCATTGCCCAGCCTGAAGCTCCCGCAAAACTCTGCCGGCTCAGGGCGGTGGCAAGACGCCTTCTTGCGCAGCTCCATCTAGTCGGCGGACAGGCGAGTTCGCCAGCTCGGTGTCTCTTTCCTTTTTGAGTTTCTCAAAGCTTTGAGAATGTTCGTTCGCCTTTCTTGAGTCCCCCAGTTTGCGGTACAACGTGGCGAGCCGATACTGCACCATGGGTTCACGGGGCATGAGCTTAGCGGCCTTTTGGAGGCGGGTGAGCGCCTCCGAGGTCTCGCCTCGCAGCAACGATATCTTGGCGAGTTCGAACTGCAGCTGGCCATCCCGTGGATTTGAAGGCTCAGCTTCCCGAAGGTACCGTTCGGCCTTAACCAGATCGCCGGAGTCTTTCAGGACGAGGGCCAGGAGGAGCTTTGAACCCCGGACCCCGTGTCGAGCGGCATCGGCGAACTCTCGCATCGCCGCTTCCTTCTGCCCGCGCAGATAATGCGCCAAACCCTTCAACATGGAAATTCGAGGATCTCCCGTCTCCAGCTCAGTCAGGTTGCGGAGCGCCAGCTCCGTCAAATGAACGTACCCGAACTGGTAGCCCGCTAGGCCGAACAGGAATTGTATCGCAGGCTCGTCTGGAAACTTCTTCTGCGCCTGAATCGATTCGGCCAGAGCCAGACTCAACTGGCTGGTCTCAATCAAGTGAGAAATCAAGAACTCCCAGTGGTGAGGGTTTGAGGTGTCCAGATCTCGAGCTCGACGGATTGACTCCAGGGCAGCGTCGGGCTGATCGAGAGCAGACCTGACGGACGCCATAACCGCATAGTACCGGGCCGTATGAGGCGCTTCGGGAACCCCACCCATCTGCTCAAGAGTTGCCAAGGCCTCTTGCGGGGTTCCGGCTTCGTATCGGGCTAAAGCCAGCTCGACGAGCAGACGGCTGCGCTCAGGGTAGTTCCGCCTCAACGCTTCCGTGAAGAACCGGACGGCGTCCTGCCAGCGCCGTTGGTACAGATAAGCCTGCCCCAAATAGAAGTAACCGTGCGGGTTTGTGGGCGCCAGGCGAATCACCGTTCTAAAGCGCGGGATGACCTCCTGCCATTCGCCACGTCGCGCCGCTATAACCCCGAGAATCATGTGGGCTCCTGCGGCGCCAGGATCGGCTGCTAGAACCTCTCGTGCCAGTCTTTGCGCCTGGTCCAAATTCCCTGTGCGAAACGCCGTCTCCGCTTCCTGAAGGGCGTTCCTTTCTTCGCCGAACAGAACTGGCGCGACGAGCAGGCAAAGGAGTAGTGCTCTCATACTACGCTCACTCTCACGCGCTGACAGGAGATCTGCTCGTATTCATCCATCCTGTCTGGATCTCGATCGGCCGGCTGCGTTCTCCCACTTTCATCGGTCGCGCGAACTACCAGTTCGTAGTTTCCGGGCGCGGGAATCTTCCACCCGTATTCCCAACGCACCCAAGCGTAGGGCAAAGGAGGATCCAGCAGCCCGGCAAGTTGCCAAGAATGTGCTCCGTCGGTGCTCACCTCAACCTTGTGAACCTTCTTCTCCCCGGCCCACGCGGTTCCCCGACACAGAAGGCGGCGGCGAAAGAGAATAGCGCCGTCAACCGGTCGAGCAAAGACTGACTTGGCGTTCATCTTGGTGATGGGCATCACCCTTCCGCTTCGACTCCGACGCAGATACGTTTGATTCTCGCCAGCAGCCAGCACGTCTATGCGCCGAAGCCATTTCACTGAGTCCATCCCATGCCACCCTGGCAGAAGCGCACGTAGCGGCCCCCCGTGAGAGACCAGCAACTTGTCCCCGTTCATCTGATCAACCAGGAGGGTATCCGGATGCATGGCTTTCGAAAGGGGAATGATGCGCTCATACCCGTCGCCTCCGAGCAACCGCACGACTTGAGCTTCTGGCAGGAGCCTTGCTTTTTCCAGCAGGGCTCGGAGGCTTATGCCAGTCCACTCTGCGTTACTGACCAGACCACCGCCGACTGGGTTCTCCGCACACTCCAGCGTGACTACGAGACGTTTCTGGTCCTGGCCGGCAAAATCCTGGCCGAACACCTCGTAGGCTACGGCGACTGCGCCGCCGAGCGAGACCGTCCAGCCACCACCGTTCTGAGCCGGGATGGCAAAGTGAGACCGGATGAAAAAGGACAGGGCTGGAGTGATCCAATCATGGAGCAAAGATAGATCGAACTGGCTGATCTCTCCTTTTGGGTTGTCTTGTCCGAGCGAGCTAGCTCCAGCCTTCGCGCAGAACAATCCGGCCAGGAACTGCGTCGTAAACTGGCGCCGAGAAAAACCGAACTTACCTGATGTGAGACGAGGCTTCGTCACAAAATCTTCTACTCTGTGCGGCGCGTAGTAGGGGCTGGCAACCCCTGCGTGATTAGGCAATCTTTGGGGCTTGTGTGTTGCTCCGATCGGATGTTGCGTCATAGGCTTCTCTCTTGACAGCCAGCCGCAGCCTCCGGGGCGTCCACTGTCATCTTTTGCAAGACTTGGCGGCAAGGAGTGAAGCCCGCCCAGGCGGCTCAGTCGTTCTGCGGGGCGTTCGTTTTGAGCGCACGATCCTGTTTAAGGTTTCGAAAAAGGCACCTTAACCCGTTAGTTGTCTCAAGGCGATAAATATAGTCTCAAGTCTTGTAACGATAGTGCCCCGATAACGCCCCGGGGTTACTGTGTTGTGCTAGGGCACAACTCAAACTAGCGAGTGGACGAGCTTGATTGGCGGGAGCGAATTTTCCTCTGGTAATCTCGGGGCGTCACTTGAGCGAAGCGGTAGAATACCCGGCTGAAATAGCTTTGGTCACAGAATCCCGCTTCCTGCGCCACTTCCACGATCGATTTGTCCGTCGATGCCAGCAGCACCTGCGCTTTGGCGGTGCGAAACCGGTTTAAATACGTAACAAAAGTCTCGCCCGTAATCTTCCGAAAGAAGCGCATGAAATGGGATCGGCTCATATGCAAGTGTCGGGCAGCATCATCGACCGTGATTCTCTCTCCGTATCGAGAATCCATCAGTTGAAAGAGCGGCTTTAGGCGGTCGATATTCTGCTGCCTGCTCACAAATACTCCCTTAGTACTCGGATAGGACTGGTAATAGTCGCCTAGCAAAGCAAGAATCATTTTGAGGCAGGTCTTGACGTAAAGATGAGCCCGAGCGGACTGAGGAGGGAGATGGACGCGAATGCCCATCATGAGCTCTCGTACCTTCTCCGGAATGCCAGATTTCGAAGAAATGACGTGCGGGAAGCCAGCATCTTGACATAAGAAAGGCATCAGGTACTCAGAATACTCCCCGCCGGTTGCGTCACTGCGGAGGACCTCGGGAAGAAAATAGAGGAGGATCTCTCTGGCATAAGGCCGGCGAAACTCGCTGATCCGATGAAAGGCGCCGCTACCCACCACGAAGAGGTCCCCTTCGTTCATTTTCAGAAATCGATCCTGCACCTGTTTCACGACTCTTCCCGCATCAAGAAAGCACACTTCGAAATAGTCGTGCCGCAGCAACGGCACTTCTACTCGTGATTTGGCGGATACGAAACGAAGGGCGACGGGCAACTCTGGGTCGAAAGACCAAGGGTGATCACCCGAGGCCCTGGGCTGTTGCTTAAGGAAGTCAACCCCTGACTCCCAACGGATTCTTTTATCCATTGCTACATTAGATCGTACCGGTCGGCCTACTCGCTCGATCTTTCTGCGGAAGGTAATCGTTCGCTGACTTATCGAACGCCGTCTAACAAGTGTCTAAGATTTTCCCCGGCTATCAAAATCTTTTGCTCCCGCGTGAGGATTCCCCAGTGGACCATACCGATGGGAAGCGCCGGGTCGCTGTGAGGGAGGTTGGTCCCGAACAGAACGCGCTCCGGCCCGAACGTCGCGACGATGCTCTCCATCTGCCGGAACAGACCGTACAACGGAATCGTGAAGTAGAGATTGCGGTGGAGGCGCATAAGAGCGATCATCGGCGCCTGGGCGGCATATCGGGGCTGGAGCAAGACCAACGGTATCTCGGGAAAAGCTTCACAGATGGCGTGGACCTGATCCCATCCATAGGTCGCGGCGGCGACCGGCGTGTGGATGTGTTCTGCAGGGATCAGAGTGGGAACCCGGTGTCGGTTCAGCCGCTCGAAGATCTTTTCCAGGGCGTACACTCGAAGTGTCATGGGCGCGGCGTGCGGACCCTCATCTGGAACAAGACGGGCGGCTTTCACCCCGGCTTCCAACATGCGGTCAACGTGGTCTTCCAGCTTTTCATCGAGAAGAACCGGCGAGATGGGCAAGATCCAGCAGGGGACCAGCCGCCCGGACGCCCTGGCGGTCCGAAGTGTCAGCCTGTTCATTTCGTCTTTGGAGTTGGCGTGGTGATAGAGGAGCGCCTGCTCGATGCCGAAGTGGTCCATCGCGCGCAGCAGGGCTTCGCCCGTGAGCAGCGGCGCCGGTACCGGCACCCGCGTGTTCCCGATCATCGCGTTGCAGTCGAAGAACTTCCAGTCGGGCATGGTGGTTGGGGCAGTGCGGTTCAGGCGCCACCCAGGGGAGCTGTGAAAAAATGGCGGTTTGGGCGCGGCTCTGCCGCCAGATGTGCGGAAGGGCTTGGCCCTTCCGTCAGGTGGCCACCCCCTCCAACATAACTACGGGCACGGATGCGGAAAGGCGGAGCCTTTCCGCACATCAGGCGGCAAAGCCGCTCGGTGCCTGGAATTTTTTCACAGCTTCAGGGGCAGCCGCTTGCCGAAGATGCGCCGGGCGTTGCCGCCGAAGATTAACCTCTTCTCCGCCTCTGGAATATCAGCAAAAGCGATTTTTGCCACGCCGGCAGCCAGATTCAAGTAGGTCGCGTCCGTCGCGAACAGCACTCTCTCCGCGCCGATCTTTCTGACGATACGCTCCACCTCCCGGTAGCGGCCGGTGCTGAGGCAGGTGTCGGTGTAAAGATTCGGTCGGCCCTTCAACAGCGCCAGCAACCGTTCCTCGCCCGGACCCAGGTGCGCCAGGATTACTTGCATGCCAGGGAAGTTGTCCGCTGCCTCGCCAACGCCGTGTCCCCAGGCATCACCGATCTGAGCCACGTGGAAGAGCACGGGGAGTTTGTGCTCGTGGGCGAATTGAAACACGGCCTGGTAGTTGGGGCCACTGGCGGCGTATTGGTGAAACGCTCCGTGAAGCTTGAAGCCGACGAAGGGTGAGTCGGACTCCAGCAGCCGTTTCATCTCCGCCGTGGAAGCGTCGAGCTGATGCGGGTGGAAGACCAGGTAGCTGCGCAAGCGCCTGGGGTGCGCTCGTGCGGCCATTGCGGACATGTCGTGGGCGGCTTTTAGCGCCTCTGGCGTCAGTGCCTCGATGGCTCCAATATGACTAATGATCGCCACGCCCAAGCCGCAGCGGTCCATGTCTTCGAGCAGCACCTCGGCACCCTGCTGCCACATCGCCCCCCGCGGCGTCTCGCCGATATGCGCGTGAACATCTATGATGTCCACGCCCTCGAGCTTCTGCGCCGCCCTGGCCATTTCCACAATGCTCTTGCCTGAAATCTGTGGCAGAAGAGGGAGAAGGCTGCTCAGTCCGGACAAAGATCCGGCTGCCAGAAAGCGCCGTCGGCTGAAAGGAGTGCCGGATAGTTTACTCATCTCTGCCTCGATGGATCACGACCTTCTGATAAAAACTCGCTACGCGAACAAAACATAAGATGCTAACGGTGGGTGTTGACCACAAGCGTTCGGAATTGGCGAGCTTTCTCTTTGGCCTTCGCCTCCCGAAAGGCCGCAAACGCTGCCTCGCTTTCGTCCGTTTTCCCAAGCCTCTGCAGGGTGCTTGCCAGCAGATAATGCACGGAGGGCTCCTCGTCGTTTGAAGAAATCGCCTTGCGAAAGGCGAGGACGGCCGGGGCGTCCTTCCCCTCTTCCAGCAGCAGCTTTCCCAACAAGACGTGCGACCGCCAGTCGTTCGGCTGGATCTGGAGCGCTCTCCCCAGATAGCGGCGTATCACCTGCAGGGATGCGCCTCGCCCCTGGCCCTGCCGCACGTGGTATCGGGCTAGCCCTGCATAGTACCATCCTATGCCGTTGTCGGGGTTCAGCCTTCTGAGCTGGTCTGCTACTGCCTGTAGGTTGTCCCAGGCCTGTGCACGCTCGTAGCACTCCGCTAGCAGCTGGTAACCAACTTCGTGTCCGGGCTGCCGCTCGACGATTGCGCGCAAGAGTGCTTCAGCCTGGTCCACGTTACCATTCATCAAGTAAGCGACACCCAGACCCGACTGAATCTTCACCGAGCGAGGCAAGATCTTCTGGGCCCCTTCCAGGACGGTGACGGCCGTCCCCACCGCATTGTTGGCCCCGAGAAACTCAGCCAATGCCAGGTAGTGATCCTCGGCGTGAGGCTCCAGTCGCACCGCCTTCTGGAGGTGCTCCAGGGCGGGTTCAGGCTGGTCCAGCTTGAAGTGGACGTAACCTTTCATCTCATGCCAGGCAGCGGAGCTGCGGTCAGAGCCTTCCAGCAACTCCAAAAGCGCCAAGGCGGCATTGTAGTCTCCGAGGTCGATATTCTTGCGCGCCAGCGCCATTACATGAAGGCCGCCGCCTGGTCGGCGGGCAAGCTCCCGGATTTGTTGGTGAGGCGCTTCTGCCTGCCCTGTACGCAAACGAGCTTCGGCCAGAGCGAACTGTACTTCGAGGTCCTCCGGCGCAAGCTGCTGCGCTCTGTTCAGGGCGACCAGCGCCTTAGGAGAGTCACCAAGTTGGGTATAGCTCTGGGCTAGGTTCACCCAGGCGGTCAAGTTGGTAGGGTCAGAGGCAAGGACGCTCTCAAACTGCCTCTTCGCTTCGGCGGGCCGTCTCAAGGCGAGGTAATTGGCTCCCAGGTTATTGCGGGCCTGGGGAGAGCGGGGCGCGAGCTGGACGGCTTTCTCAAAATATCGGCGCGCCTCTTCCAGTTGTCCCAATTGCGTGTAAGCCACGCCGAGAAGGCTGTAGGCCGGAAAGAGCTTCGGGTTTCCGGCGATAAGCCGCCTGAGCAAGGCAAGGGCCTCTTGTGTCTTGCCGTCGCGCAAGAGCGCGGCTGCGCTCTCCGTGAGTTTCCCGCTGTCCTCGCCAGCGGCTCGGACAGGAACGCACAAAGCAAGGCCAAGAAGCGCGCCGAGAATCGCTGTCTTCATCCCCCCAATCATTTTAGAGATACAACTTAAGGCCGAACTGGATAATCCGGGCCGGCCCTGCCCTCGTGATCACTCCCGGAGCTCCGGCGTTAATAGTGGCCGCAGGGAGCCCGAAGTTGGTCGTGTTAGTGAAGTTGAAGAATTCAGAGCGAAACTGAAGCCGGCGGTTCTCTGCCAGATGAAAGTCCTTGTAAAGGCCGAAATCCCAATTGAACAAGCGCGGACCGCGCAGGATATTCCGGCCCGCATTTCCGATCGAGAATGGGCCCGCCGACCTGGGAGCGACGAAGCAACTGGTGTCAAACCAACGCTCACGCGTGGGGTTGGAGAGCTTGCCACTGCAAACTCGATCCGGGCGGGATCCAGCCCCGCGATTGCCGGTGTCGCCGGACCAAGCTGGCGTAAACGGATAACCGTCACTGGCGGTCAAAATCGTCGTGGTGGTCCAGCCACCTAGCACATGTCGCGCCAACGGCCATGAGACGTTTCTCAGGAACGGGATTTCATAAACCACGCTGGTAGCAAGCACATTCGGCGCGTCGTAGTCCCCCGGCCCGCGGTCCATTCTGAAATCATATGGGTCGAACCCGGTTCCGGAATTGCCAGTGTTCAGGTCAATCAACTTGGATCTGGTGTAGGCGACGCTTGTGGATAGGCCCGCGCTGAAGCGTCGTTCCAGCTTGCCTTGAAAGGCATGGTAGGTTGAATAACCGGATTGGTCGGCGAGACCAATCAAGTTGAAGTCGGGGAAGGGGCGGCGGGCGTCAACGGGCCCTGGACCAGGTAGAGGTGTGTTCAATGGCCTGGTCTGCTGTAATTTATTCGCCCGGTTTCCGACGTACCCCACGTCGAAAACGAAGCCTCCCGGCAGCTCGCGCTGAACAAACAGATTCCATTGCTGCGCATATCCAAAGCTTCCGTCAGACGTGGTATGCGCCTGCAGGTTAGGCCGCGGCGAGAACGGGGCACCGGCCAGGATGGTTTGCGTCGTCCTCAGCGGCCTCCCATCCACATCCAATTGGTTGAGCAGGCCCGATTCCCTGACGAGGAACGGGGCGCTGATGAACTCGGTCTCGCGATTGCCATCGAGCTGGACATGAAAAATGCCATATCCGCCCCGAACCACAGTTTTGTTCGTAAAGCGGTAGGCTAAACCGAACCGCGGCGCAAAGCTCTTTTTTGCCAGCGGGCGCATCGATCTTTCGCGAATTCCCAGCTCGCGCGCCGTCTGGATGAGCGGCCGATAGGTCTCAAGAGAAAAACGGGTGGGGGGGTGAAGAATGACACCCTTTTGCAGCGCTTCCTCGTTCGCGACCAGGATCGCTCCGCGGCCGCCCCGCCCCTCGGGAACGAACGAGCCAACGGCGTCATTTTTCTCTTGGGTTGGGAAATTCAGCTCATACCGCAGCCCCAGATTCAGTGTCAGCTTCGGCGTTACCTTCCAGTCGTCCTGGATGTAGCTCCAGTGGTTGCGAATCTGGAGGTAGTACCAACCCAGAGGGATATAACGCCCGGCACTGAAGGGGAGACTCAGAAGGTAATCAGCCAACCCGCTGCCCGTTCCCCCTCGCGACGCCGGGTTGACGGTAAACTCGCCCGAATAGACAAACTCCCCGGAGCCCCGGCCCCAGGTCGTAGCATTCTCCTGCCACCGGCGATGGGCGTACCCGGTCTTAATGGTGTGCGCACCTCGGATCAGAGTGAAGTTGGCTGCATACTCCCAGTTGTTGCCAGCGCCTGCCAAGCCGAAACCTCCATTGCTAGGCACGCCGGTGAATCCGGAGAACGAGAGTTGCGGTAGGGACGGGTAGACATCTGAGACATCCTTTCCAAATCCCTGTATTCCCGCTTCCGTGGTCCAGTCGGTCCCACCCTCAATGACAGCTCCGTTCCCCGTCTCCACCCAGCCTCGTGTAAAGGCGATTCTGGTGTCCATCAAAGTCGTCGGCCGGATGTTGTTCGTCCACGCGAGTACGTAGCTGCTGCCGTTGCCCTCCTTGGGAGAAGTTCCCAAGTCGTAAGGTGGTCTCACGTGTTTCCCGTATGGGCCAATTCCTTGAAAGAAATTGTTCGGTTGGTAGGAACCGCGAAACGTGAGCAAGCCACTACCGCCGGTCTTCTGATCGAACCGGAACCCGTAGTGCTCGTAGTCATTGGTTACCACGGGCGTGAACAAGTAATTGTTGGCAAAGCCGGGTCGGTTGGGCAGAGGAACCCACTCTAAGAAGCGCTGGCCGACAGGTTGGTCGAGCCGGCCCGGCGGTATCACTTTGTTAGGAAACGGATCGCGCCTAAAGCCGGTCGGAGAGGTGGGATCCCGCCGGGTGGTCATGGGGTCGAAGATCGTTACCGGCAGCTCACTAAGATCTCCTCTCCGCATCGCAGCAGTTGGCACCGAAGAGATGAGCGTTCGGCCTACTCGTTCCCGCTGGCCCTCGAAGTTGAAAAACCAGAAGCTCTTGTCCTTCCCATCGTACAGGCTGCCCAGGCGCACAGGTCCTCCGCTCGCCACTCCAAACTGATTGCGCTTCCTCGGCTCTGGCCGCGCCGCGAAGAAGTTCCGGGCGTCTAAACTGTTGTTTCGGAGGAATTCCCACAAGGTGAGCCGCACCTGGTTTGTGCCCGACTTTGTGGTGACGTTGATCACATTGCCGCCGTAACCGTACTCGGCCGAGAAGTTGGAACCGGAGATCTTGAACTCGGAGATCTCGTCTGGATTGGGGCTGACGGCAGCGGTCCGGGCCCAGTTGTTGACCACACTTCCTCCATCGACCAGAATCAGCATCTGGTTCGGCCGGGACCCACTGGTGGCGATCGCCGTAGGACTACTCGAGGTTTCCCAGCCCGGCGCGCCACCTGCCAGACCGGCCCCCGTCTGGTGGTTGAAAGCGTTTACCGAGCCAGGAGACAAGATCTGCAGTTGCTCGAACTTGCGCCCATTGAGGGGGAGCTCAAGCACGCGCTTTTCCTCAACCAGGTACCCAACGGAGGGCTCCTCTGTTTGCATGATGGGCGCGGCGGCGGTCACCTCTACCGACTGTCCGACCTCGCCAACCTCGAGCGTCAGATCCACCCGAAACGTGGCTCCGGTGTCCAGCTTGACATTTGGGACCACCGCCGTACGAAAACTTTCCTTGGTGACCCTGATTTCGTAGTACCCCACCGGCACGTAACTGAACGTGTACTCTCCAACCTCTCTCGTCTTATCATTCAGGGTAAAGTTTGTGTCGCGGTTGCGGATCGAAACGGTGGCGCCCGGGATTACGGCGCCAGTGAGATCCTTCACAACGCCGACGAATGTTCCGCTCGCCCCGCCCTGGGCATATGCAGAATTCGATCCTGCCAGCACTACCAAGCCGGCCAGCAAGCATACATAGATGATGCAACCCATGTTCAACCACCCTCTTCGTGGCATACTCTCTTCTCCTTTTTGTGCGCGACGCAGCCGACTGTGCCTGCCGAGACCCGAATGTCCCGGCGATGACTTTCCAAGCAGACTTTCCTTTGAGTATGATTGAGTAAAGCAGGGTTGCGGGAAGCAGCGATAGAACGATCCTCTCAACTTTTGGTGCGATCGTGCTCAATCGAGCTGGAGTGGCCTCATCACAAAGCACGACGTCCAGCCGGGTTTTTCGTTGGCTCCCTCCGGTTCAAGATCACTCTTTCGGAAGCGCGAAGGTAATGATGGATTGCCCAGCCGCTACCGCGACATACTGTCTGCCGTTGAATAAATATGTGACCGGCGCTCCCGAGACATTCTCGCCAGCCTGAAATCTCCAGAGAACCTTGCCTGCTCGGGCGTCCAGCGCCATGACATACCCTGCAGTGTTCCCGGAGAAAACCAGTCCTCCAGCTGTAGCCAGCATCCCGCTGCCTGGTTGACTTATCATTTCGGTGCGCCACTTGATCTCCGCGGTGGAGGGATCGACGGCAATGATCGAGCCCATCTGCGGCTCGTTCCTGACGCCCATCGTGAGGCTCCCCATGTAATACTGCCCCTCCACAAACTGCTGCGCTGCCTTGTAGTAAGTTTGACAGCCATCCTTCGAATTGAAGTAGTACAAGCCGGTCTGGAGGCTGTAGGCCGTTGGCGTCCAATTATGGCCTCCTCCGAGGCCTGGACAGATCTTGGTTCCCTCCTCGCTAGGATCCTGCCCAGGCACGAGTACCGGGCGCCCACCGGGATCGATTCGCTCTGCCCAGGTCACTTTTGTGTAGGGTTTAGCCTGCAAGAACTTGCCGTTCGTCCGGTCCAGAACGTAAAAGAATCCAATCCGATTGGCCTGCACCACAGCCCTGACCTTCTTGCCGTTCATCACGAGGTCTATGAGGACCGGGTCCGCCACAGCATCCCAGTCGTGGAGATCGTGTGGTGTGAACTGAAAGTGCCACACGAGCTTTCCGGTGTCAGGATTCAAGGCTACCAGACTGCAGGTATAGAGATTGTCCCCCGGCCTAACGCTACCGTCGAGATCTGGTGCCGGGTTTCCGGTCCCCCAGTAAACCAGATTCAGCTCAGGATCGTACGTCCCGGTCACCCACACCGATCCGCCCCCGGTTCTCCACGAATCCCCTGCCCAAGTGTCGCTGCCGGGCTCGCCAGGTTCCGGGACGATCCAAAAACGCCACTTCCGCCTTCCAGTCGCGGCGTCATAGGCGTCGATGAATCCCCGGGCTCCAAAATCTGCGCCAGCGCTGCCAATCAATACCAAATCCTTGACAACGAGCGGCGCTAGCGTGGCGGAGTACCCCTTTTTGAAGTCTGCAACTTCGGTTTCCCAGAGAACGCCACCCGTTCTGAGGTCCAGGGCCACCAGGGTAGCCTCAATGTTCACCTTGAAGAGCCATTCGCCGAGTATCGCAAATCCACGATTGGGTTGGCCACAACACAAACTGAGTCCGGAGGGAGGTTTCTTCGAGTAACGCCAGATCTGTCGACCGGTCAACAAGTCTAGCGCCCAGGCAAGATTGGATGGCCCGGTGATGAACATCAGATTTTCGTGAATCAGGGGGGTCGTCTGAGACCCACCCCTCCCAGTCTGGAAGATCCATTCCGGTGTGAGCCGACCGACGTTAGAAGTATTGATTCGATCCAGTTCGCTGTACCGCCATCCTGCGTAATTCCGGCCATACATCAGCCAACTGGCGGGATCGGACTGCGCCTGACGGAGCTTGTCTTCCAGCACTGCCGCCATGCCCAGCGTGCTTCCGAGTTGCACCAATCCTATGAGAAGAAAAACTAGCCGTCGTTTCATTGCTTCACGTCCTCTCTGCTCGCCTTAAGCAGATACGCCACAAGATCGTCGATTTCCGCCGCTGAGAGCGACTGGTCGTAGGCAGGCATCAACGAACGGAATTCCCTTTGGACCGAACGGACTTCACTCCGCAGAAAGGAGCGCAGGGTTTCCTGCGTGTCCATAAACTGCACGGAGAAGTCATCGATGTTTCTTTCGACTCCCACGAACTTCCTTCCGTCTCGAGTTACCACAGTGATCGTATTGTAGCCCCGAGTGACATCGGCATCCGGCGACAGGATCGCCTCGCGAATATAGGGGACGCCCCGGGACCTGCCGATTCTGCCCAGGTCCGGACCCAGGCGGCCACCCTTAGAACGGATTCGATGGCACGACCCGCATTGATCCCAGAAAATCCGTTCTCCCGAGGCCGCATCGCCCGAAATCGCCGGGGACTCTCGCCGGGCGATGGACCGGAGGTAAGTGACAAGCTTCCAGATGGTCTCATTGCTCATATTTCCCGCGAAACCTGGCATCTCACTTCCGGGCACACCCTCCGAGATCACCTGGAACAGCTCTTGGTCGCTGTTACCTATGCCGTATGTCCCGAGGGTCAGCTCCGGCGCCCGTCCGCCCTCGCCACCGATGCCGTGGCAGATTGCGCAACTCTCTCGGAAGCGGACCCTTCCGAATTCGCTGGCCTGAGGGTCATCGGCGAAGGGGTTCCTGCCTGCTTCCTGCGTGGCGTATGCGAGAAGAGCGAGAAGAGGTAGAACCAGCAAACAAAGAATTTTCGGCCTCAGCATCTTAGGAGAGTTCATCGTAGGAGAGTTCATCTGTCACCTGGTTGTCGGGCAAGCAACTCGGATTAGGTTTGGCTGGTAAACTGGAGCACCAGTTCCTGCCGAATCCGATACCTACTGTCAGATCCAACATCGCCGCGGTGCGAGTTGCATGTGGTCGGCACCGGCGCTGAGCCTGTCACGCACGTCGTGAGCGGTAAAGATGCCACCCACGCCAACGATTCGCGACACCGGGGACCCAATCATCGATCACCTTCCTAAGCATGGCTGCTTCAGCCCGGCAGCGATCGCGGATGCACAGTCGCCAATCTCACGGCTTTGCCCATCGAAGGCCAGCCTCCCCCTCAGGCTACGCAGGGGTGCGGACTACCGGAAGGCCTGAAGCTGTGAAAAAATTGACGGCGGTTTCGGCTGGGCCGCAATTCCCCCTTAAAAAAGGGGGTGGCGCCGAAAGGCGCGGGGGTTGTCTTGATCTTCGAAGGGAGCTCGAAGATGCTGACGGCACTCGCGATAGAGATTCATTGATTCTCGGCTTTCCCGTCTTTCAAGACAACCCCCCAGACGGCTGCACCGTCGCCCCCTTTGACTAAGGGGGAATTTTTTCACAGCTTCCCCTGTCTGGAAGAACAACCAAGCGCCGATTGCCTGGCTGGTCCTATTTGCGGCTCGGAAAACACCATGACGCGATACTTCAGAACAAGCGGCCGGCCACGCTGTA
>JAKEER010000154.1 GCA_022616615.1 Acidobacteriota bacterium
ACCGCCAAGGAAATGTATGTCATATTTACCAGTGGCCCCGCACCACCCCTCCACCACTCCGGCCCTTGACCTACGGTGTCAAGTGTGCGCAAAGGTCAGCCGCCGAGGAGGGGAACCAAAATGTCCAATCTCCAGGGGCAGGCTTGCCAGCCTGCCGGTGGAGTTTCTATTCTACATTTGTCCCCCTTTGCAAGACTTTGCAGGAGGGACGCCGCGTCTTTTGCGGCAGGGGGTCTCTTGTTCATGGCAGACCCCCTGTAGTCCCCCTTGCCAAGACTTGCCAAGGGGGACAAAGCTCTGGTGATCGGCGTCCCACGATATCTGTTCGCATTTGCGCGACTGCCTCTGAATGTCTTGAAGCTTTCTGACAACTTCAACGTTGCCGCCTTCCTTGTCACCCCAATACCTCTCGCAGTTGCTTCAAACTCAGATTCCCGCCGGTGCACATCAGCACCACGCGTCTGCCAGCCAGCCGGTCTTTCAACTTCAGGGCTGCCGCCAGCGCGGCGGCGCCTGCGCCCTCAACCAAGTTGCGCGTCTTCTCAATCATCAGTCGCGTGGCTTGCCGAATTTCTTCATCAGAGACCAGGAGGAAATCGTCCAGCTTTTCCCAGAGAATCCGTTGGGGAAGTTCGAAAGCCGTGCGGGTTTGCAAACCTTCGGCCCAAGTATTCGTCTGGTCGTTTAGCAACTGCCGCGCTTTCCAGGAGCGGTAAGCTGCAGGCGCAGCTTCTGACTGGACGGCAATCACTTCAAGCTTCGGATTCGTAGCCCTCGCCACAATGCAAGCTCCGGCGGCGCCGCTGCCACCGCCGAGGGGAACCAGCAGGACCTCTGTCTCCGGCTGCTCTTCCAGCACCTCCAGTGCTGCCGTCGCCACACCCGCGATAAGCAGCGGCTCGTTGCCAGAATGGATGTAGCGGTAACCTTCTTTCGAGGCCAGTCGTTCACAGTGCTCTCGAGCCTCATCGTAGTCACGGCCATACGGCAGAATCTCAGCGCCAAGATTCCGCATTGATTCAACCTTAGTCGGATTGGCTTCCTGCGGCACACAAATGACGGCACGCACTCCAAACAACTGTGCTCCGTAGGCCACCGACTGGCCGTGATTTCCAGTGGATGCGGCGATCACGCCCCGTCGACGTTCCTCGTCATTGAGCTGGGTCGTCAAGTTAACTCCGCCGCGAACCTTGAAGGCTCCGGTCGGAAGGTGGTTCTCATGCTTTACGGAGAGCTGACATCCCACCATCTGGCCTAACGACGGGTACGCCAGCAGCGGAGTCGGCTTAAGGAAAGGCCAGATCTGACGCCGCGCCTTGAGGACATCGGTGAATTCAGGAATGGTATGTTCCATATTGAAGTAGGGTGCACTGCTCCTCAAGCGCACCTGGCTCTGAAAATATCATTCCACCCAAACGCCGTCGATCATGACTCGTTTTACGCGGCGCATGGCCGAGATGTCTTGCGAGGGATCACCTTCCACCAGCAAAAGATCTGCCTGCTTTCCGGCTTCGATGCTTCCCAGCCGATCGTCTACCCGGAAGAATTTCGCGTTCTCCAGCGTCCCAGCCTGGATTGCCTGCATTGGAGTCAGACCGGCTTCCACCAACAGTTCCATTTCCCTCTGATAGGCCCATCCGCGCTCTGCATGGGCAACAGAGGAGTGCGAACCCACCACCACGCGAACTCCTGCGCGCTTTGCCTGCCCGGTAAAGGTTAACATCTGCCTAAATCCCTGCACGTGCATGTCGGTGATGTCGCGATCGCCGGGGCGGCGCTCGAAAACTGCCAGAGTTGGTGAAAGCGTCACGTTCCGGCTCACCATGAGCTTCAAGAGACGGTCGGCCCGCTCCGACTTCAAGTCAATCTGGCTCCAGACCCGGTAGCGGCCGGCGCTCCGCGCGCCGTTGTCGGCCAGCACTGCCTGGCGGTAGGCCTCCGCTTCTCTCGGAGGCAGCAGCGCTGGACCAACTGATGTGGCATGCTCGATGCCGTCGATACCGGCACGAATGGCATCGCCTGCGTCGACAATTTCCAGATGTGCTGTCACGGGAATGCCGCGGGCGTGCGCCAGGCGGGTGACTTCTTCGATGAGCGCCAAAGGCAGACGGAAATACGCCTTGAGAACAGAAGCCCCGTCGTCCAGGCTGCGTTTCACGGCCAGCCGCACTTCCATTGCGTCACGAACGACCACGGAATCGCGCGGATAGGCGGGTTGCGTCCCATCCAGATGCGGACCAGCCAGGAACAGGCGGGGTTGCGTTGCCTTCGACTGCCGAACCTCCTGGTACGCTTCAATCCAGGCGCCCGGATCCCGTACGGAGGTTATGCCGTGAGACAGGAACAAGGCGGGCAAAGTTTTCGCGCCGTCCAAGTGAAAGTGAGAGTCCATCAGCCCGGGAAGCAGCGTCATGCCGCTGCCGTCAATCACCTGGGCTCCTTGGGGAATGGCCGTTGCTTTTTTCGAGCCAACTGAACTGATCCGTCCGTTGATCACCAGAACGGTCATGTCGGTCTGCGGCTCGCCGTTCCTGCCATCGATTAGCCGAACGCCAGTGATTGCCTGCGGGACAGACGATCGCTTCTGCGGCAGCGCGAGGAATTCGCGTATGGCCGGCTTGGGGCGCGGCTGCTGAGGCAGAGCGAATGGGTTGAGGAAGACGAGCAGCAGCGAAAGACACCCCGTTAGAATCTTAGCCATAGGATTCCCGGCTCCTTCAAGATTTCCACAGTTACATAGAACCGCATGGGCAGGGTCGGAGACGACGATTGAGGGGCCTGCTTCCTTTTGCCGCTCGCAGTCGATATGCTCGCGGCGCAGCAGCGATTCGGTGTAGTCGGCGGCGGCGCGCTCGGCTGGCTCGCCTGAATCCGCGCGCATGGGGTTGATGCTGGGAATGGCTATGAGGTCTTTGAGAGTTTGAAGCACATCCATAAGTTTCAGTGGTTCGGCTCGTGTACTCGCTCCTGAACGGTTGATTTCATATCACAAAGCTTCAGGCTGGATCGACTTTATCCGCCAGTTCGGCTCAAGAGGCAAACAGTAGTTCAAACCTGCTTTTCCGGAAGGCCGCTGCATGACTCCAGTTCATCCTTGTTTTCTGGTCATCCATCCCCGTCTCGGTCCCGTTCATCACAACCCAATTTGAAGCTCTGCGGTGGTGCCCTAGACTGCCGCCTGATCCCGCCTGGCCCGCAAGCCGGAGGCAATCTTCCTGAGAGGACTGCGAGCATGCAGAAAGGCGTTGTAGCCGTATTCAAGCAAAGAGATGAATCCCACGAACACCGCTGCCTGTGTGGCAGCTTGCTGGCCCGCCTCACCCCGCAAGGCATTGAATTGAAGTGCCGCAAGTGTAAACGGCTGCAGATGATTCCAAATTCCCGGATTGTGCGCACTTTCAAGTCGATGTCCTCAGAAGCCTGAAGAACCCGGTCTGCAGGCGCGCTGCTTGGACGGGCGATTCAAACTCAACCCTGCGCTGAACTGGAGAGTTCAGTGTGGGGTTTTTTGCTTTAGGGAGTTATGATGAGCGCGTTTAACTGCTGGAAATCCTGCAAGCAATGGCTGCTATAACCAAGGAACGCCGCATAAAATGGGGGTTGTTCGCCGGCCTCTGGACGTTTTTCGGGCTGTTTTTCAGCACGCAGTCCTACATCTTTGCGCGCATCCACGAGAGGCCGGCAACCTGGCATCACGTGCTGCTTTCGAACTTGCCCGATTGGTACATATGGGGCGCTTTCAGTCTGCTGATTGGATGGCTGTTTCGCCGGTTTCCTTTGGAGAAAGGCCATTTGGCTCGCAGTTTGCCGGTCCACATTCCGGCGAGTTTTGTCATCGCGATGGCTGGTTTGGCCTTGGCGGTTTCGTCTCTGTTTGTCTTTGTGATTTCTCCCGAACAGCAACTCAAATGGTGGCCGGTGATGAAGCGAAACATCGCTCTGAGCTACCACTGGTGGGTGCTCGTATACTGGGGCATCCTCGGCGCCTACCAGGGTCTCGACTATCATCGCAAGTTTCGCGAACGTGAGAAGCGGGCCGTTCAGTTGGAAGCGCAACTGGTTCAGGCGCAGTTGCAGGCCTTGAAGATGCAGCTTCACCCGCACTTCCTCTTTAACACGCTGCATTCCATCTCGGCTCTGCTGCACGAGGACCTGGACGCTGCCGATCGCATGATCGCGCGGTTGGGCGACTTTCTTCGGCTGACGCTCGAGAACTCCGGTGAACATGAGGTGACGCTGCAACGAGAGCTGGAATTCCTCAAGTGTTATTTGGAGATCGAGCGCATTCGCTTTCAAGACCGGCTGACAGTGCGTTATGAAATCGACCCCGAGACTCTGGACGCGCTGGTTCCCAATCTCGTTTGGCAGCCCATTGTCGAGAATGCCATCCGGCATGCCATTGCGCCCCGCGCGGGAAGCGGTTGCATTGAAGTGCGAGCTAGGCGGCTGGGACCGAAACTGGAGTTGCAAGTGAAAGATGACGGCCCTGGCTTGCCGCCCAGCCGAAGCTTCAACAGCGCGTTCAGCGAAGGCGTTGGGCTCGCGAACACGCGCGAGCGATTGCGGCAGCATTACGGAAGCGATCACTGGTTTGGCCTGTGCAATGGCGCTGAGAAGGGGCTGGTGGTGACTCTGGAAATTCCCTTCAAGCCGGCCGCTCACGAGCTGCGCCATCCGGTGGGAGAGATTCAATGGAAGTGACCGAGCCTTTTCCCATCAAGGCACTGATTGTCGACGATGAAGTGCTGGCAAGGAATCGTCTGCGCGAGATTCTTAAGAAAGACGCCGAGATCGCGTTGGTTGGCGAGTGCTCCAGTGGGGAGGAAGCTGTCCAAGCGATCCTGGAGAGCGCGCCCGACCTGCTCTTTCTCGACGTGCAGATGCCGGAGATGGACGGATTCGCGGTCCTGGAGGCACTCCCGCCGGAGCGGCTGCCCGTGGTGATTTTCGTCACAGCCTATGACCAGTATGCCCTGCGCGCATTCGAGGTTTACGCCCTCGACTACATCCTCAAGCCGTTCGATGCCGAGCGGTTCCGGCGAACCATGCGGCGCGCGAAGACTCAAATCCGCCAGGTACGCGGCAGCGTCTTGAATGAGGGCCTGCTCAGCCTTCTGACAGAATTGAAGGAGAAGCCGAAGCCGAAGCATCCCGAAAGGCTTGTGATCAAGACGGGCGGGCGCGTCTCGTTCCTAAAGACGGCAGAAATCGATTGGATCGAGTCAGAAGGGAATTACGTTCGTCTCCACGTGGGCAAAGAAACCCACCTGCTGCGAGAAACACTGAACCAGATGGAAGAGCGGCTGGACCCGGATCAGTTCCTGCGCATTCACCGCTCCACCATCGTCAACCTCGACCGCATCAAGGAATTGCAACCCTGGTTTCACGGCGAGTACCGTGTCCTGTTGCAGGATGGGACGCAGTTGCTGCTCAGCCGAAAGTACCGGGAAAAGCTTCGCGACTTGCTCGGAAAGGCGCCTTAGCGCCGGTTGCAGAACAAACAGCCGGCCGCTTGAACACCGAAGGAGTCTGGAGGATACGCTTCGGCGTGCCGTTTGCGACACCACTCCTGGGAGCGTGGTCGTCCCGTCCGCCCCGGCGTGTTAACGGGCACGTGCTGGAGATTCTACGTCCGGCCCCCTACCGGTCGCGGTACCGCTTGAAATCGCTGACTATCAGTACCGCGCGCGGTAGCAAGCGGCGGTTCTCACTGCCGAGACTCAATGTTTTCACAGCTTCAGGACGCCGCGCTTTTGCGGCAAACGGGTCTGGAGAATACCCAGGACCCCTATGGTCTCGCGTCAAGCGGGACCAAGGATGAAAGTGATCGCAAGAGCCAAACACGAGCCCCTCGGGCCTTCCCGAGATCTGAGACTTGAAAACCCGAGATCTCGAAAATCCGCAGAACACGGGGTTTTGGAGGTGGTCTGATTTCCTCCAAAGTTTCCTATCACACATTGCCCGCCACTCATCCCGAATTTCTGGCGTTCTGTCCCATTCAGATTTTCCGGCAGCCAGTTGACAGCTATATTCGCGCCAGTCGCCAAATTGCAGTTTCGTCGGAGGCTTGATGAGAGGCGTGTGTCGAGAGCAGGCAAAGCACGGCTGTCTTGAGTCCCGGTCGCGAGGCCCGAGGTTTAGAACCTGGAGCCCCGCGTTGCATGCGGTCATGCAATGCGGGTTGTTCATATCCATTTCACTGCGGAGGGTCTGTCATGAAGAAGCAAGTTGTTTATCGGAATGTGGTTTTATGCCTCGCCGTGGCCCTGGCTATCGGCGGCCAAGCGCTTGCCAAAGGCAAGAAGAGCCTCACGATTTACGAAAAGGCCCGGGTGAACGAGGTTGTCTTGGAACCGGGAAACTACAAGGTTGAGATCGTGGAAAACGGCAGCACCGCCGACGTGATGATCTACAGAGGCAAGGATCTGGTTGCTAAAGCCTCAGCTCAGGCGGAAAAACTCGAGAAGAAAGCCGATCGCAATTCCGTTCGGCTAGCGCTGGAACAAGACAAGGCACCCAAGATCATAGAACTCCGTTTGTCCGGCGAGGCGCAAGCCTACAAGATTGGTAGTGGGACAGAAGCCAGCCAGAAATCGAACTGATTGCAGCGGGCTGCGCAGCGCGAGGCGCCAGCCTGATTTTCGAGGCTGGCGCCTCAGAGAGTTCTTGCACTCAACCTGAAGTCTTGCGGAGGAAGCAGATGACGACAATGACAGCAGAATCTAAGAATTTTTTTGAGGTCGTTGAAGATTACGAACGCAAACTGATCGGCGATGCCTTGGCCCAGTCCAACGGCAACCAGGCACGGGCAGCCCGAATGCTGGGGCTGAAGCCGACAACGCTCAATTCGCAGATTCAGCGGCTGGGCATTGATGTCACTCTTTACCGGCAGAGCCTGCGCAATGTCTCCTACGAGACATTCGAAAAGTTCGTGTTGTGGAAAGCAGGAAGGCCGTAGCCGGAGAGTTGGGGGCACTTTTGCTGAGCACGCCCGCTACACCTGCAGGCGTCCGGATGAGTTTTGACTGTCCCTCGAAATCCCCCTGTCTCTAACCCGCCCGCCGGTTCAAGTCGATGACGTAGGTGCCTTCAATGACCCCGGCGCGGACTTCGTTGAAGATGGAGTAAGTCGCCAGCTTCGTGGCCCCAGCGGGCGAAGCCAGGGAGAACAGAAGCAGAGGCAAGAGGAGAGCCGTTTTCATGGAAAACCTCTGACGGAGAATTGTTGATAGGTGATTGCCATCGCCAATAGTCACAACGTTCTTCCACCATCGACCACCACCACCTGTCCGGTGACAAAGCCCCAATCGGCGGCCATGGAAAGGGCAACTTCGGCAATGTCTTCAGGAGTGCCGACCCGTTTGAAAAGAGCGGCGTTCTGAAAGTTCTGGCGCATGGCGTTGGCGCGTGCCACGCCATCCAGCCAGCGCGTGTCGATCAGGCCCGGCGCGATGGCATTGACACTGGCTTCAGGCGCCATGACGCGTGCCAATGACTTGGTAACGGAGATGACACCGGCTTTGGAAGCACAATAGGCGATCGAACTTCCGCTACCTGTGATCCCGGCGACAGAGGCAATGTTGATTACTCTTCCGCTGCCCTGCTGCTTCATGACCGGTGCGATTGCGCGGCAGCAGAAAAATACGCCCTTGAGGTTCACAGCAAAGATGCTGTCCCAGATTTCCTCTTCCATCGCCTCCAGGTTGGCAGGGTCGATGAAGCGGGTAAAGCCGGCGTTGTTGACTAGGATGTCGATGCGGCCCCACTTCTCGTGGACTTGGCTGACCATGTCGCGCACCTGTTTGTCGGAGGACACGTCGGCCTTCACAATGGAACTCTGCTTGCCGGAAGCCTGCAGGTCAGCTGAGGTCTTGACCGCGTCGGCTTCGGACTTGGAATAGTTGATGACGACGGTCGCTCCTTCTTTGGCAAAGCTGAGAGAAATCGCCCGGCCAATACCGGTTCCACCGCCGGTGATGAGTGCAACCTTTCCGGTCAGTTTCATGGCTTCCTCGATCTTGGGATGAAAGCTGCCAAGTTGTAGCACAATCAAACCGAAGGTCAAAACCAAAATCGAAAGGCAAGTGGCGACTACTACCCAGGATTTTCGAACTCTGAGGTTTGTGGTCAAGATTGCTCAGTTTGCTGGAACGAAAAGTTGCTAGATATTCTTATGTAATTCAGTAAGCCGGGCAGACGCAAACTGATCTTTGCAGGAGCCCGAGAGGAAGTGAACCATGTCTCTTAAAACACAGCTGGATCAATTGGCAGCCTTTGAGCCGGCGCCATTCCCTGTCATTAGCCTCTACTTGAATACAGGACCTGATCAGCATGGACGCACCCACTTTCAGCAATTCGTCCGCAAGGAGTTCCCGGCTCGGGCCAAAACTTATTCAGCTCGTTCTGACCAACGGCAGAGCCTTGAGCGCGATTACAAGCGGATCGACACCTATCTGGAACAACAGCTTGAACACCCCACCAATGGGCTAGCGCTTTTTGCCTGTTCGGCTGCCGGCCTGTTCGAACCCATCCAACTGGCGGTTCCAATGCAGTCGCATCGTCTTGTTATTTCCAACCAGCCTCATCTTTATCCGCTGGCCCGCCTTCAGGACCAGTACCAGCGCTACGCGGTCGTATTGGCCGACACTTGTTCGGCTCGCCTGTTTGTCTTTGACATGGGCGAAGTCATCCGTAAGAGAAACGTCGCGGGGACGAGAACAAATCGGACCTCCGTGGGAGGCTGGTCGCAAGCCCGTTATCAACGGCACGTCGACAATTTCCATCAGCAGCATGCTAAGGAGGTCGTCGAGGTTCTCGAGGGGATGGTTGCTGAGGAAGAAATTGACAAAATCGTACTGGCGGGCGACGAAGTCATTATGCCGCTCTTGAGAGAGCAGATGCCAGCGCACCTTACCGAAATGGTGATCGATGTCCTGAGGCTTGACATGAAAACCCCGGAAAATGAAGTGCTCGCCGCTAGCCTGGACGCGCTGCGTAAGGAAGATGCCAAGAACGACGTCGAAAAGGCAGGTCACCTTTTGGACGAGTTCCGATCTGGCAATCTCGGAGTCGCTGGTGTGCGTGAAACACTGACGGCCTTAAAGAATGGCCAAGTTGATGAACTGATTCTCAGCGCATCGCGGAAAGACATTCGCGAAGGGGAAGAGTCAGAAGAACCAACCGAAGGGGAAGACGAACCTCATGCCGTAGCCGATGCCTTGGTGAGTCGTGCTCATCAAACGGCCGCAAAAGTTACTTTCATCGAAGATCCAGCATTACTAGCTGACATTGGGGGCGTCGGAGCGCTGCTGCGCTATCGCCTTTAGCTCTGGGCCTCGATCTATATAGAATCAAGAGCGTTTTCGCGCGACGATCCACGCAGCATCGCACGCTCGCTCATAAACACAGAAAGTCAGAGCCGTTTCGCCCGGCAATATCGATGCTCAACTCTTATCAACCGGCGGGCAGAAACCTTTCCAGCAGTCGCCGCGCTGGCCTTGAGGCAGCGAAAGAGGAGCTCAGTGCCCGCTCCCAACTGAGGAGGGGAGTTTTATTTTCCTAGCAGGCGCTTCAGGAGGCCCAGACCACTTGCGCCCTTCGCCTCACGCGACTTTGAGCGTGTCTGAAAACCCGCTGGGCCGGAGTGGCCCGGGAACGGGAACCCATGCCCGGTGTGCCTGGATTCGTCATTCCCGCGAAAGCGGGAATCCAGCCTGGATTCCAGCTCGCGCTGCGCTTGGCCGGAATGACGAGGGTCCCTGCCGACCCTCAGCCCGCGCCCGCCAGTTAGGTTTTAAGACGCGCTCTTTGAGTGTATGAGAACGGCGACCCCTCAATCTTCCGAACTGCCATCACTCTCCATCCGCTTTACCAACTGATCAATTTTGCGGAACTGCCAAGGCCACTGCACGCGGTAGAGAAACTGGCGCAGATCAAAGCGGTTATCCTCCGGAGAATAGGATTCGGCATGATAGGCGGGAGTCAATGTTGTCATTTTGTGTCGATTGAGGGAGTAGTGACAAAAGAAATGCTTGACCTTGGTCGCGACTTCGCCTGGCGGAAGATGCTGCCATTCATGAACTAGTTTTTCGAACATGCTTAGTGGACCACACCGATGGATCTTTCTTAGCCTCCCGAACCGGCTCAGCTCTTCATACGTCAGCCCCATGTCCGCTTCATCCTCTTGTGTGTAGCTTTCGGTGATGGGTTCCAATTCGGCAGTCGGCTTGGCTGCCAGCACTTCGAGGAGGGCCGAATATCCAAGATTCTCAGCCCCCCAACGCAGAAATCGACTGAGATCCACTTTGCTGATCGAGCCGATCGGATTGATGTCAGCACTGCTACAATCGTATTTGGTGACGTATCCCCGAAGACTCTCGTCTACATTGGCGCTCGCCAGTACCAGCAAACTTCCGCTGTTGCCCCTAGCCCAAGGTAGTATCTGAGCAAGAAGATAGGAGAAGATCATGCGGACCCGCGCCTGGAGGTTCTGCAAAGCCGTGTTTTCCGAATCTGTTCCTCCTTCCACTCTGAATCGCGGCGTCTTGTGGATCAGGTGTACGAGAAGCGAGACCAATACGGCAATGATGCTGTCTATATTCACATACAAGTGGTACGCCCCAATCTGCTCGGCGACCTGTTTGGCACGCTCTCGTGTCGCTTCGGAACTGTTTTTGGTCCCCATGTAACAAGTGCAGAAGATACGCTGTGCAAATTCGCGCGCATCTGCGGGAACATAGTCACTGTCAGGGCCTTCCCTGACCACGCGGCGCGCGTCACGAAGAACCAAAAGGTTCCCTGCTTTAGCTTCCCTTATGACCATCTGACACATCGAGCCGACGAGGGCAGCGACTGCCGAACTGTCTGCGCCCCCTGAAAGCGGGAGGAAGTACCCGGCCGCATCTGACCTTCTGAGGTAATCCCACAACCAGCAGGCGGGACCATAGGCAATCTCCTCCTCGGG
>JAKEER010000155.1 GCA_022616615.1 Acidobacteriota bacterium
CGGCCGAAACACCTCATTCCTTCAGGGTTCAAGAGGCAGCCAAGTCGGCTATGGCAGCTGCCACTTAGGCGAATGGTTGTCCGTGGAAATCCAGGCTAGTGGACCAACTATTCGCTGCTACCCCGGCACTATCGGTGACATCCGAAAACCTGCCATCCCCATTGTTGTGATAGAGAATATTCTTTCCAAAGTTAGTGACGTACAGGTCAGGAAAACCATCGTTATCATAGTCGCCCACAGCCGCACCCATCCCATACCCACGCCCCTGAATTCCGGATTGTTCGCTCACGTCGGTAAACTTCAGGTTTCCTCGGTTGAGGTAGAGGTGGCTGGAATAGTCCGGCGGTGTTCTGTCGATGACGGAGCCAGGCTTCATCGAGCTAGTCAACCGGCCCCCGTTGACAAAAAAAATATCTAGCAGACCATCAGTGAACTTGGGAAGCTTAAGGTCCTCACCTTCTGAGGATTCGCTCTCCAGGGACGAATACGCGAGGATGACGAGAACGGCGCAGGTAAGGCAGAGCAGATGAGGACATTTTCTGGCGATTTTTGGGAGTATCCGGGATCTGTTCACGATTCGGTCAAGATTTGTGTTGCCAGCCGACGGTGTCTGAACACTGAGGCACAGAGGCACGGAGAGGTCGCCGGATACCAGATTGTCCAAGGCGAGCCAAGGGTATCGCCGTGCCCTCGGATTCCCGATCGACTTTCTGCGCCTCTGTGGTTGGTCTTTTCTATTCTCGGCGCATCTCTATTGCAACGAAAACAGACAGTGAAACTTCGCTGGCACCAACCGAACCGAGCTTTGGAGCTTTCGCAGTGCAAGAGGCGAAGTCCTAGCTGCGTGACCGAAGAGGGATTGATGTGCGATGTGGGAAAGCCAGAACTAATTAGAAAACTAGCCAAGGGCTTCGCCCTTGATATCCCGTAGGCAGGAGCCTTGAAAGCCCGAAGCGCCAGCGAGGGTAACCGCGACCAACCCTCGCTCGCGCTTCGGGCTTTCATACCTCGCGGAAACGAGAACCAGATTCTCGTTGTAACGCGCATAACGGTCTACTATTTCAGGACTTCTTCGTTTTCGCGATGGCCATACCTCACGACAGAGTTCACACCATAATCTTGTGGGCGACGACGCCTTCAACATCGGTCAGTCGAAAATTTCGGCCCGCATATCGATAGGTCAGTTTCTCGTGATTCATGCCGAGAAGATGCAGAATGGTGGCATGCAGATCATGGATATGCATGTGATCTTCAACCGCGTGATAGCCGAACTCATCGGTCGCGCCATAGATCATTCCAGGCTTGACGCCGCCACCAGCCATCCAGATCGTAAAACCATAGGGATTGTGATCGCGCCCGTCTCGCTCCGCAAACGGAGTCCGGCCAAATTCACCTCCCCAGATCACCAAAGTGTCCTTCAGCAGCCCGCGGGCTTTCAGATCTGTGAGCAGTCCAGCAATCGGCTTATCGACTTCCCGCGCGTTGCGCGCGTGGAGACGAGCCAGCTCTGCGTGCTGATCCCACTTGTAACTGTGAGAGCACTTCACAAAGCGAACCCCCGCCTCGGACAATCGCCGCGATAGTAGACATTGCCATCCAAAGTCTACAGTCATTGGATCGTCCAGACCGTACAACTTCTTGGTAGCCTCAGACTCTCGGTCAACGTCTAGAATCTCTCGTGCTCCCATCTGCATCCGAAAAGCTAACTCGAAGGATTGGATCCGTGCCTCCAGCTTGGGATCTGCTTCATTCATGGAAGCGTGATGCCGGTTTATTTTCTGCAGCATCTCCAGCTCATAGCGTTGTTGTTCAGAAGTGACCCCTTTTGATAGCAGATGCTCGATCGGCTCTTTCATCAGATCCTTCGCATCTGTTCGATCGTTGCCAATCGGTATACCCTGGTAAGCCCCGGGCAGAAAGGCCGAACCCCAGTTCTTGGCTCCACCATGAAAAAAAGAGGGCTTGATGGTGATGAATCCCGGCAGGTTCTGATTCTCCGTGCCCAGGCCATACAGAACCCAGGACCCCAAGCTCGGGCGAGTGAAATTAATCGTCCCCGTGTTCAGTTGGAGCAGGGCTCCCCCATGATCCACCCCATCGCCAACCATCGATCGAATGACGCATAAGTCATCCACGTGCTGGGCCACTCGCGGGAATAGTTCGCTGACGGGAATACCACTTTCCCCGTATTGCCTGAATCCCCAGGGAGATTTCATTAGTCCTCCCTGGCCTTTGGGGTTAAATGTCAGAGACAGTTTGAACGGGATAGGCTTGCCGTGGTCCTGAGTCAGGCGCGGCTTGGGATCGAAGGTATCGACGTGGGAAGGCCCTCCATGCATGAAGAGATAGATGACACGTTTTGCTCGCGGTGCGAAGTGGGGCGGCTTGAGAGCAAGCGGGTTTTCGATCCCAGGCTCCGCCAGCAACTCACCTTGTTCGTCCAACAAGCTCATCAGCCCAAGTGATCCAAAGCCTAAAGCCGTTGGCGAAGCATCCGTCTCCGGGAGATTTGTCTGTTAGGGTTTTGGTCCATTGTTTTCTTAGTCCACAAATTGAAACTCGTTGGATGCCATCAGGATGCGACAGAAACTCTGCCAACCGGTGAAACCGGGATTGGAACTGGCTGCCTGAGACCTGGGATAATTCTGTATGTAGTCGGCCGCCTCTTTGATCTCCTCAGGTCGAGGTTTCCTGCCTAGGGCCATCGAGTACGCCCGGGTAGTGGTTTTGAGCTGATCGCCTTTGCTGCCGCTCTCCATCAAGGCGGAAAATGAGCGAGCCCTCTCCCGGATGAATTCACTGTTCATCATGAATAGCGCTTGAGGTGCGATATTGCTCTCGATCCGCCGGCCTGTGCATGTCGTTGAGTCAACGAAATCAAACAACTTGAGCATATTAGGCATTTTGTTGAGAATAAGCGGGAGGTATACGCTACGGCGACGGACTTCCTCAGGGGAAACAATGGGCCGCTTTCCGTACTTGTCACTCAAGCGGTGGTCGCTGGGCCACAAAGTGCCCCCCATCGACAGATCTAACGAACCATCCAGTGACAGCAGTGCATCCCGCATCTCTTCGACAGTCAACTTGCGGCGGTTGAAGCGAGACCATAGCCGGTTATCCGGGTCTGCTTTCCTAACCTCCTCCGAGGAATGGCTGCTCATCTGATAGGTGTTCGACAACATGATGAGCCGATGCATCGATTTAATAGACCAGTTTCTCTTTACAAACTCTGTGGCCAAGTAGTCGAGCAATTCCGGATGAGTGGGCTTTTCTCCGGTGGCCCCAAAGTTATCAGGCGTTCGGACCAGCCCTTCGCCGAAATGCCACTGCCAGATCCGGTTGACCATCACCCGTGAAGTCAGTGGATGGGATGGCTGTGTCAACCAATGCGCCAGCTCCCTCCGCCCACTGCCTTGAGTAACGGGAGCCTGCTCGCTGCCCCCGAGCACCACCGGGAATTGCTTAGCAACCAATTCACCTAGGTTTTGGTGGCTTCCTCTAACGAAGACTCTTTGCTCGACCATCTCACCTTCGGCCACAGCGCAGGCCATGGGCGGCTCCGCAGGAGCTGCCTTCTTCAACTGTTCCAGTTCTTGACCCAATTCGGTTATTCGCACCTTGGCTTCTTCCGATTGGACCGACCCGCGCTGTTTCTTGGGCACCGCGAAGGGCGCGGCGTGCTCAACAACGTCATCATTGTCGACAGCTCCCTCGAAAGAAACTTCAGCGAAAAACCGATCCTCGGCAGTGTAAGCTCTGTTACCCAAAAATTCCGGCTTGTCAGGTGGAACCTTTCCTTCCCGGGTTGCCGTACTCACCTCTCTTGCCCATTTTTCAAGTTTCACATTCCACTGCTTGGCAATCGGATCGAATATCTTTTGATACTCCTCCGCTAGGCGCTGAACGCTAGAACTGTCGGCCTGATGCCACTTCTCGAGGAAGGGTCTGAATTCTGTGCCCGGTTTTAGATAGTGAACCCATCGTTTTAATACTTGTTCGTCCAAGCGCTTTTGCTGGCCGATTTCTCTTAGGTTTGCATTTTCCTGGTAGACCCGCCAGGCGGCCACCATGTATTCCGTCAAGCGAGGATGAAATTCGCGGCTAACGAAGTGTGACAGATCAACTCCTTCTGTGGCTTCGATCTCAAGCGAAAACCCTTGTCAAACATGCGACTCAGTCGAAACGACAGCTAGCTGTCAACGAGAACATGCGCTGGGATCCGGCAATACGTGCAAGCAAGCACCTGATTAACGAGGGCTGGATTGGTGTTCCTGTTCTGGCCGCCTTAGAAGTCAATTACTGGGAGAATTGGAAGAGTTGGCCTTGGTTGACCGTGGCGGAACGCCTCACAATCTTGATTGACGCGATTCACCCTCTCTATAGCTTTCGAATGCTTTTTGGTGAGCCAACCCGAGTCTATTGCGTGAAGGGACGCAGCCCCGATCAAAAGGAGAGAGGAGAAACTCACGCAGTGATTTCATTGGAATTTCCAGAGGGACCCAACGGCCTAATTCTTGATTGCTCGACTAATCCTACCAACGATCATTTCGCGACCTTTAGATTCGATGGTACAGAAGGAAGCATCAAAGGAACCCTAGGAATCTGGTACAACTATCCCTTTGGGGCCGCAGATACGCTGAACTTTTCTTCAAAAACGAAGAGCCCAGGACTTTGGATTTCTGCAGAACTCGAAGACCGATGGGTCCCGGATGCGTTCATAGGCCCGATGGGAGCACTAATGAAAGCAATCCATGAGGAGGCTGAACCGGAGAATAGTGGGAGAGAACATTTAAAGACTTTGCAAGTAATTGAAGCTGCCTATCGTTCGGCAGCTGAAAAGCGGCCGGTCTCGCCACAGGAGATCTCGGTGGACTTAGACACATGACATACTCGATTCAAGTAGTCCAGGTAGGGCGGCAGGAGGTTTTGGGAGCTTGCATCTACTATATGGAGCGCTTCGACGTGTGGGAGCCTTTTGTATTCACCATGGTGGTCGTGCGTGGTGAAGGTCACACCATTGTAATCAACAGTGGCTTACCAAAGGACCTGACCGTGCTTGATCCTTATTGGCCGATGTGGCCTGGAGAACGCAAGATCGAAGTCAGTGAGGCAGAGCAGCCCCAAACTGTCCTCAGACGAATCGGTGTCGATGTCTCGGAAGTTGACTTCCTGATCATTTCACCACTCGTTTACTATGCCACAAGCAATATGGATCTTTTTCCAAATGCACAAATCTGCTTGTTGAAGCGAGGCTGGATTGATTTTCACTCCCCGGCTCATCGTAGCTTTGATAATCTGAGACACCTCTTCATTCCTGACAAGATCCTGATGCAGTTGGTGACGAATGCCTGGCCGCGCGTTCGTTTGCTGGAGGATGAAGATGAAGTGCTGGCCGGGATTCGAACGTTTTTTGCTGGGGTCCATCACCGTAGCAGCATGGCAGTATCAATCGAGACAGCCAAAGGTACGGTGATTTTTTCAGACAGTTTCTTCAAGTTCCGCAACGTTGAGGAGAATATTCCTGTCGGTTACGTGGAGAATCTCGAGGAAGCCTATCTGACTTACGCGCGGATCCGCAAGGAAGCGAAGCTCTTGATTCCTGCTTTTGATCCAGAGCTGTTCGAGAGATATCCCGCTGGGATTGTCGCTTGAAGTTATGTCAGAGGCAGCTACCGAATGCGAACTATCAAGAGTATCGAACCCGTCTTTCTTCGTTATCGGTTCCCGTCCTCCATTCACTATCAATAGTTGCGAAAATACCGGCACTAAGTGGCGTCCGCAGCGTACTTAGTCTCAGCGAGTTGAAAGAAGGAGAGTATAAGTTGGGTTGATCGCTGA
>JAKEER010000156.1 GCA_022616615.1 Acidobacteriota bacterium
AACAACCCGTCACGCCCGCACTGCTGCACAAACAGAGCGCAGTCTGGCGCCCCAAGAGAAGCGACATCCGGGTGGTCGAGGTTGCGATGGAGTCCGAAGGCATCCATCAGGCCACGGGAAGAATTATCCGGGAGGTCGAGCATGGTTCCGAGAGCGGTCATCCAGCCGGCGACGACTGCGGCGCGAACGCGCGGGTCCAGGCCAGAGAGATAAGTGGTCCGGTAGCCTCCGACGGAAAGTCCCAGGGCTCCGATGCGGTTCTTGTTCACCTCGTCGAGAGAGCAGAGCACGTCCAGCCTGCGCCGGTCGTCGTGGATGACGATCCCGAGCCAATTTGCTCCGATGAACGCGAGCTTCGTGTTCAGGCCGAAAACCTTTGAACCGAGGAACTCGTTCATTGCACCCACGTACTCGGCCTGCTCGGGTTTCAGGCCCGCCAGCATCTTCTGGAGTGCAGCCGGAGGATGTTCGTATCTGATCCGGCGCTCACCCCAGAAGAAGGCGTCGGTCACCAGGACCACAAACCCACGGCGAGCGAGTTCACTGGCATAGGATCGGCTTCCGTAGTACTGCTTCTTGAACGCAGTGAGAGAAGGATGCTCGCTTTCGACCTCTACCAGTTTCTCTTTGCCGAAGAAGAAATAAGCGCCGTGGTCGTGCAGCGCCAGCACCGCGGGAAATGGGGTTTTCCCCCGATCCGGAATCAGCAAGAGTCCTGGAATACGGTAATGCTCACAGCCGGCAAAGGAGACAGTTCTGAGTTCATAGCCCTGCAGCCGTTGGCTCGAGTGGACTTTGAGATCGATGGGGACCGGCTTGGGGTCAAGTCGAGGGTGTAGTCGGCCT
The DNA here is from genome assembly GCA_022616615.1 of Acidobacteriota bacterium. Classification (GTDB taxonomy): domain Bacteria; phylum Acidobacteriota; class Terriglobia; order Versatilivoradales; family Versatilivoraceae; genus VFZK01. Next base: position 847 of record JAKEER010000156.1, read on the forward strand.
CACGACGCAGCGATCAAGCTCCAACCGCCAAGGGTTGCGTCTCCTTTTCAGATTGACCCATCACCTGACCTTCGGCCACCCTCTCCCAATGGGCCCCAATGGGAAGGAGCCGGGGGAGGGGCGCCGCCAGTCGCTCGCCGACAAGCACGGAAGAACTGCAGTGCGAATGCTCTTCATTGCAGAGCCAGTCGAGGCCCAGCTCTAGAACACATATCTCAACGCGATCTGGATCTGCCGGGGCTCTCGGGTAGTGGTTATCCGGCCATAAGTCGCGCTTGTCAGATTCGTGCTTGCTCCTCCCAACTGTGTATGGTTGAAACTATTGTAGGTCTCGAAGCGAATCTCCAAACGACTCCCCTCCGTCAGAGAGAGACTCTTCGCAAGGGAGATGTTCCAGTTGTTGATGCCTGGATCGGTCATGACTCCCCGTGTCGAGTTCCCGAAATATCCGAAGGCTGGGTTGACAAAACAACTCGTATTGAACCACTGAAACCGGTCTTTGGCAGCTGCATTGACATCGCAGCCAGCCAATCGATTGGGTAATTGAACACCGAGGGCGGACCCGGTGTTGTCGCCGGTCTGGATCGTTCGCGGGCTTCCCGTGGAAAATTCGGTAATACCGCTCACGTTCCAGCCTCCGAACACTCCATCCATGACTCCCGTCATGGCATAGGTTTTACCTTTACCGAAAGGCAGTTGATAAGACCAAGCCGCAACAAACCGGTGCACTGGACTGATCTCAGCCGGTCCAGCCCAGATATCGTAGAAGCGCCAGTGCACATTACCCTGGTCGCTACCAATGATCGTGCTGGTGGTGATGTTCTTCACCCAGCTATAATTTCCCAGCAAGGTCAGGCCCCGCCAGGTTTGATTCTTCACATTGATGCTGCCGCCGTGGTACTTGCCCCAACCCGCTGCAACCCAACTCTGAATGGCTTGCCAACCTGGAAAGGTTCGTCGTTGTTGAATAGGGACACCCGCGAGATTCCCCTGAGGCAAATCTGCAGCGTTAAGGTCAACAAACTGCGAAATCCGAATGGACTTTGACCCGAGATAACTTCCCTCAACCGACCAGTCGCCCAAGCGACGCTGGAGGCTCAGAGACCACTGATAGACCGTCGGGATCTTGTAGAGAGGTTCACCAATAACTCGCACAGTCTGTGGATTTGTCACGTCTGAGACAGGAACTCCGCCCGGAGTTGCCGGCGGATAGAGATTTCGGGTGTTAATTGGGGGCAGTTGCTCGTTGCGACCGATGAGCAGATTTGTAAGCTGCTTCCAGGGGCCGACTCCTTGTTGAAAGTCCGAGAACTGATTCACATTGACGTTACCGGTATAGAATATTCCGCCAGAAGCACGCAAGACAGTGTCGGGTGTCAGCTGATAGGCCAGACCCAAGCGTGGGGAAAAGTTCTTCTTGCCGGTGTCGTAACCCGCCTCAGGAATCGTTGAATTTAACGCAGCGTCCCTTCCGAAACGTGTGGTTGGATTCAGTGCGTCTGACGGGTTCTGAAGAACATATTTCAGCTGGCCAGAACTCCGGTCGAATTGCACTGCATTGTGCGAAGGCATCAATAACGGTGACCAGTTTTCGTAGCGCAGGCCGTAATTGAGCGTCAAGCCCGAGCGTATCTGCCAAGCATCCTGACCGTAGAAACCATAATACCTCTGGTGCCCGTTGTAATCTAAAGCCCTCAATTCCATCCGCGCATCAAAGGGCGTGCCGAGCAAGAAGTCTGCAAAGGGCATCCCACCGGTGTCCAAACCACTCGCTGCCCTTGCCGCCTCACAGGTTGTGTTACCGCCCGGGCAGGCCTGTGAGAAAACCCGATCGAAGTTTAGAAGACCTTTATCGAAGGACTGCTGGATGAACAGCAGCCGCTTCTCGTGTCCGGACACCCCAAACTTAAGTGAATGCTTGCCCACGTTCAGGCTGAAGTCATCCTTGATTTGATAGGTGTGCTGCTTGGGAATCCATACAAACAACCCTGATGTCCCCAAGGAAAAGTCGGCTTGGTTAACTCCCGGACTACCTGTCAGCGACGAAGTGTTGGTCAGCCCCATTTCTTTCGCCACATCAGGCACGTCCAATGGGCGACCGATCCCCCATCGCGGCTGGGCGTAAGACGCCGAAAAAGTATTGACGGCCCTCGGGCTCAGCACTTGAGTCCAATTCACCACGGCACTCTTCGTCGAACTGGGTGTGCTCTCCCCCTGGAGTGGCTCTAGGAGGCCTCCTCGAAAAGCCTCCCTCTCATCATAGGTGAAGCGCCCATAAATGGTCGTGTTGGCGCTCTTCTGCCAGTCGATTCGGAAAGTGTATTGGTACTTGTCAATTTCTGTGCGGGCTACTCCCCGGTACTGTGGGTTTCCATCGATGACGGTGTTGGGCAGGGCGGTGTACTTGAGCAAGGCCTGTGCGCCCGGGTCTAATAAATTTGTAGGAATCCTGTTTCCAGGGAAGGGTTCCCGAAGACCAGTGCTTGCATTAAAGCTGAAGGGATTGTAAATC
>JAKEER010000843.1 GCA_022616615.1 Acidobacteriota bacterium
AATCGTGGCTACCCATGCCCCTGACCGGTCGTCTTGGTAGCCACGATTGAAGCGCTTTCCGCGTCAATCGTGGACGAAGCCGCCCTAAGTTGACATCAATGAGCAGCGCGTCCCTACCATTGAATTTTTCACAGCTTCTGAGGCTACCTTTCTGCGGCGAGCCATTGGAGCAACAGCTCCGGGCCGAGTTGTTTCTCGGGCTGGTACGAGAACCAGCTTGTTTCTTCCGTCCTCGAAGCGGAAACGACCTTGGGAAAACGAGTGCGAAAATCCGCTGCCTCGGATCCACGATCGCGTACCTGGCAATACAAGAGCCGGCGCGGTGCTAACAGCGACGCAATCTCCGGAATGTCAGCGGTCAGGAGGACTGAGGGAAGGACCGAACCCAGATCTACGCTGAAGGTCCCGTTGTTGAGAACGCCCCAATCCATGGCACTGGCGTTCCAGATTCGAAGCAGTTCTTCCCTTGAAGACGCAGCCGCGGCAGTCATCTGAGAAGCAAAGCTGCTGAAATAATCGCCGCAGACGACGCGCCGAATGCGGTCATCTGCCGCCGCTGCAAGCAGTACCGGCAACGCTTCATCGCCAATCCCCACCATCACCAGGTCTTTCAACGATAGCTCGGGCCGCCCTGCCACAAAATCTACGGTTCGCTTGAGATCGAAGGCCCTGCGTCCTGCTGCTGGATAACCCCACATCAGCGAGTGGACGACGAAGTGGTAGTTGTTGGTCCGCCGAGTGCCCACAGATCCAAGGGTTTCTCCGCGGCCGTGCAGATCAACCGACAAGACCGCAAATCCTCTTTTCAGCAAAGGATCAACCCAACCCGATTCCGCTACGGCCCCTTTCCTCGGCTGTCCACGATCACAACCGTCGGAAACGGAGGCTGACCGCCGGGGTACCAGAGCAGCCCCGGAATCGGCAGACCCACCTCACTCAAAAAGGAGACCTTTTCCAGGAACCCTCCGGGTACCGCCAGCTTCTGAAACGAGTGAGGCAATAGGTGGTCAGGGTCGGGATCAGGCGAAGTGCTCAGCTTGTCAACCAGAGTCTGAACTGCTGCACGTGTTCTTTTGGAATCTCCGGCAGGCGCCGCTAGAGTGTGCTTGGCTTGCTTCCGCGCCAGCTCCACGACAGAAAGCGCGCTGGACAGAACGGCTCGACCTGGATCGCAGATCAGCCGAGGATCACTTTCATCGAGAGGACTGATCTGACCCTCCGCCGACGGGCTTGCGTCATCCTCATCCGCCAGATGGTGGAGCAGCCAGCCATAGGTCCTTTCCCGAAAGGGTCGCGAATAGGCGTGAGGCTGCCCGGCAATATCGTCGAATCGAGCTTGTCGAGGGTGTCCCAACAGTGCGAACAGGGCTTCGGTATTTCGGCCAGCCCGTCTGGCGCCGCTGATAGGAAAGATGTTATCTCGATCCCCTTGCAACATCAGGACGGCCCGGGGAGCAATGAGCCCGGCGATTTCGAACCATTCCATTTCCTGATACAGTCCCGGCAGGCACGTGCACGTGCAATGCGGACCGCCGTATTTGATCCAGTTGTTGAACTCGAAAACGTAGCCGGCAACCGCAGCAGCTCGAATTCGCTGGTCTAAAGCGGCAGTCAGCAGCGAGTTCAATCCACCACCGGAGTTTCCAGTGATGCCGATGCGTTCCGGGTCTACCTGAGAAAGCGTCTGCAAAAAATCAAGAGCGCGAAGGCTGTCCCATACCATCCATCCCGCAATGGTCTGACCCAATGGCAGGAGTGCGAAGCCGGCTTCGTGATGGATGTTTCCCTGTGTCAGTCGTTCCCCCTGGCCAATGGCATCGTAGGTCAGCACCGCAAATCCAAGCTTGACGAGTTTGATGCAAAGGATCTGGTTTTCTTTTGCACCTTTGCCCGCTGCCAGGTAGTGACCAACCGGGCATAACACGGCTGGAAGCTTCTTGCTGCCGCTGTTCTTCGGCACGTAGAGATTCCCGGTGACCGGGAAGTCTGAGCGACTATGGAAAATGACATTCGTCAGCCAATAGTCGCCAAGGTCGTGGCGGGCTTGGATGCGGACCGCCAACGAGCCGCGTTCCGGTAGATGCTGCAGGCCCATCGCTTTTCGCAAGGCAAGGTCCACCCTAGATCGCCTCGGCCTCCACTCATCAGCGTCCCGAGGCAGCTGCCAGCGCAGGACATGCTCGGCTGCATCCACCAGTGCCTTGCTCAAGGCAATGGAATTGGGCATGACGTTTTTAGTATCTAGAGCGTTCGTGTCAGGCAGGACCTTCCACTGGCGACTCTCGGCCCCGTCAGTCCGGATTTCGAGGAGCTGCAGGACTGCACAGAGAATCACTGCCTGAAATCGAAGATGATGGGAAAATGCCATAGGACTCATAAGGAAGTCTCAAACCATTGATGTCAACTTAGGGCGGAACCCTCGGAACCCGCCCACGATTGACGCGCTTTCTGCGTCAATCGTGGACGAAGCTCAGGTGCCATCGTGAGGCTTTTCATCAGCCTCAGCAGCTACTGAGGATTGCAAATTATAGTGACACCTCTGCGAGCTGGTCTGATACAAAACAGTCGCGAGCATCGGCTCCCCTCGCCCCAACGTGGGAGAGGGGCTGGGGGTGAGGGGGATACCTCTCTGCTAAATCGACTCCCGATAATCAGCTCTGGATGAGGATCTCAAAACACCTGTGAGAAAACTCCAGCTGTGTGCTCGCCCCCTCACCCCTAACCCCTCTCCCGCGTTGGGGCGAGGGGGACCGAGGTCTATCGAGTGTTTCGAGAGACGAAGAGTGTCGTCACCATATTCTGTAGTTCTCAATTGTTGACCGACAATATGAACACGATTTCTTCCTCGCCGCTCTCTCCGGCTTTGGGCTGCCGTTGTGCCGTAACGGGTATGGAGAGAAGCCCAACGGCCCCCTCGATCCGCTTGACTGGCGCATTCGCGTAAGGATCGTACGGAAATACCGGCCACGTCAGACGTCCCTTGGAGCGCAGCTTTAAGGTCCATCCGCGGTGGCGAATCCATCCACCAATGGATTCTGGTCCCAAGTCTATTCCTTCTTCTTTCAGCAATACTTTCTGACCCGCTTCGGTGACAAGCGTTTCTCCGTTCTTCAAGACTAACTGGAGATTGAGCTGAGCCGATTCCCGGCGAGCCTTGGGAACGACCTTAAAACGAAAGGTCACCTGACCTTCGGAAGGCTGGTCAATTTCCACAACGCTAAAGAAGGAATTGTAAGCCACGCCCAATTGATCCTTCTCGTCACCCATCCGGAGCTTGCCTGCTTGAGGCAGATGAAACATCTCTCCATCAATCTTCTCCCAAAAGGTTGCCAACTCCGGTTGGCGTTTGGAATTGGCTCCCGTCACAACAAGCCCCAGCCTCTGATGGAAAATGCTGAGGAGGCTCTGACGGTCGAGAAAAAACTGATTCGTCACGGCCCGAGTGCTCGTCAAACCCGACAGGCAGACGATCCAGGGTCCCGTCTTGCGTATTCCCGCTGGCTCATGCATTCGATATTGGTAGTTCGGAAGGTCCTGGGGAATCGGCTCGGTGGGGCCCTCATGGTAGTACAGCGCATTCTGGGCGATTCGGCCCAATGACTCCAGGCTTAAACGATTTTTCTCAAAGGACGCCGTCAAGAACTCCGCGTAACGCCGCCCATCAGGGAAATGTGAGAATCCAAAGTGGCCCCAGGGACTCACTTCCCAATAACGGTTTCGGTCGTTGATCACTTCTACCGGCGTGCCATCCAGATAAGTGAAGTATTTGTGGAAGTTGGTGGAACGCCGGAGGGCTTCCAAGGCAGCAGTGTCCCGGCTGTGCTCCCAGTAGAGTGCCACTCCTGTCAAAGTCAAATAGTCATAACCCGTGGTGGGTCCCCGGTTGTCGTGCTCGCCCCAATAACCATCCGGCGACTGCTCCTGTGCCGCGAACCGATGCATGACGCGGGCCCCCAGATTTTCCCAACCCAAGTTGCCAAAAACGCGACCGGCCAAATAGAGCGTGGAGGACCACAGAGAAAAATGATTTGGCGACGTGATCAAAAACGGCCCATAGTAGGCGGGCCAATCCGCCCGTTGGGCTACCACATTCGCGAGTGCTTGGAGATTCTTTTCCAGCTCGTTTCGCCAGAGAAGACGCCGATCTTTCGAGAGCCGTTGCTCCAGGAGTCTATAGGACTCCACCCACATATAAAGGTCTCGATGATGGTCCAACCGTTCTGCAAACTTTCCTTTCTGATTTTCCGCAGCCAGCACGTCTCCGATCTTTTCTGCCAAGCCCAACATTTCTGGATCCTGGTATCGCATGTTGGCAGGGTGTTTTTTGGCAAAAAGAACTGCGGCCGCCAGCAGGGCGTGCGGGAAGTGACGCCAGCCGGGCGTAGACTCCAGCGTCGGCAGATCTGTGGCTTTTTCGGAAGCCAGGTGATCTTGAACAGCACGAATCTTGGAATCCATCAAGCGGTAGTAGCCTGCAGGAAGTTCGTTACCCACTCCCCTGACAGGCAGCAGGAGTGCGCACACCAACAGTCCGACGAACCTGCTGATGCGCTGTCCTGTCAACACCGAGTGAAATCGCTCTCGATCCATCAGATTCTCCATGAGGGTTTGGAAAGCCCCCAGCCAGCGTGTTCCGGCATTCAGCGCGGTGCTGCCCCAGCGAAGAGAAGGAGGAATCCCCATCCCTCGGCGAAGAGAGTCTGTCTATGGCACTTCCAGTGCCTCCAAGGCTCCGTCAAAGTCAAGAGTCAGCCTCAAAACAGCGGGCCGGCGGCCAAGTCCCCTCAAAAAAACCAGTCCCATAGGGGGCGATGCGCAGCATGAGAGTCTGACCCCGCTGACGGCTGGGGAAGACCTTGTTGTAGATGGATACAACGTTGCCTTGCCGGTCGAGCAGCACCGTCGAATTCAGCCTTCCCTCGCCCTCCATCCGGTCAATCGGGCACACGATGTAGGTCCGGTGTTTCCTGGCGAGGGTGGCCCTCGCCGTCACTGTCGGCCCGTCCACAGGCTCAGCGGTGCCATCCTTCTGACCGCGCCAAGTCTTCAGCAGGATCACGATGTCAGTCCCTTTGGCCGCCTCGCGGTCCACTGTGTCCTGTATCAGGTCGAACGGCTTGTTGCGGAAGCCGAGGCTGACCACTCGAACCGGACGGCCGATGCGCCCGGCGGTGGGTGCGGCCTGTTCCCTTTCCGCCCTGGTGTTTGGACCCCACATCATGCCGCCTTGCACGAACGTGATGGTGGAGGGAAGCCAGACTGCCCTCTAGGGAGAAGAAAGACGTCGAGGACTGCGGGTGAAACTCATACTTTCCCCCCTCACGCCCCGGAGGCTGGACAAACAGCTTGCCACGCTCCACCGTGACCGCGACAAAGCGGTTGCCCGGGAGCTTGTACCGGCTTGCGTACCCGGCCAGAATATCGGTGCCCACCGGGACAACCATCTTCTCCTCCGGCTTGAAGTCCGGCCAGCCGCGCCTCAAGCCTGGTCAACGCCTGAATCAACGGGCGTGAACCACATTGGAGGGGTGTCGAGGTTCGAAGGCCTTCAGGGAGCGTGCGCTTAGGCAGCGTCAATAAATAAAGGTTGCAACTAGACTACTACTTAGTAGCACTCTGTTAAGTCGTGTGTGATTCTTTGGGTGGCGCACACATGGCGCAG
>JAKEER010000844.1 GCA_022616615.1 Acidobacteriota bacterium
CGTGAGAGTCATCCCACAGACTTCAAAAGCCATTCGCTTTGGAGCTTTTGAAGTGGACTTACAAGCAAGCGAACTTCGCAAACACGGTTTGAAAATTAAACTACAGGACCAGCCTTTCGTGATCCTGACGATGCTGCTCGAACGCCCGGGCCAGTTGGTTACTCGGGAAGAATTGAGGCTGAAGCTCTGGCCGGCGGATACCTTTGTAGATTTTGATCACGGGCTCAACAACGCCATCAACCGACTTAGGGAGGCGCTGGGTGACTCGGCGGATGCACCGCGATTCGTTGAAACCCTGCCCCGGCGAGGCTATCGCTTCGTCGCTCCGGTGGAGGGGGCTGTGGGTGTACCAGGCGCAGAGATCGCAGGCGCTGAGGTGGTTGCCGCTCCGAAGCAGCAGGTCCCCAGCCGCCGGTTCCGAATGGCCTACCTGGCTTTGGGGGCCGCCGCGTTGGTTGCGCTCCTGGCGGCGCTGCTCGGATTGAACGTCGGCGGCTGGCGCGACTGGCTGCTGACTCGCGTCAATCCTCCTCACATTGAATCTCTCGTGGTGCTGCCGCTGGAAAACGTATCGGGCGACCCTGCACAGGACTACCTTGCCGACGGGATGACAGATGCCCTGATTACCGACCTGGCCCAGATCAAGAAGCTGCGCGTCATTTCCCGGACCTCCGCCAAGCGATATAAGGGAACCAATAAGTCTCTGCCGGAAATCGCGCAGGAGTTGAGCGTCGATGGCGTGGTGGAAGGCACGGTGATGCGGTCGGGGAATCGCGTGCGGATCTCAGCCCAGCTAATTCACGCTCCGACCGACAGGCATTTGTGGGCTGCCAGCTACGAGCGCGACCTGGGCGACATCTTGCTGATGCAAGCGGATGTGGCGCGAGCTATCGCTACCGAGATTCGGGTTGAGCTGACACCTCAAGAACAAACCCGCCTGGCGAACGCGCCTCCGGTCAATCCAGAAGCGTATGAAGCTTACCTTCAAGGCCGTTATTACATGACCAAGCGGACTCCGGGAGGATATACCAAGGCGATTGAATACTTCCAGCAAGCGATACGAAAGGACCCCGGCTATGCGGCTGCCTATGCCGCTTTGGCCGACAGCTATAGCCTGCAAGGAGCATCTCTAGCGGCCACCGAGCCCCCCAAGGAAGCTGCTGAGAAGGCAAAGGCCGCAGCGCGGAAGGCCTTGGAATTGGACGACACCTCAGCCGAGGCCCATGCTGCCTTGGGCCGGATTCTCCACTTTCACGATTGGGATTGGGGCGGGGCAGAAAAGGAGTTCCAACGTGCGCTTGAACTCAACCCCGGCTATTCCGTCGCTTATCACTGGTACTCTCTTTTCTTGCACGACTTGGGCCGAATGGATGAAGCGCAAGCCATGATCCGCCGCGCCCGGCAACTGGACCCTGTCAATCCCAACATCCGAAGAGTAGACGGGATGTACCTGGGCGAGACCGGGCAATACGACCGCGCCATTGAAGAGTTGCAGGCCGCCATCGAACTTGATCCCAGCCATTTCAATACGCGCGTCTCGCTGGGGTTTGTGTACGAGAGAATGGGACGGTATGAGGAGGCCATCGCCGTGCTCCGCAAGGCCGACGAGCTCTCCGGGGGCTTGCCCCAAACTCGCTCCGGCCTAGGATACCTATACGCCGTTAGCGGAAAAACAGCTGAGGCGGAGAAGATCCTGCAAGAATTAATGGCGCTGCCCGCACGGCGGCGAAACCCTCTTGCAATCGCCTTTCTTTGCGTCGCCCTAGGCGACAAAGAAGAGGCGTTGATGTGGCTGGAACAAGCCTATCGAGAACGTGAGTCCTCAATCCTCTTGTTGAGGACTAGCTATTTTGATCCGCTCCGCTCCGATCCACGATTCCAGGATTTGCTCCGGCGCATTTATGGCACTTCCGGACTTCCATCGGTTGAGCCGCGCAAGTAGTGGAGGGAGGCGCGTATGGACAGGCCACGCAGCGAGAAAGCGCTGCTGGTTTGTTGGGTTTTCCTAGCCTGTCCTCTCTTGGTTCATGCACAGGTCGGCAACCAAGGCTCTCTCGAAGGGGGTATTACTGACCCTGTGGGAGCTGTGCTCCCCGGCGCGGTTGTGAAGGTGCGCAACCTCCAAACCTCGGCCACATTCCAGACAACCACGAGTAAGGAAGGTTTTTTCCGTTTCGCAGTGCTCCCAGTCGGAACCTACGAACTCGCCGTGGAGCACACTGGCTTTGCGCCATTGACTGTGAAGGAAGTAGTCGTCACTGTGGGGGCTAAGGTCCATCTGCCCCTGACGCTCCGCGTCGCTACGCACTCGGAGTCGGTGGTTGTAGAGGACGATCCCCCTCTCCTCGAAACCACCCGAACTGCGGTCAGTGCGACCGTGGACAACCGCGCCATCAGCGAGCTGCCCGTGCACGGCCGCGAGTTCATCAGCTTTGTGCTGCTGACGCCTGGGGTTACCAACGACATCCGCGGTGGCTTGAGCTTTGCCGGCCAGCGCGCCATGAACTCATTGCTGGTGGATGGCGTGGATGAAAACGACTCCTTCTGGGACCAGCCACTCGGCGGCGAGGGTTTCTCCGACCCCAATGCCGGGACCAGCCAGTATCACTTCAGCCAGGACGCCGTGCAGGAGTTTCAGGTGAACTCCAGCTCCTATTCGGTCGAGTTCGGGCGGGCCAGCGGCGGCGTCACCAACGCCGTCACCAAGTCCGGAACCAATGAGTTCCACGGTTCCGCGTACTGGTTCTACCGTGACCGCGCCCTGAACGCCACTGACTTCGTCAACAATCTCAACGGCCAACCCAAGGACCCTTTTCACTTCAACCAATTTGGTGGCACGGTGGGCGGGCCAGTTCGCCGGAATAAGCTATTCTTCTTCTTCAACTACGAGGGGCTGCGCAGCAAGAGGGCCAATGCCGTGTTTCTGAACCTGCCGACGGGCTTCCAACTGTCGTCGGATCCAGTCGTGGCGGGGTTTCAGCAGCAGGCGCTCGATTACCTCATGCCCCGCGCCGTTTCTTGGATACTCCCCATCCGACAGGATGTGTACCTGACCAAGTTCGATTGGCAGATCGCTCCGGGTCATTGGCTCACGGGACGCTGGGTTCGCCAGCGGCTGGATACCGCGTCCTCGAGCGGAGCACAGGCCTCTTTCGAGAACAGCGTCCCTGGATTTCTAGACAACGATGTGCTGTCTGCCTCTCTCACTTCGACACTTTCTCCCCTAATGATTAACGCTTTCCGTTTTGCCTTCATCCACGCCGAGGGTGGCTTCGTTCCCGGCAGCGCCAACCCCCTGGCGAACATCTTCGAGGGTGGGCAGCTTGTCCTCGCCATCGGCCGTGCCAACGGCACGCCCCAGCGAAATCGGTTGAACCGGGTTCAACTGTCCGACACGCTTTCTTACATCAAGGGGCGGCACACCCTAAAAGCTGGTGTGGATTTCCTACTCGATTCGAACTCTTACCTCAATGCCCAAAACTTCGTGGGCAACTACCGCTTCCTCAGCCTGGAGAGTTTCGGGCGCAGCCTGGCGGGCGTGCCGGTGCCGCTCCCCGGTGAACAGTATCTGCAAGCCTTTTCGGGCGAGGGCACGTCGGGAGCCGAGGTGCACCCAAACGTCCACGATTTTACCGGTTTTGTGGAGGACGAATGGCGCTTGCAACCCAATCTCACGCTCACCCTCGGGTTGCGCTACGACCTCCAGGTGAGTGCCAAACCATTGGTCAAGAACCCCTCGCCGGCTCTGGCCGCTGCCGGGATTGATACCAGCGCACTTCCGACAGACAAGAACAACTTCGCGCCGCGCGTGGGGTTGGCTTGGTCGCCGCTAAACAGCCAGCGGCTGGTAGTGCGAGCCGGGTACGGGATTTTC
>JAKEER010000845.1 GCA_022616615.1 Acidobacteriota bacterium
CCCCTCACCCCCAGCCCCTCTCCCGCGTTGGGGAGAGGGGAGCCGAAATCTCGCGAGGGCGGCAACCAGTAAGGCTCTTCGAGTTTCGCGACAGAAACTAGTTAGTCGTACTCGGCTTTTCTTCGAGGACGAGCACGAGGACGATTTTCCATAGGAGCGGGTGGCTCGGTTGGTTACTTCCAGTGGCGGGTGAGGTTGTCGCCTGGGTTCCCTACCCAGTAAATCAAGCAGACAGGATTTCAGACGAGGGTGACAGCAAAACCCATAGCTCTTCACGGCTCAAGGTTTCTTTTCGCATCAGTTCGGCTGCGATCCGGCCCAGTTCCTCCCGCCGCTGCAGCAAGACTCCGCGTACTCGTTCATAGGTTTCATCAACAATCCGGCGCACCTCGGCGTCAATGGTTTCGGCGGTTTGTTCGCTATAGTTGCGATCTTCAGCACGCAGCGAGGGAGACAGGAACTGAGAGGTCTGGGCTTTGCCGTAGGTCATCGGCCCCAGAACGGCGCTCATCCCGTAATGAGTCACCATTTGACGCGCCAGCTCGGAGGCACGTTCCAGATCGTTGTTCGCCCCGGTGGAAACGACGCCCTCGTAAATAATGTCTTCGGCCACGCGTCCTCCGAGCATGACAGCCAGCCGGTCCTCAAGCTCGGGTTGGGTGAGCAAGAATTTTTCCTGGGTTGGGAGCTGCAGCACATGACCGAGCGCGCCGATGGAGCGAGGAATGATCGACACGCGATGCACGGGATCCGCGTGCCGCATCGACAGAGCGACCAGCGCGTGTCCCGTTTCGTGGTAAGCGACGCGCTCCTTCTCCTGTTCGTCCATGACGCGCGTCTTTTTTTCCAACCCGAGCATCACCCGGTCGATGGCCTCTTCCACATCGCGCATCTCCACCTGCGCCGCCGCGCGCCGGGCAGCCAGTAGAGCCGCTTCATTCATGATATTCGCCAGATCGGCGCCGACCATACCCGGCGTTCTGGCCGCGATGGTGTGCAGCTCCACGTCGCTGCTGAGACGGACGTGGCGCGAATGGATGCGCAGCACCGCCTCCCGCCCTCGCAAGTCCGGGCGGTCAATCAGTACCTGGCGGTCAAAACGGCCTGTGCGGACCAGGGCTGGGTCCAATACCTCCGGAGTGTTCGTAGCGGCAATGACAATGATGCCCTTTGTCGGGTCGAACCCGTCCATCTCCACCAGCAGCTGGTTGAGCGTCTGCTCCCGTTCGTCGTGGCTGCCGCTGTGCCGGCGATCGGAACGAGACTTGCCGATAGCATCCAATTCGTCGATGAAAACGATGCAAGGAGCCTTGCGTTTGGCGCGCTCGAACAGGTGACGCACACGAGCGGCGCCAACGCCAACGAACATTTCGATAAATTCAGAGGCCGATATGGAAAAGAAGGAGACGTCGGCTTCTCCGGCAACCGCTTTGGCAAGCAAGGTCTTGCCTGTGCCCGGAGGACCGACCAGCAGGACACCCTTGGGAATCCTTCCGCCCAGCTGTTGGTATTTTTGGGGGTTTTTGAGGAAGTCGACGATTTCGACCAGCTCGGCTTTGGACTCATCGACGCCCGCCACGTCGTCGAACGTCACTTTGGCTGCACTCGACTGGTCATAAATCTTGCCGTGATCGCTCCCACTCAAAAGCAATCCTCCCGTGCTATGCCGTGTGCGCCAAACCACCAGGGACGCAATCATCAATAGCAAAACCAATGGAAAGAACCAACCGAGCGCAGCCGTCCAGGCAGCGCTACTGTCTTTGGCCGCTGCCACGGGAATTTTCAATGTTTCCAGCTCTTTCAGAAACCCCGAAAGCTCAACGCCCGGCAAACGGCGGGCGAAAACCGCCCGGACAGCAACGCCGCTCTTTTCGGGCCGAGCCAGACCAACCAGCTCAGTTTCGCTGATATGCACTTCCGCCCAACGCCCGCTGCGGGCTTCTGCCAGAAACTCACTATGTGTCAGCTCGCGTAATGGCTGGTGAAATTGGAGACGATAGAAGCAGAAACCCGCGATCAGAATCAACGCCGCCAGCGCCAGCCATTTGAATCGTTTTCGCATGGCCATGAAACTCTTTGGGAGATGCAGCGGCGATTCAAGCTCTGCCAGCTTTCCTCCGTCTAGCCGGCGCTAAGGTCGTTCCTGGCTCCCGGTTTGCTTCGAGGGCCTGGAAATTGATTTGCTTCGCCAGCTCCGTCAAAGTATGGTCCGTCATCTTTTCTTCGTCCAGAGTCACCTGCAGCATCTCGGCGGCATCGTTGTCACCCAGTAATCCGGCATAAGCGCGAACGCAACCGTAGCCGGCGATTTCATAGTGCTCCACGCGCTGGGCGGCCGCGATGATGGCCGCATCCAGAAGCTCCGCATGCGCGCCGCTGTTAAGGATTTCTTCGCCTTCCTCCAGGATGGCACGCATTCCCTTGCATTTCCGGGTTTTTGGCCGTCCGCCCATGTCATCAAACAGTTGGTCGAGGCGCTCCAAATGAGTCTTGGTTTCTTCCAGGTGTTGCGTGAATCCCTTACGAAGACCCAGGCTGGAAGCGGTCTTGATCATTTTGGGCAAGGTCTTCAGGATCTGACTCTCCGCGTCGTACAGATCACTGAGTTCTTCGATATACAGTTGTTTGAGAGAAGCAATATGCATGGCATCACCCCAGAAATGAAGATAGCGACCAAATCATATCGTGGCTTCAGAGAGAAGGGAAATCTGTTCAATATTGCTCTAGCGGGAGGGAAGGAGCCTCTAAGAATTGTACTCGTCGTCCCCGTACTCAAAGCCGATGACGAGGAGCTTTCATCCTTTTTGAGTGGGTGCCGCCAAGCGGGATGGGAGCTGGTCGGTGCATCGAAAGAATTGAAGTTCGGCCCCCTTCTTCCCAACGCGACACAGGGGGTGAGGGGCCTCTACGCTGTGACCCGGTGCCCGGTGCCCGCCGCTCCCCATCAGGCGGGCTTCTTCGGCCGTGATTTCGGAAATTGCTACGGCGTGCGCCGCCCCTAGCCCTGTGCGTCGAACGAGTGTTTCGGAAGTGGCCGAAAAGGCGCTGCTCGACAAATACGCACCGCCGTGCGCGCCGTGCGTCATCATCAATCACAAGGATGACATTCTCTACACCCACGGCCGAACCGGTAAATACCTGGAGCTGGCGCCCGGCAGCGCCAGTCTGAATGTCTTTGAAATGGCCCGGGAAGGGCTACGGGCGCAGTTGATGAAAAGGCTCGATATCCACATGTTGCCGGCCTGGTGCGTTACGCCATCCGCGTTGGTCTTGTCACACCCGAAGGCTGAGGGTAAAAAAAACCCGGCCCTGAAGCCTTGAAATCGGCAGTTCAAATCACCGCAGAGACGCGGAGAAACATCAAGCAAGACGTGCCATCCTCGCATTTTCGCTCTCACCAGTAAGGAGATCTAACCACACTACGTTTCAATGCTGGGAAACTAACTCTTATTGAGGATTACAGAATATAGTGACGAGACTCTTCGTCCCCCACAAACGAAACAGACTTCGGTTCCCCTCTCCCCAACGCGGGAGAGGGGCTAGGGGTGAGGGGGCGAACACACGGTGGAATGTTCTGGCGATTGTTTCAAGACCCTCA
>JAKEER010000157.1 GCA_022616615.1 Acidobacteriota bacterium
CGCTGTTTGCGGCGCTGAAGTTGTCGGAGGGCAAGGTCATCGGTGAATACCATCGCAATCGTCAGAAAGTCTGTCAAGTTATTTAAGGGACACTACACTAGTCGAACGCAGACCGGCGGGAAAGCTGCGCGCTTGCGCTACGGATCCGGTTGCCAGAAGCCGTATCGGATACCGACAACACTCGCAAGAATCTTGACCCGAATGATAGACTGAGGACATGCCGAATTCAGACATTGACATCAGTCGCTTGACACCGGAGGAACCCCTCGACTTGATTGAAGAACTCTGGGAGAGCCTTCATGCTGATTCACAGCTGATCGGGCTTACTCAGGCTCAAGAGACAGAGTTGGATCGCCGCCTTGACGAGATGGAGCACGACGGAGCAGACGGGATTCCTTGGGAGCAAGTTCTCATGCAGATCCGGGGAAAACGGTGAGCTTGCCCGTTGTTCTTCGACCCGCAGTCTGCGTCCGATATCGAGGACGCTTATCGTTGATACAAGGAAGAGCGTTTGGGACTGGGAGTGGAGTTCCTCGAGGCCATCGAACGCCAGCTTGAAGTCATCGCCAACCATCCCGAACGGTTCCCTGTCATCCGCAGGCAGACTCGCCGAGCTTGGCTGCGGCGCTTCCCCTACGGCATCTTCTATCGAGTAAGACCCACGGCAATCGTCGTCGTTGCTTGTTTCCACGCAAAGCGCAACCCCAAGACCTGGCAGGCTCGCCGCCAGGGTCTTTTCCAAGTTATCTCGGCCACGGCTATCTCTTCATGCAAACCCCCTTTGCCATCAACATCCAGCGCATCGTGCCTGGCGGCCGGGGCATTGCGTTTCATGACGGACAGGCTGTTTTCGCTCCGTTAACTGTTCCGGGAGACACGGTGGAAGTTACGCGCTACCGTGACCGCAAGGGCTACCTTGAAGTGCTGGACTCTCGTCTGCTGCACCCCTCGCCAGAGCGTGTTTCGCCTCCTTGCCCCTACTTTGGTTCTTGTGGCGGATGCGATTTCCAACAGATGTCCTATTCGCAGCAGCTTGCCGCTAAGCAAGGCCTGCTGCTGGACGCGCTGCGGCGCATCGGAAAGATCCAGGTGGATACCTCTCGAATCCGCTTGCACGCCTCGCCCCAGGTTGGTTATCGCAACCGGTTACAGCTCAAGCTGGTCCAGTCGGGCGACTGCCTGTCCTGGGGTTTCTACAAAGTAAGTTCTCATGAGGTGTGCGCGGTGGATGCCTGTCTCATCGCGTCTGGCCGGTTGTGGGAGCGGTTGGAAGTTCTTCGCCAGGTGCTGGAAAGCATGCCGCAAGTCGCCGGACGCCTTGAGGAGCTGGAAGCTTTTCTGGGCGATGATCAAGAATGCCTTATCACAATGAGCTTGCGCGACATGCCCCCTGGCCTGAGGGATGCAGCGGGCCCGATCCAGTCTGCAATAAGCTCTCTTGAGGAGCAGGGCTTTCGTGTTTCCCTCTGCGATTCTGCGGGCCGAAGCCACGCTGTCGCTGGCAAAGGGTTTGTCTCGAAGACCGCAGGCGGTTTCCGGTACCGCGTGAGCCACGGGTCCTTCTTTCAAGTGAACGATTCCATGCTGGCCACTTTGCAGAATGCAGCCACACAAGGATATGCAGGGAAGAAGGCGCTAGAATTGTTCAGCGGCGTAGGCTTCTTTTCTCTTCCACTGGCGAAGAGCTTTGAGCAACTAGAGCTAACGGAGGGCAACCCGGCGGCCATCGCCGACTTGCGGGAGAACCTTCGCGAAAACGGGATCGAGAACTGCCAGCTTTACCTAGGGAACTTGGCAAACCTTCTCAAAGCCCGCCCGTTGCCGTTTGGGGAAGCAGACCTTCTGCTGATCGATCCTCCGCGGACCGGTCTACTCAAAGAGACCGTCCAAGAGGTTGCCGGTCTGGCCGCCCGTGATTTCGTCTATGTCTCGTGCGACCCCTCCATGCTGGCCCGCGACTTGAGAATCCTAGTGTCTTGCCATTATGAAATCGTTTCTCTGGATCTACTGGACCTCTTCCCCCAAACGCATCATCTCGAAACTGTCGCGCGGTTGCGCAGGTCGTAGCCGAGATGCGCAGTTATTGGCAATCTTGCTGAGCGTTCCCAACGCAGGATACTCGAACTTACTGAGTCCCTGGAAGCTCACCTCATGGAGACTGGATGAAGCGTTCATCCTCCACCTTCCGACATTGGGGCCCCGTCAAGTCGTCGCTCTAAACCAACCACCGGCGGCAGCCGAAGGGTAACCGGCCAGCACCTACAATCACTGGCTTACGCCAGACGGTTGGCTCAAAGCTGTGATTCTGAGGTTGACCGAACCCTGTTCCGTCTGGAAATGGGATTGACAAACTGCGCGGCAGGCCCCAAAATTCCCATCGCGCCTGCCTCTGGGCTTCCGAAACCCAAAAGTATGTTGACAGCGTTTGGCACAAATGGGGGAGGGCTTTCCCATCCGGCAGGCCGGGTCCACCCTCCACTCGCAAGCCCATTTCACAGCAATTGAGGAGACCTCCCACGAGTGAATTTCCTATGGCAGCTCAGGTGAAGCTGAAGAGCCGTTACGAGATCAAAGAGATCCTTGGCCAGGGCGGTATGGGTGTGGTCTACAAGGCCTACGACTCGTTGATCCGGCGGGACGTTGCCCTCAAGACCATTCGTGACATTCCCGACCCAGCCGCACTCGAGACATTCCACAAAGAGTGTGGCGTGCTGGCGTCGATGGCCCACCCTAACATCATCGAGATTTTCGACCTGGGTGAGTTTGAGGAAAACGGCGGCAGCAAGCCTTACTTCGTGATGCCCTTGTTGCCGGGTGCCACGCTGGAGAGCCTAATTCACAGCTCAAGCCAGCGGCTCACTGTCGAACGGGTAGTGGAGATCGTGGCACAGATTTGCCGCGGGCTTCAAGCCGCCCATGAGCGCGGGCTGGTGCATCGCGATCTGAAGCCGAGCAACATCTTCGTGATGGAGGACGATTCCGTCAAGATCATCGATTTTGGCGTCGCGCATATTGTCGACACCCGCACGACGATGAGTCTAAAGGGAACGCTGGCCTACATGGCACCCGAGCAGATTGAGATGAAGCCACTTTCAGCGCTCTCGGATGTATTTTCGCTCGGTGTGGTCGCGTACGAGGCCCTCACGCTGAGGCGTCCCTTCCAGGCGCGCACTCAAAGCGAGATGGTCGAGGCGATCCTGCGTCAGATTCCACCCCCCGTTTCCGACTTCAATCCGGCCATCAGCCAGGCGATTAGCCGGGTGATTCATAAGGCCTTGGCGAAACAGCCGTGGCACCGCTTTGCTTCAGCGCGGGAGTTTGCGGAAATCCTGGTGAAGTCGTTGCGCAACGAGGCGGTTGAAATGTTCGACCTGGCGCGGATTCAGCCCCGCGTCGAGCGTGCCCGAAAGGCGTTTGAGCAAAACGACCATCAGTTTGCTTCCGAAATTCTTAGCGAGTTGGAGGCGGAAGGTCACATTGACCCCGCCATTTCTTCGTTGCACCTGCAAATTCACCAGGTGATGCGGCAAAAAACCATCCAGCAACTGCTGCAGAGTGCGCGCACGCGACTGGAAGAGCAGGAGTACCCGCTGGCCTTGCAGAAACTCCAGGAGGTTTTGCAGTTGGACGGCAGCAATGCGGAAGCGCTCAGCCTTAAGGCTGCCGCGGAAAGCCGCCGCACTGAGGATAAGATCGACGACTGGTTCCGCCTGGCGCGGCAGCACATCGACCAATGCGACTTCGCGCACGCGCGCGAAGCGCTGCAAAACGTCTTGCAGCTCCGACCGAGCGAAACCACCGCGCTGCAGCTCTTTTCCGAAGTGAGCCGCCGCGAGCAGGAGTATCTTAGAGTGAGGCAGCAGAAGCAGGATCTCTACCAGGCTGCGCTGCGCGTGTGGCAGAACGGAGAGGTGAGCGCTGCGCTCAGCAAGCTCCAGCAGGTACTCGATCTGGATCGCCGCGCCCCCGACGTGATCGCTCCTGAAAGCGGCACGCTATACCAAAACTTCTACAACCAAGTTCGCTCCGAGCACGACACTATCAATCAAGCCTACGCCGAAGCGCGCACGCAACTCACCGAGCGAAATTTTGCGGCCGCTTCCGCCCTGTGCGATCAGCACTTATCCAAGTACCCTAACGACGCGCTGTTTCAGGCACTGAAGTTCGACATTGACGAGCAGCAGCGGCAGGAGCTGTCGGGGCAGATTGCAGAAATCAACCGCCGCGTGGAAGCTGAGCCCGATTTGGACCGGCGGGTGAGCATCTTGAAGGAAGCTGCTGACCGTTTTCCGGGAGAGGCCTATTTCGCTCCGGCCCTCCGCCTGATGAAAGACAAGCGCGACCTAGTCAACTCTATCGCTGCGAAGGCGCGTTTGTGCGAAGAGCAGGGCCAGTATGGAGAAGCGTTAGCTCAGTGGGAAATCCTCAGAACCATCTACAGTCCCTACCCCGGCCTGAACGTCGAGATCGACCGCGTGGTCAAGCGGCGCGAGCTGCAAATCCGGTCGTCGGCAAAAGCCCGCTGGGTTGAGCAAATCGATCTGCATCTTGAGTCAGGCGAGTATGCGCGAGCCAGCGAGCTTCTCGAGCTGGCTCAAGCCGAGTTTCCCCAAGATTCTGAACTGGGCGAAGTGGAACGACTGGTTTCTCAGGGCCTGGCGCGGGCGGCTGAGGCTCGCGATCTGCTGGCGCAGGGACAGCAGTTGTGCGCGACGAAGCGCACTGCAGAAGGGCTGGAGATCCTGGCGCGCGCCCAGCAGCTTGACGACCGCAATCCGGTGATTCGAGCCGTCCTCGTTAACACGCTGGCAGAACAGGCTCGCGCGCTGGTAGACACAGACTGGCGTGCCGCCGAGCCGTTCATCCAGAGGGCCTTGGACCTGGATGCTACACACAGCCTCGCCCTGAGCCTGCGGACTCTCGCCGCCGACAATCGGCGGGAGGAGTTTGTGAGCCGCCACATCTCGCAAGCGCGCCAGGCGCAAGCTTCAGGCGACTTGATCGCGGCCAAGTCGGCCGTGGAGCAGGGTCTGGCCGCCTACCCCAATGAGCTTCGCCTCGCTCAACTGCTGGCCACATTGAACAAGGGGATTGGCGAATCCCGCCGCCGCAGTTTGGAGGAGCTCAAACACCTGACGCGCGACGCTTCAACCATCACCGACCCGGTCCTGCTGCAGACCAATCTGGAGCGCGCCCGTTCCATCGCCAGCCAGCACTCGGGCGATGAGGAGTTTCAAACGCTTACACTGGCGATTGAGCAGCGCCAAATGAACCTGACTTCGACTTTTGCGGCGACGCCAGATGTCGCCGCGTCCCCGGCCCAATTCGACCCTCTGACGGCTGGGACGGCCGCTCAGCCAGCCCTGCAAGTGGGCGAAGCCGCTACCGCGCCGGCCAGGAATTCAGCCACTACATCTTTAACTCGCGGCGAAATGAATGGCGGCTCGGCCGTGGCCGGCAATGGCGGGAGCCGGGACAGTGAAATGGAGCCCATGCCTCAAAGCCTTTCGGCATCGGCCGCAGCCGAAGCTCCGGTTCGGGCCGCCCCACCAGAGCTGGCAGGCGCAGTGGCCACTGGCTTTGACACACCTCACGAAGAGGTCGAAGCCTCACCGGCAAGGCGGTGGCTCTGGCCTGGAGCTGCTGCCTGTCTTTTGGTTCTGGCAGCGATTGGCCTATTTTTCTGGAAGCGCTCGGTGCCTCAAGCGCCTCCGGCGGTCGCCGTCATCTCTCTGGAAGTGAGAACGACCCCGCCGGGCGCGAGAATCCTGGTCGACGGAGAGGCGCGGGGCGCCTCGAATTTGAGCCTCAATCTGCCGGCTGGAGCCCACGAGGTGAGAGCCGAACTGGAAGGATATGAGCCAGGCACTGTTTCCACGAACCTGAGCGAAGGAATGCAGGCTTCTCCGGTGGAGATCAATCTTAAGCCACTGGCCGCTGGAATGCTGGAAACAGCTGCGCCCTCTCCCGAAGCGCACCCGCCCGCCCAGGCTGCAGTCGTCAAGAGCAAGTCAGAAACTCCTTCATTAGCTTCCGCAAAGTCGGTCGCTCCCCGCGAAGAGGTTCCCCTGAAGCCCACTCTCGGCGTTCTGGTTCTGAAGCGCTCGCCTTCAACCGCCCAGGTGAGCATTCAAGGCTCTGCTGACCTGGCCGCGCGCCCAGTGATGGAAGACCGGTTGGACTTGCTGGAAGGGCCATATGTGTTAACCGTGACCGCTCCCGGCTATGCGAAGGCCACCGTGCCGGCCGCCGTCGAAGCAGGCAAGACCCGTGAGGTAGTCCTGGAGCTGCAGGCAGTAAAGGAGTCGCCTCAGGACTGGAAGGCCGCCTGGGAACGACCCAACGAATGGAACATTGAAGGCGACTGGCTGGTGCGCCGCGGCGGGAATTTTGTCCTGTCGAACCTCCCTGCTAAGGCAGGTTTCTATTCATTGACGCTCTGGCGCAAGAGCAAGTCGGCTCAGTGGGTGGTGAATTACCGTGATGAAAAGAATTATTGCTTGTTTGAGATGGAGGCGAAGTCACTGAACCGAACAGTGGTTCGCAACGGCAAAAAAGGTTTCACCATCAAAGTGCCTCATCCCTACCAAAAGCAAACCACCTATGCGTTGCAGGTCTCGGTGACCGACAACACCATCACTCATCGCATTCATGACGGCAAAGCCTGGGCGACGTTGGATGAGCTGAAGTTGCCCGGCAGCGATCCAGTTTTGGGCAAGTTCGGACTCTTCATCCCCGGCCGAGACCAGGTGGGGCTTTCCCACTTCACTTTCAAGCCACTCTGATGACCGGCGAAGTCCTCATCACCCTTCCCAGCGGCCAAACCAAAAGAGTTCAGCTCGAAAATAAGCGCTGGACGCTCGGGCGATCCAACGAAAACAATTTCGGATTTCCTGAAGACTCAGGGCTGTCTCGCCAGCATCTGGCCTTGGAGAGAGACAACGACGCCTGGACAGTTCGCGACTTGGGTAGCAAGAACGGGACGTTTCTCAATGACCTGCGTATCCAGTCGAAGCATCTCCTGTCTCCCGGCGACCGAATCACCGCCAGCCTCCTGACGGTGGTCTTCGAGCCCCAGCCAGAGAAGGTGCCGCAGGTTTCGATCGTTTTCGACCGAACGAGGACCGACATTAGTTCTGCTCAAACGTTCAGCACGTCCCTCAATGACTTAATTTCCAGCCAGACCATTTCCGCCAAGCCTGACCGCGGCCGGACTTCGGAACAATGGAAAACTCCGCAGGCGGCATTTCTCAGAGCAGGGCGGGAATTGTCGTTGGGGAGACCGTTGCAAGAGCTCTTTGAAGTGATCCTCGATCTGTCTATCGAAGCGGTCGGAGCTGAGCGGGGCGTCCTGATGACGCTCGAAGGCAGCCAGCTGGCGGTTCAGGCCTCGCGCGGAAACGGCTTTCGCATTAGTACAACTGTGCGCGACCGGGTGCTGAATGAAAAGACCTCGCTCTTGATTCGCAATGTTCAAGACGAAGAGGCCTTCCGCTCCATGCAGAGCATCGTTTCACAAGGTGTGCGCGCGTTGATGGCGGTTCCTCTGCAGACAGACAACCAAGTGATTGGATTGATTTACGTAGACACGTCGCACTGGCTGCGTGAGTTCTCCAGCGACGATCTGAGTTTGCTGACAGTGATGGCGAACGTGGCGGCCATCCGAATCGAGCGCGAGCGCTTGGCTGAATTGGAACACGCGCGCCGCCGTCTGGCCGGCGAGCTGGAACAGGCTGCGGAAATCCAGCGGCAGTTTTTGCCGGCCTGCGCACCGCGGGTTTCCGGCCTCGAGCTGGCAGGCTTCAACGCTTCGTGCCGCACCGTGGGTGGCGACTATTATGACTTTCTCGCCTATCCCGACGGCCGTGTGGCGGTGATGGTGGGTGATGTCTGCGGGAAGGGAATGCCGGCAGCCCTATTGATGATGGGCCTTCAGGCTCGGGTGCAGGTGCTGGCCGGAGAGCCGAATCCACCCGCGGCGGTGGTCGACCGGTTGAATCGTGTCTTGTCGGTGGCTGCGTTGAATAC
>JAKEER010000158.1 GCA_022616615.1 Acidobacteriota bacterium
CACCCCCGACCCCCTCTCCCCGTTGGGGCGAGGGGAGCCGAGAATCGCATTGGGGCTCAACTCCACACCCGTGCTGCTTCCCGACTCTTGCGACAGAAACTGATTATATAGTCAAGAGAACACAACCAAAGCCTTTAGCCTTGAATCGGCAGCTCAAATGACCGCAGAGGAAGTGAGACCGTTGCAATTTCGCTCTCACCAAAAGGGTGAGCGAAAACGTGGCTACACTATGGGTCAAAAGCTGGAACCAAACCCATACTGAATCGCTGACTGCTGGCTGACCTTCCAAGAAGCTCTCCGCGTCTCAGCGCCTCTGCGGTGGTTTTCTTGCTTTGGTTTTTAGGTTGATTCGAGTCCGCTATGCATGCGCGGTCCGGCAGGCTGGCTGGCGATAATGCGCGCTTCTGCTTCAACCGTCTCGCCCCAGCGCTCTTCCACTTCCCGCTCCGGCACAATCTCTTCTGCCAAACGCAAAAATGCCGTGTAGTGGCCGAACTCGGAAGCCCACAGGCTGCGGTAAAACCGGGCCAGTTCCAAATCCGCGCAGGCTCGCGACAATACGTCAAAGCGTTCGCAAGAGCGCGCTTCAATGAGGGCTGAGACCAGCAAGCGATCCAGCAACTCGCAGGCGCCGGCACCCTTGCGCACCAGCTCGCGGAGGTCGTGCGCGTAGGGATTCTTGTGAAGTCGTTCCAGCTTGCCACCGCGCTGGGCCAGTAGGCGAGTCACGGAGTGGAGATGCGCCGCTTCGTCGCGGCCAATCGACGCCAACGTGGCAACCCAGCCCTCTGGGCACACCGGCTCCGGCCATCGGTTCATAAGCTCCAGCGCATTGGAGGCAGCTTTCTTCTCCAGGTAGGCATGGTCGTTGAGCAAGGCGAGAGGATGCCGCAACACCTGTTCCGCCCAACACTCGGGAGTTCGGTATCTGAGCGGAAGCTCCAAGCTGGAGGTTTGCAGGTTCATGGTTCGAATCGATCAGGGAGATTATAGGGAATTAGCGGGGCCACACCCACAACAAACAATTCCAGCAGGACAGGATGTCCGGCGCGTGCAGAAAATAGCCTTGCATTCCCCCTCATTCCGGCGAGCGGAATCCAGACTTCACCTAGGAAGACACGGATAGGGGTAGGGAGAGCGTACTGCTCCCCCTCCCTCCGAACCGTACAAGCGGATCTCCCGCATACGGCTCTCCAGTCGGTGGTTTTACCTGGTTAGGGATTGACGAATTGTCTCATCATCGGAAAGAGATTCCGGCTGACAAGCAACGAAACGGTGACTGCCCGTTTCTCCCGACCCGGGTCGTCAACATGCCTAACTTTGATCGCCACAGTGTCTTCAGCCTTGCAACTGCTGAAGCCGCTCCAGCTTGCTTAGCCCGAGGGCACTGGCGCTGGTTGAGCTTCTGTCTCGACCACCGTTACGCATCCACCTTCCTGCCTCCCTTGGCTCCATCCCCGTTACGGGACTTCACCGCTACTATGGAGGCTCTGACTCCTGTTCGCCCGGCTCTTCGGTCGCTGCATGAACACCGTCTCTTTGGCGAACAGGTCTCCCTGATTCACGCATCTGGCCCTCCGATCATTCCGCCGCCAACCACCCTTGGGCTCCCGCCATCGCTTTCTCACCCTACCCCTCAGCGTGTCGGGCTTCCCACTCGCGTGGGTCCGGGCTTCGCCACTGAATCGCAGGCTCGCCAGCTTTCAGGCCGAATCGCGTTCGTTATCCTGCGGACTGATCGTTCACCTCCTGGGCTCCCCACCCCGCCTCACGGCGACGCAGTAGCAGTCGGTTACAGGCCGGAGAGGGCGTACCTGAAGAGGACTTCCACCTCTCTGACCAAATGCGCTCTCAGGCGCACGATTCCCGCCTTCGCGGGTAAGACGAGGGATCCAGTCGAAAAGGGGCTCCTCGGGTCCGCCTTGTCCGGGTCAGGTTCCTGGTTTTAGCCAACTTCGATGATTTCCAGCTCTTCGATGACAGGGTTCTCAATCCGAAAAGCGCAGATCTGCGGTGAACGGGGATCTTTGAGGGAGACAATGAAATAGGCGCAGTCGGGGTAGAAGGATTCCCGAACATCCGCCGGCGAGGGATAAGCCTCGGAGGCAGGGTGGGAGTGGTAGATTCCTAGATGCTTCTGATTTACAGCTCGGAGGTCCTTGAAAAACTGGAAGAGTTCTCGAGCCTCCATGGAGTAACGCACTTCGCTTTCCAGCGCATTGTGCATGGGCCGATGGTGTGTGACGATGTCGGAGTCTCCCATGAGCAGCCCGCAGCATTCTCGCGGCGCTTCCGCCTGAGCGTGCCGCACGATGGACTGCAGGACCTGCCTCGTGATCTTGACCGCGGCCATAAGAACAAAAGGCCAACCCGGAAGGGATTGGCCTCACTTCAAGAGTTCATTCTGGAATGTGGGAGCCAGCATCCTGGACGACGACGAAGCCGGACCACGACAGAGCTGGGAGCCGGCTCTCCCTCTCAAACTCCCAGTCCTGTGCTGATCGGGTTGAAGGTCGCAACGAACGCTCCGATGATCCTTGAGCGGAAACCCTTGCGGGAGCCGGCGGAAGAACCTTACTCCGCCAGCTTTCTCCGCAAGAAGGCCGGAACCTCCAGGTCGTTCTTATTGATTGGGCTCGAGGGCGGCGACAGGGTCTCTTGCATGGGCACGACAATCGAGCTGCCGTTGGCTTTGGCGGCCTGAACCAGTGGTACGGGTTCGGGACGCACTTCGACGACTCGAGCCTCAACCCGCGGGGGGAAAGCTTCAAGGGTAGGGCGAGCGTCCTTTTTGTCGAATCCGGTAGCAATGACCGTGATCTTGACTTCGTCCCCCATGTCCTCGTCCAGCACCGTCCCAAAGATGATATTCGCCTCCTCGTCGGCCGCGCGCTGGATGATCTTGGCGGCTTCGTCCACCTCGTGCATTCCTAGACGGCCGGAACCCGTAATATTCATAAGCACACCACGGGCACCCTGTATGGAAGCCTCCTCCAACAGCGGTGATGAAATGGCTTTCTGGGCCGCCTCGACAGCCCTGTTCTCGCCGCGGGAAGTTCCTGTGCCCATCAACGCCATGCCCATACCTTGCATGATAGCCTTCACATCAGCGAAGTCGACGTTTACGATGCCGGGAATCTGAATAATGTCGGAAATGCCCTGCACTCCCTGGCGCAGGATATCGTCGGCAATGCGGAAGGAATCCTGCAAGCTAGTGCCACGCTGCACGGTTTGCAGCAGTCGCTCATTAGGGATGGTGATCACCGTGTCCACGCACTCTTTCAACTCTGCCAGCCCTTGTTCGGCCTGCATACGGCGTTTCTTGCCTTCGAAGCCGAAAGGCTTGGTTACAACCGCCACGGTGAGGGCGCCGAGCTCGGCCGCCAGGCTAGCCAGAATGGGTGCCGCGCCGGTGCCCGTGCCGCCGCCCAGCCCAGCCGTGACGAACACCATGTCGGCCCCTTCCAGCGTCTCGATGATCTTCTCGGTGTCTTCGAGGGCGGCCTTGCGGCCCACTTCCGGGTTGGCCCCGGCGCCAAGTCCGCTGGTCAGCTTCTGTCCAATCTGAATCTTGACCGGCGCATTCGACATTTTTAGCGCCTGCAGGTCGGTGTTGACCACAATAAACTCGACGCCCTGCACCTCAGCAGCAATCATGCGATTCACGGCGTTGCTGCCACCGCCGCCAACACCAATCACCTTGATGACCGCTCCGTTGGGGGGGCCCTCTTCCAGCAAGTACTTCACTGATTGGTTCGCGATTTCTATTTTCATTGCCATTGCCAACTCCTTTTTAAAAGGCCCCAGGCCCCCAGCCCAGGGTCAACGCCCCCCGATGAAAACGACCGGCCCAGACTCCGAATTGCCTGAAAAGCCAGGAACGACGCCACTCTTCAGCCAATTGCCCATCCCCTCATGCTCTGTGGAATGCTCAGCCACAAGATAATGTGTGAAAATCGAAAACTCAAGGGAAAAATGCACAATATTTTGTGTTTTGTGAACAAAGTGGACCAGCGAACCAACGGAGGTGAACTTGAATTTCTTGCAGCAGCTTCGAGTCCAACTGGGCCGGGCGGCCCGCAGCGGTGTTCCAAAATACGACTAGGATGGGCTTTCGCCGGAACCAAAGCCGGCAAGACACAACCCTTGGAGTCGGCGTGCCGAGACACTGCCTCCCACCTTCCCTCTCCTCGCCCAACCTAATGGTCTGGGCAGTCCAAATATTTCGTGTACTTGAAAATCGTCCTCATCCTCGTTCACGTCGTTGGCTCTTCGTCGAGGACGAACACGAGCATGACGACAAGGACGAAGAACGCACCGCAGCGCCATGGAAACTCACAAGGAACTGAGCCTACGGATTCACCACATTCTGCGGCTTCCCGGCGAGGAAGGCCCTCACATTGTCCACAGCCAAGCCCATCAGACGCGAGCGAGCTTCCTTCGTCGCCCAGGAAATGTGGGGCGTCACCAAGCAGTTCTTCGCGGTCAGCAACGGGTTGCTGGCTGGTGGCGGCTCTACCGAGAGCACATCCACTGCGGCGCCGGCCAAACTACCGGAATTGAGGGCATCGGCCAAGTCTTGGTCTACTGTCAGCGGACCGCGCGAGTTGTTAATAAGGAACGCTGTCGGCTTCATCAGACTCAGCCGCTGGGCATTGATCAATCCCTGCGTCTCTGGAAAAAGCGGACAATGCAGGCTCACGACGTCCGACTCCCTGAGCAACTCCTCCAACCCCACCCAGCGGAAGCCCACATGGGCGGGTGGATTAGTCTGGACGCTGTCGTGCGCGATGACCCGCATTCCCATAGCATCGGCAATCCTGCCAACATCCCGGCCGATCCTCCCAAAGCCGACGATGCCCATGGTTTTGCCTGCCAGCTCGATGAGCGGCGTTTTCCAGAAGCACCAATCTTTGTTGTTGGTCCACTCGCCGGCGCGCACGGCATCGCCGTGCAGCCCCACGTGGTGGCAGAGCTCCAGCAGCAAAGCAAAGGCGAACTGCGCCACAGAAGCGGTGCCATAGGTCGGAATGTTCGACACCGGGATACCGAGCTCCTTGGCTGCCTTGACATCGACAATGTTGTAGCCAGTAGCCAAAACTCCAATGTAGCGAAGGCTCTTGAGCTGCTTGAGGGTTTCGGCCGTGAGCGGCGTCTTGTTGGTAAGCGCCAACTCCGCACCCTGGGCGCGCCGCAGAATCAGCGACGCTTCGGTTCGCTCATAAACCTCCAACTTTCCCAGTGCTTCAAGCCCTTCCCAAGTCAGGTCTCCGGGGTTGAGCGTGTATCCATCCAGCACGACGATTTTCATATCCAGGCGTCTCCATGGAAAGTGAATGCGTCACTGGCGCGGTCTCATCCAACCTGGCCCAGCCAGAAGCAAAAAGCCCTACGGTGAACACTGGAAAAGGCAACCGCGAATGAACGCGAATGAACACGAACTGTTAGAAGTTTAAACTTGGGTTAGAGGATTGTTAAAACCTCACAGGCACCTCGAGGGAAAGGGGAGCAATTCTAATCCCACGGTTCTAAGCAATGAAGCTCCACCCAATTCTCCACGCGAGAAGGCTCTCCCCAGATGGAACTGGGTGAACCAACGCGCGCTCTTCAGTACCTGCCCGATTCTCCGTGTCTCTCTTCGTTGTTCCCTGTCTGCGTTTAGTCACCATTGCGATAACATTGACTCGTGTTTGCCCAGAACATGTTTGGAGTGTCTGGAAACCCCTTACGGACAAAGGCTTCAACGATTCAACCCACAGTTCATCTTTCTTTAGAATTTTCGCTCATTTGCGTCCATTCGCGGTTGGCTTTTCCCTGTGTTCCCCCGTGGTCCATTTTTGAGTTCTGGCTCGTCTCGCTCCACAGCGGAACGATTACGATAGCCGGTTTCGGATCCACGACATTCCTTTGGAGAACAAGCTTCCGTTGGCCTGCGCTTTCGCCCAGCGGTGCGTGTGCGTCCGATACCCATAAAGCACGAGCCCGATCGCAGTTGAGTAAGCTGGCGTAGTCAGTGCACCGCCCATCTTGGCGATGCCGGCAGGCATTCCCTGACGGACCGGCAGATCGAAAGTCTGCTCGGCAATATCGAAGAGACCTGCCAACAAAACGGTGCCACCGGTGAGGACGACACCGCCACCGATGGATTTTTCCAAGCCAGCCTGCTTGATGTCTTCTTTCACGAGGATGATGATCTCTTCCACGCGCGGCTGGATGATTTCGCAGAGAATCTTCTTGCTGATGGACTTTGGCTGGCGGCCGCCGACGCTCGGCACTTCGAACGCCACATCGTCTTCGATCAGCGTGGAACAAGCGCAGCCATACTGCCGCTTGATCTTTTCCGCTTCGGGAATTGTGGTGCGCAGACCTACGGCGATGTCGTTGGTGATCTGATCACCGCCTAACGGCAAGATAGAGGTATGCCGAATCGCGCCCTGCGTGTAGACCGCCAGGTCGGTGGTCCCGCCCCCGATGTCCACGCACGCCACGCCCAGTTCCTTATCGTCTGCCGTCAGCGTGCTCTCAGCCGCCGCGAGCTGCTGCAGTACCGTGTCTGCAACGATAATGCCGCTGCGGTTGACGGCCGTGACAATGTTTTGCGCCGCTGTCGTCGAACTCGTGATGATGTGGCAGTTCACTTCCAGCCGCGTGCCCAGCAGGCCAAGCGGGTCGCCAATGCCATCCTGACCGTCGACGACAAATTCCTGAGGCAGTACATGGACAATCTCACGGTCCGTCGGCAGCGATACGGCCTTGGCCGTCTCGATCACGCGACGAATATCTTCTTTGGCAATCTCGCGGTTGTGCCCGTTCACAGCTACCGCGCCACGACTGTTAAAGCTCTTGACGTGCACACCGGAAAGTCCCACAAACACAGACTCGACCGCCGTCCCGGCCCCCTTCTCAGCGTCTTCCACCGCTTTCTTAATGGAACTGACAGCCGCATCCAGGTTCACCACCACGCCCTTGCGCAAACCCTTCGACTCCGCCGTACCCATGCCTACGACTTCAAGTTGCTCCCGGTCATTCAGCTCGCAAATGATCGCGCAGGTCTTGGTTGTTCCTACATCAAGACCCACTACGTACTTATTCTTCTTGGCCAACTTCCCCTCCGCATAACCCCTTTTGAGCAAGGCGGATTATAGCTGAAGGCTTTCGCGCATGTCACTGAGTTCCCAACTGTTGAAAAACTGACCGCTGAGACGCGGAGAGTCAAGCTGGAGAGACAACTGGTCTCTGGCTGAAACAAGGCAGTCGGAATGACTAATGACTAAGCCCGAATGTCTAAAGACCTCCGAAATCCGAATGACGAAAGGCTGGACTTAGGCATTCGGCCCTCGTCGTCGTGATTCGTCATTCCTTCGCGCACGAGGTAGGGAGTCAGTTCAAGGGCACGACCGCTTCTCTATCCTCAGAATAATCCTCGCCGCCCTATCTGCGTTCATCTGCGTCCAATTTTTTCCCGGTTTCTGCGGTTCGCTTTTCAGGTTAGTTACCCGAACGCGATGCAATCTTCTCGTTCGCCGCATTAACCACCACTTGGTTCTGAAAACGGAGATCCACCGATTCCAGCAGCCGGTACTTCTGCTTTATCTCACGGCTCATAGCTAGATAGCGCCGGAATCTCTCTTGAAAATGATCGGCGCCAATATGCACCAGCACCGGGTCATCGTTGAGGACAATCGAGACGCTGCCCGGGTCCTGCAGGTGAACCTCGGAAACATCTCTGCTCAATCCGGCGCCGCTCTCATCCAGTTCCTTCATCAACCGCTGGTACAGTTCAATCCGTTTCCGGTTCCGCGCCAGAAGCTCATTCTCAAATCCAGATTCCAGGCCCAGGAGGACGGGGAAATCAAAACTTGGAAGACCCTCGCCCTTTTGCTCCAGCAACACGCCATCTTCATCAACCAACTGAGTCGAGTCATCGATCCTGGCGAAGGCAATTGGAACACGCTCGGTTACCTGAATCATCAGCCTGTCTGGCCAGACGCGCCGGACAGTGGCGGTTTTGACCCACGGTAACAGTTCAACCGACTTGCGCAGCGCGTCGAGATCCAGGGCAAAAAGACTGCGCTCCTGTTCCTCGGCCTCCTTGAGCTTCATCAGCACCTGGCTTTCGCCCAGGTGGCGCAAGCCCTGAATCTCCTTAATGGCGATGGCAAACCTGGGAGAGCGCAGCAGGTAGCCACGAAAACTGGCGAAGAAGAAGAGAAGCATCAGGAACACCAGGATGGCGGCTCCAATCCTCATCGCGAGCCAAACTATCTCCCTCAGGCCTCTCGCCTTCTTAAGGTCGAGAGCTTTCTGCTGGCCAAGCATCGGCCTGGCGCGAGGCGACGCGTATTGAGACAGATTTCTTTCCATGTTGGTCCGTCAGTGGTCCGTTGTACCGTGATCATGACCAGTCGCTCGCTACTCAATAGCTCATCGCTTTTCGCGAGCTGGTCAGCTCCCGAAGGAAGGGTTCCGCTGCCTGACGCCCCCTCACCTCACCCCGCCTTCGCGACCGCGTGAAGTCTTCTCAAGACTTCACCTGCGGAAGCAGCGCTGGATGAGGAGTCTGGAACTCTGCAGGATTAATCAGCCGCGTGCTCCCAGTGTGCTCCCCCCTCACCCCTGGCCCCTCTCCCGCGTTGGGGCGAGGGGAACCGAGGTCGATTGGGTTTCTCGAGAGACCCCGAGTTCCGTCACTGTATTCTGCGATCCTCAGTAGACCGGCTATTTTCAGGCAGGTCTCAATTCCACCAATAGAAAATAGCCGATAGCCAATAACCAATAGCAAATGCTTATCGCGCCTCCCGCTTGGAGGACTCTGCAGTAGCTCCCGTCCGTTGTCTTGAGGGAGCGTATATTCCATTGGAACCTCGTACTCCCCATCAGCCCAGCCGTTGCAGCAGCTCTTCTCCTACTTTCCAGACATTCCCGGCGCCCATGGTGATGACCAGATCACCAGCTTTCAACTCAGGCTCCAGGGCCAGCGCGATGTCTGAAAGATTCCCAATGTGGCGCGCGTTCTTGTGGCCGTGCGTCTTGATGACGTCGACCAACCGCGCGGAATTGATATCTTCCAAAGGCTCTTCTCCGGCCGCATAGATGTCGGAGATGACGAGCAAGTCCGCCTGGTAAAATGCGCGTGCAAATTCTTCAAAGCAATACTGTGTGCGCGAATAGCGATGCGGTTGAAACACCACGACAACGCGATGGTCGCCTGACTGCCGGGCCGCATCGAGGGTTGCCCTCACTTCCGTGGGGTGGTGCCCATAATCATCGATCACCGTGATGCCTCGCGCCTGGCCCTTGACCTGGAAGCGACGGTCGGCCCCACGGAAGCTTTCCAGCGCTGTCCGCAGCGTGCGGACGGGTATTCCAAGATCGAGTCCAACAGCCATCGCCGCGGTGGCGTTCAAGATATTGTGCCTGCCGGGAATGCTCAGGCGAAACTCACCCAGTGTCTCTCCGCGATAGCGCAACTGATACTGCGACTGAAATCCATGATAGGCCGGACACGCGATGCTCAGGTCCGCCTGCCCGCTGAAGCCATAACTCAGGATGCGCCGCTTGATGCGCGGAATGAGGGACTGCAGGTTCGGTTCATCCAAACAAAGGATGACCGCGCCGTAAAACGGCACCTTGTTGACGAATCGGACGAAGGCCTCCTTTAGGTCATCCAGACCGGCGTAGCTTTCCATGTGGTCTTCGTCAATGTTGGTGACAATCGCCAAGGTGGGCGAAAGCAACAGAAACGAGCGGTCGCTCTCGTCCGCTTCGACAACCATGAAGTCTCCAGTGCCCATCCGAGCATTGCTGCCCAGGGCGTTGAGCCGTCCACCAACCACGATCGTTGGATCCATGCCCGCTTCCTGCAACAGCACCGCCACCATGGACGTCGTTGTCGTCTTGCCGTGAGTGCCAGCAACAGTGATGCCGTACTTCATGCGCATCAACTCAGCGAGCATCTCCGCTCGCGGAATGATTGGAATCTGCCGGCGCTGGGCCTCGACGACTTCGGGATTGTCAGGCCGCACGGCCGAAGAGATCACGACAACATCCACCGCCTCCAGGTGCTGGCTCCGATGTCCCTCGAAAACCCGAGCGCCCAATGAAGCAAGCCGCTCGGTAGTGGACGAAAGCTTCAGGTCCGATCCGCTCACCGCGTAGCCCTGGTTCAGCAGCACCTCGGCAATCCCGCTCATCCCGATGCCGCCGATACCGACGAAATGAATGTTCTGAATCTTCTTGAACATGGTGCTCTCGCCACTAGATCCCGTCATCCCCGCGAAAGCGGGAATCCAGACTTCCCACCGGCAGCCCTCCAGATTCCCGCTTTCGAGGGAATCTGGCCTTTGGACATTTTTCAGCGCTGTCGCATGACTTTTCGGTTGTTGTGCCTGCATTTCGGTGGCAGAACCCACTAACCCGCCACGAAGCGTGTCTTTGACTCG
>JAKEER010000159.1 GCA_022616615.1 Acidobacteriota bacterium
CATTTCAGCTCTTCTTAACTTAACACCTATGGGGGTTGGGGGTGAGGGTGATACCTCACATGGTGCTTGAGGAGCTTGACCGACCGAGCTCGTTCAATCGAACCTTCTCCACCTGGGCGATCGGGTGTAACAAGCGCCCGTCTCAACAACCATGCACTTCTTTGAGCTTCGCCTGAGTCTTCGGGCCGCACTTACCGTCAACCGCGGACGGCCCCATGTGTTCGCACTGAAATTCCTCCACTGCGGAATGAAAGAGAGCTTCATCCTGTTTGTTCAGTGGCCCCGCGAAATAGCCCAGGTTATTCAACCGCGCTTTCTGTCCCGAGACTTCTTCAACAGGGTCAAGATCACCAATCTTGATCGGAACCACCGCATCGTTGATCGCGGTGAGCGGGTCTTTGATGACGACCGTCGCCTTCTTGGTCGTGGCTGGGATTTCCTTTTCAATCTTCCCCTCTGCATCGGAAACCAGCTTGAACATCTCTCCTTCGACGGTCAGCTCGCACGGAGCATCGGCGATCGGCTTAAAGTAGGCACTCTCCAGAACCAGACGCAACATCAGTTTCCCTTGCTTCGCTTGAAATCGGTGCTTTTGCTCCGTGGACCCCGATTCCTCCTTGAAGTCACGAGCAGGAACAAAAAGCTGATCGCCCGGGAAAAGCACACTGGGATTCTGGCGCTTCTTCTTCAGCTCCGCGTTTTCGGGATGATCCCAGATTGTACGATAATCGGCGAACCCGTACTTCTTCGCGATCTGCGATAGATACTCGCCTTGTTCGACGGTATGTTTGGGCATGATCGAGGGTGGCGTGTCCAGAGTTCAGATTTACATGTCAAGACCTGGGCAGAATGACAATCATAAAGCTTTTCCTGCCACTGAAGTGGTTAGATTGTGTGTAGAGGGTGCAATTAAAAGTGGCGGGCAAGCTCTGCAGCCCTCCCACACGGTCGGGCTACTGACAGCGCCGGCGCCAGTCAGTAGCCCGCGCGTCAGCAAGGGCTCCGGCCCGCTTCAAACTTCGGACTGCCAACTGCACCTACGGCTGCTCCTCCACCTTCACGGTGAACTGCAGCAGATAGTCCCTCCCCTCGGAGTCGTTGAAGAACTTGTAACTCAGCAAGTGGGCGTCGCCAGCAACCTCTGTCTTGTGCGCCAAAACCGTTACCGTGCGGCTCTTCGTGCCTGCCTGGAAGTCTTTAACCAATCCGGCCATGGTATCCCCCGTGTAGCTCAAGATCACAGAAGGACTTGAACCGAAGCGCCCGGTTTCAAAGCCAAAATGGAATGGATTGTCGTCGTCCACTAATCCGAGAGGCACGTCCTTTTTGTTGAAGATCGGAAATGGCTCGAAGAAAAGCTCCCTCGACACCGCTGAGGCGATGCCATCGTCGGGCTGGTCGACGTCCTTGAGCCATTCCACAGCCCGGCGTTCCTTCAGCACTTCTGCAGCGGTCTCCAGCACTTTGACGAGCGCTTTGGCAGCGTCGACCGCGATCTTGTTTCCTCCGATGTCGATGACCTGCTGTCCTTGCTCAATCTGTTTCTTGATGCTGTCGATCGTCTCCTTCAGCTTGCCGCTGCCGAACGGGAACAAACCGCCCACTCTGAGCCGGCGCCGTGCGTCGTTCTTTTCCTCGAAGAACTCTCCAAAACCGTGCCGTTCCATGCCGTGAACGCTCAGGGAGACTTTCGCGTCTTCAGGAAGGAACACGGTGAGTGATCCGCCCACCTTGAGGTTCTCATCATCCACGTCATGCATCGGCCCGTAGACCCAGTGCCCGTTGACGCAGAACTTGAAGCGCAACTCGCCGTCTTTGTCCAGTTCGCGTAGTTCGTCAAAATTCACCGTGACTTTCTTCACTTGGGCCGCGAGCTCGTTGGTGGGATCGGCCCAGCCGAGCGAAGTCACAAATCCAAAGGCGGGAGCATCCTTAGGGAGTTTGCTGAGAGGCACTGTGATCTTCACCTGGTCAAAGACTTTGATTTCTGGTTTGGACCGGATGGGTTCGATGATTGGATCCACCTGGGCGAAACTCACCCCATCCTGAAAGAACGCGCTGGGAACTCCAAAGGGAGCGAACTCAGTCTTGATCAGCAATCGCGGCCGCAGCACGCCGGTATTCATGTCGAAGTGTTCGGTGTGGCCAATGGTCCAGGTCAGCTCTTCCGAGATGGGTCCTGGTGGCAGGTCCACGATGAATTGAGGGTCGTCGGCAGCGTCCAGCTCGCTAAAGGGCGAAAGATCGATGTAGCCTCCCTTGCGACAGGCAAACAAGAGAAAGCGTGAGGCCGGCACAAGCTTCTGGTTCTCATCGAACTTGAAGCCTTCACTGCGATAGCACGCGAAGGCGCGGACCGGATGAATCTGCGTCCAGTGGCGATCAATGTCGTCAGAAAAGAAATCTCCGTCGACGATGTGACTGCAGTCGAATACCCAGCGCCCCTGGGCCCAAAAATAGTCGTTCGTCATCGGCCAGAAAGGCCATTTGGGGTGAAACATCGCCCCAGGCAGAACGTCGCCGCCACGGTCAAAAGGCGCACGATTGGGCCCATCAAAGACATTGCCCGGTGAACGCGAGAAAGCGCCGGTGTCGAGCACGCACTCCAGGGAGTTTTCAAAGAACGGGCCGGCAGGCACGATCCCGCTGGGAGGCGCCACATCGAACGCGGCGCGATTCGGGTCGACGTTGATCACCTCTTGTTCCGACTCGTTTGGGAAGTTGGCCAAACCAATGACGTGCAAAAAACCGCCCTTGCCCTCTTGCCGGCTGCCGTCCTGGCTGACAATGACTCCCTTCTCATCCACCCGCACATGAAAATTCCAGTTGTAAAACCTTTGCCAGGGAAGCAGTGGCAGATCCGTGCAGGACTGAAACGAGCGGGAAAGAATTCCGGCCACCTCCTTGTCTCTCTCCTTGAAATTTGAATCGAACTTCTTCTTTCCGTCTTTATCGCGCGTCACCTTTCTTCCCACCGGCGCCCATGTCGGTACTTGACGAAGCCCGGAACCGAAGATGAGGCCCTCGGCCTTGTTTCCCAGGAACTGAGAAAGCTCTTTTTTGAAGTCGTCGAGATCCTTGCCTGTACCCGATTTCAGCGCTTTGTTAGCTGCGTCCTTGAGCTTGCCGGGAATAGGCAGCAGGTCTTCGACTTGATCCAGACCGAAAGCCAACAGGGCCGCTAGAAAGATGGAATCGTAGTCTTCGGCATCCCGGCAACCACAGTCGCGGCCCTTGCCATCAGCGTGTGGACCCTTGGGATTGAACTCTCTGGATTTGATGCGCGCGAAGGGAAACCGGCGGTCAAACGCTTTGGTCTGGTTGTTGAATTCGATGGCCATCTATTCTTCGTCGTCTTCTGGTTTCTGCCGGCGCGGCTCATGCTCCTCAGCCAGACGCACGCGCGTGTCTTCGTCCACGGTGCCATCCTGATTCTTCAACTGCTCATTCTTTTGAAACTGCTTTACAGCCAGCTTGAACTCGTCTTCGGTCCACTTCTCGATCTTCTCGCGACCATAGCCCAGGTTGAACAGGCGCTGTTTGACGGCGAGCTTCTTGTTTTCTTCGCTGCCGTCAGTGGCATCCGGCAAAGAGCCTGTGTCGAGGTGGCGCAAAGCGCCGGCGTCGAGCTTGACTTCAAGGAATCCTTTCTCCTCCTCTTCAGTCGGCGGCGTGGTGGGATTCGGCGGGTCCTTGGGCTCGCCGCCGGGCTCAAGCACTTTGCCGGCTTCCAGCTTGAGTGAGATGAAGGTGTGTTCGTCAAAGACGGGAAGCCGCAGCGTGCCGTCCTTGCCCGTGGCGCCGTGGATGCGCAGCACCTCGGGCGATTCTGGCGACTCCGGCTTGTCACGCACCACAGCCACGAACCGCCTTTCAGCCAGCGGCTTCAGATTCTCGCCCAGCCTGGGAGTATCGATTAAAACACGCAGCGGCCATTGCCGGCTTACCCCTTCGCAGGGCGAGAATTGCGCAATGCCTTGATAGAAGCGGCAGGCCCAGGTGCCGCCAAAGGTGTCGTCGCGCGGCTTCTTGCGCTCCTGGCGGAAGGTCTTGTCGGTGTCGAGTTCTTGCGCAGTTCGGTCCTTGGCGTCGGGCCAGAAGCGCTTCTTGCAGACTTCGACGGCGGCAGCACCCTGCTTGACATGCGGGCAGGGCCACTTAGCTGGATCGACTTTGCTGCCCGGCTTGAACAGGAAGATCAACACGCGGCGGTTGAGCGCGTTTTCGGCATCACGCTTGTCCTTGGCGAGTTTTGACTTCTTGGCTTCGTCATCCTTTTTTTTCGAAAGGACCAGCTTGGGGTTGAATTCGCCGCACCCCTGCAGGTCTGCCTTGCCATTTTTGTCGGCGCCGCGCGCCAGGAAATGCTTGTTCCTCTCAAGGATGAACTCTGATTCCACGCCGTTAACTACGCGAACACAGAGCGCATCCATGTATTTACGATACAGCGCTTGACGCAATGCAGGATTGCCTTTAATGGAAGCAGCCGCCTGCTTGGCAGGCATGTTCTGGACGCCAGGCGGTGTGCCGTCGGGAAAGCCAACCGTGTTGATCATCGTTTCAATGGCGCTTGTTCCCCATACGTCTCCGCCCATCGGGTGAGGTTGGGTTGCAAGTTCGTCCCAGGTCTTGGTGTCTCGGATCAACACAGCGTGGATGGCGCGGGCGCGCCGGGCGCTGAGAATGCTGTTGTACGTCGGATCTCCAACCGGGTCGGCGTGACCGAAGATTGCCAGCGGCGGCGTGGGATCGAAAACCGTCTTTGCCGTCAGTGCGTCAAACAGCTTCGACAATTTCACGAAGCTCCCTTTGGCGAGGGGTGAGACGAAGGAAGAATCGAACTCGAAGTGATCTTTGGGGACGTTGACGCACGCGATGGCCAGCAGAGACTCTTTGATGGTGTTGTGCTTGTCGTCGCTGTCGAGAGCCGTGGCGACATGCTTGGGCAACGCGATCTGGTCGAAGTGAGTCGCGATGACGCCATCGTCTCCCGCCAGATCCATAAAAATCGTTTGGTCAGACATAAGCAGTCAGATTAAAGCGAACTGCCTGGTTGGGTGGGGTGCTCGACGCGGGTCGCCGCTAACATGTATTCGTTGCTCTATTGCCAAGTTGCCGAACCCGCTTGAGGCAGAGGAGCCGAAATTCAACGGGATTTCAATTCTTTCACGGCTCCTCATGGTCAAGGGCAACAAGATCCGAGCACGTTTGCGACTACCGCGACTACTCAATTTCCGAACTCCTACACCCCATGCTCCTTTTCCAATACTTTCTGAGTGGCCTCATCACAGATGCCGTCCTCTTTCTTTTTGCCGATCTCTTTCAGGTGGTCGCACTGGAATTCTTCAACAGCCCACTTCAGCTGTGCCGTGCTGCGTGGGTCGAAGCCGGCAAAGTAGCCCAGATTGTTGAGCCGCTGGCGCTGGCCAGGCGGCTCGGTTACGGGATCGAGAAAGCCCACTGCCAAGGGAACCTTGACGTCTGACTCCTCCTTCCCAGACGGGCTGGGAAAGAAGAGCTCTGCTTTCCTTGCCTCCTGCGGAATCAATCCCTCCAGCACACCTTCGCCAACGTCAGACATGTTGTTCTGAAATCCACTCCCGGTGAGCGTGCAGGGTTCCGGCCGCGGCTTCTCCAGGTTGTCGAGCACTTTGACGCGCAGAACCAGTTGCTCACGCGCGGTCACAAAACGATGCTTCTTGTCGGTAGGTTTCTCTTCCTCCTTGGTCTCTCGGGTCGGAATGAACAGGCGGTCTCCAGCGAAAAGCACATTAGGATTCTTGCGCAGCTTCTTCAGCTCGGCGTTCTCGGGATGTTCCAAGATTGTTCGAAAGCTAGAGAAGCCGAAGCGGGCAGCAATGCCGGACAGATGCTCTCCTTCCTCAACGATGTGAATGAATCCCATAGGATGTCACTCCATTTGACTCACAAGCGGTTCGGAACAAAATCGGCAGATTGCGCAGAGGATTCAGGCAGGAGGGGCCGCCACTATCCAATCATCACGGTCGGAAGCCCAACCACGATCACACCTCCATGAGCCGTCATGTCTCCCATGCGCGCTGCTGGCTGGCCGCCAATCAGTACTGTGAATGACCCCAGCGCAATCACATCGGGTCCTCCTGCACAAACGGCCATGTCTCCGACCCGGGCAGCGGGTAGGTACCCGATCAAGACAGTGGGACAGCAAGGTGGCAAGATGGGCCCCCCAACGTGGGGTACGACACCAGTTACCATGGGGCAGGTGTGCATATCAGTCATTCTAGCGGCTGGGGGCATCGTTGGTGCTCCGTTACTGTTTATGGACTCAGAGACGTGAAGCGTGAAACGTGATGCGTGATGCGTGATGCGTGAAGCGTGATGCGTGATATGTGAGGACATTCCTGGCACCTCACCTTTTACGTTTCGCGTTTCCCACCTCACTTCGGCTTCCAGGCATCCCTATCTAAGTTGGGGAATGTAATCTTGCACGTGCCGGGATCGATGCCATCGACTCGTGCAAACCCTTTTTCGTCCAATGTTCCTTCATCGAGGGTGGTTCCGTCGGGCAAGGTAACGCGGTACTTCTCGCCTGGCACAGGCTTTCCTGCTTCGTCCACCAGTTCGATTTCAATCCAGGACTTTTTCTGCTTGCTCTCTTCTGACGTGGGATCATGTGACGGAGCTGCCGCTGCCGCTTGGGCGGCCGCTGCGGCCGCTGGCGCCAGACCAGCCACAGCTTTGGCACGCTGATTCTTGTAGGTTGGTTCCTTGCTGCCTGGGTCTGCGGTGTCGGCAATCTCGGCTTCCGCCGGGGCCGTCGGAGGCACGAGTCGTCCCGGTGTTCCTGGAAGCGCTGCGCCGCCGCTATTGATCAGCACCAGGGGTGAGCCCGTGATCATGATGCCTGCGGGACTGAGCGTGATGAAATTACTACCCGCCTTGATCGTCAATCCGATTCCGGCTTCAATCACGACGTTCATTCCAGCCTTGAGGTAGTAGCTCATACCCGCCTCTTCGCTGTGATTCATATCGAACTTCTCGGCGACATTCTGGGACACTTTCAATGAATACGCGCCTGCTACCTCCATGGCCTGCTTTCCAGTGATCTTGAGATGGTGATCCCGCTTGATCTCCTCGATGAGGTCCCGTTTGACGAGGGCTTGCAAGTCGCGTTCTATCAGTTCCTTTTTGTCGCGCTTGGCAACGAGATGGCGATCTCTTCCAATCCACTCGCGCCGGTCGTTCTTCACGCGAATATCCATCTCCTTCTCTGCGTGAATGAAGAACTGCTCGCTTCCTTTTTTGTCTTCAAGCCGGATCTCGTTAAAACCCCCGCCTCCCTTCGAGGAGTAAGACTT
Source organism: Acidobacteriota bacterium (assembly GCA_022616615.1). Classification (GTDB taxonomy): domain Bacteria; phylum Acidobacteriota; class Terriglobia; order Versatilivoradales; family Versatilivoraceae; genus VFZK01. The sequence continues at coordinate 7,338 of JAKEER010000159.1, forward strand.
GAAGGTCGCCTTCGTCTTCTCGTCAGGGAGCTTGTAAGGCGGCATCGACTCGCCGTTGTAGACCAGGCCAGTGATCAGCGGACGATCCGGATCGCCGTCGAGGAAGCTCACAACCACTTCCTGGCCGATGCGTGGAATATGCACCACACCCCAGCCTTTTCCGGCAGCGGCTTGTGAAACACGTATCCAGCAAGAACTCTTCTCGTCGTATTTGCCCTCCCGGTCCCAGTGAAACTGAACTTTGACGCGCCCGTATTTGTCGACATAGATTTCTTCTCCCCCAGGCCCCACGACGATAGCCGTTTGCGAGCCGCGGATGAATGGGCGGGCCGTCAGTTGCGGAGGGCGGAAGGGCCTCGGGTGCGGGATGCAGTGGAAGCGATTCTCGTACTTGAAATCTTCGGCTGCCTGTTTTAGAGAGGTTGTGTAATTGGATCCCTGCTCTGACTTATGTTCAATGCGCGTGAACACAAAGGGCTTGCTGATAATGTCGCGCCGATAGTGATCCTTTAACTCGAACCGGTAGCCGGAGGCAAATTGCCGGCAAGTGCTGCCACCCTGGACCCAGATAGCCGGCACGGCCTGTTCTTCCATCCGGATGCCAACAATCTTGTCGCCGTCATCCAGCTTCAGGTAGTCACCTGGATAATAACGAATCTCAAACTTTCGTTCGTCCGCGCCTTCCAGGCTCGCCGTCAGATTCATGTTGGGTTTTTCAAAGTCAAAGTCCGTGGTTTCGATCTTTCCGGGACGAACCTCGTGGCTGAAGAGAAACTCGGTGACCACCTCTTCATAGCGGCCCGCCCCAGTGGCCGTGTCGTATCGCGCCACCTCGCCAAAGGGACACGGTCTGAACTCCGAGGGCTTGTCTGCCAGGACTAGCAGGTGCTTGTCGGCGGTGTGTTCGAAGAAATAGAAGATTCCTTCTTCTTCCATTAAACGCGAGGCGAAATCGAAATACGTCTCATTCCACTGAACGCAATACTCCCGCGGAGCGTACGTTCCTTGGGTCTTGATTTGGAAATCAGCGAAGCCATGCTCTTTGAAGATCAGCTCCAGGATCTCCAGCGCACTCTTGTTCTGGAAGATGCGACAGTCGCTGGTGTGTTTGAGCATCCAGAGCCAGGGGACCAATGTGGCGGAATAGGAGACCAGCGCTGCCGTGCCCGCGCCGGCCTTCACTGCGGTGGAGCCACCCTGGGCGAAGGAGCCAATCAGCCCATTGATGCAGCGCTCTGACCCATCTTCCAGCGCAATCTTGATAGTCGCCTTTTTGCCCACAATGGACGAAAAGGCAATAGCCTTGTTTTCAGAGTGCAAGGTGAGTTGGAAATTAAACAATTGGGAAACACCTTCACTCCCGGCGAATCCCTGAAGCAGCAGAACATCCTTGCCCAAAGGCGTCTCCAGCCTGATAAAGCGATTGTCTTGGGTGTATTTGGCCATAGTTCAGGTGCTAGGTGCCAGATGTAAAAGTGCGAGGAACCTCATACCGCAGAAGCAAGGGAGAAAGGCTCTTTTGGAAGGCTCTGATCTAAAAATCAGATCCAACCACGGAAAACACGGAAGACACGGAAGGAGCCGGCAGATTCTCCTCTGTCATCTCACGATTCGCTCGTGTTCCAGCATCCGGATTTCTTTCCGTGTCTTCCGTGGTATTCCACGCCCCTCTTCTCATGCGATCTCATACTGGAACTTGCCGGCAGGATCCACGCTGACGCGCACCCGGCTGATGGCTTGCGCGCTCGCCATCCGGGAGAGAAACTCGCCCGACATCTCCGGTAGCAATGTGCGGGTGAGAATGTGATCCACGTTGCGCGCGCCGCTTTCTACTTCCTTGCAGCGGCTGGCAATTTCCGCAATCACTGACTGATCGTAGGAAAATTCGGCGCCGTGGTTTTCCTGCAAGCGTTTTCCAATGCGTCCCAACTGAAGCTTAATGATCTGACGCATGACCGAGTCGGAAATCGGATAATAAGGAACGACCACCATGCGACCCAACAGTGCTGGCTTGAAGACTTTGATCAGTTCAGGGCGAATGGCTTCAGTGAGTCCCTCCGGACTGGGGAGCGTCTCGGGGTCAGCGCACAGCTTCATCACCATGTCGGTGGCCACGTTCGACGTGAGCAGGATGACGGTGTTTTTGAAATCAATCTCGCGGCCTTCGCCATCTTCGAGCATTCCCTTGTCAAATACCTGGAAGAACAGTTCCATGACATCGGGATGGGCCTTTTCCACTTCATCCAGCAAGACTACCGAATACGGCCTGCGGCGCACTGCTTCAGTGAGTACTCCGCCTTCGCCATAGCCGACGTATCCCGGCGGCGACCCTTTCAGCGAGGAGACCGTATGGGCTTCCTGATACTCGCTCATGTTGATGGTCACCATGTTTTTCTCGCCGCCGTACATGATGTCGGCCAGAGTCACGGCCGTTTCGGTTTTTCCAACGCCGCTGGGTCCCACCAGGAGAAAGACGCCGATGGGGCGCCGGGGATCGGTCAAGTTTGCGCGGGCGGTGCGGATGCGCTGGCTGATGGCGTCCAGGCCGTGCGGCTGCCCGATAACACGCTGCTCGAGCCGTTCCTTCAAAGTCAAAACGGTGTTGATTTCATCGGCGAGCATCTTGCCGACGGGAATCCCGGTCCAGCCAGAAATAACTTCCGCGATCGACTGCGACGTGACGCACGCCTGCATCATCGGCGTTTCGCCCTGCACGTTTTCCAGCTCTGCGTTCAACCGGGCCAGCTCCGCGCGCAGCGCTTCTACGTCGACGGGAGCGCTGCTGGCAGCCGTCTCAGACGCAGCCGTGGCTGAAGCCACCGCCTGGGCTGCTTTGGCGGCTCCATCCCCGCCCGCCGAACGCCCCCTCGCCGCGACGTGAGCTTCGAGCCGGGAGCGGACGTCGTGAATCGAGTTGATGATTTCTTTCTCCTTATCCCACTGGCTCGTGAGCTGTGCCAGCCTTTCTTCCTCGATGACCCTGGCTGCCTTCACCTCGTCGATCCGATCCTGGTGATCCTGGCCGGTGATTGCTTCGCGCTCAAGCACGCCAATCTCGACCGTAGCCTGGTCAATGCGGCGCTGCGCGTCTTCAATGGCTGCTGGAGTGGCGGCCTGGCCGATGGCCACCTTGGCGCAGGCGGTGTCGAGCACGCTCACGGACTTGTCCGGCAGCTGGCGCCCGGAAATATAGCGGTGTGACAGCCGCACCGCATCCTCAACGGCTTCGTCGAGAATGCGAACCTTGTGATGGTTTTCAAGCGACTCGGTGAGGCCGCGCATCATGATGATGGCTTGCGCTTCGCTGGGCTCTTCCACCTTGACCACCTGGAAGCGGCGCGCGAGGGCGGCGTCTTTCTCGAAATATTTCTTGTACTCGGCCCAGGTTGTTGCGGCAATAGTGCGCAGCTCGCCACGCGCCAAAGCCGGCTTCAAGAGGTTGGCGGCGTCATTTTGCCCGGCCTGTCCGCCTGCGCCGATCATCGTGTGGGCTTCATCAATGAAGACAATGATCGGTTGTGGCGAGCCCTTGACTTCTTCGATCACCGATTTCAGCCGGTTTTCAAATTCCCCTTTCACACCGGCCCCGGCTTGCAACAACCCGAGATCTAGCGTTCGAACGGCAACATTCTTCAACGGTCCCGGAACATCTCCCTTGGCGATGCGCAGCGCGAAGCCTTCCACCACCGCCGTTTTCCCGACACCGGCTTCACCCGTCATGATGGGGTTGTTCTGCCGGCGGCGGGTGAGGATATCAATCACCTGGCGAATCTCGAAGTCACGGCCAAGCACCGGATCAATTTTGCCTTTGCGTGCTTTATCCGTGAGATCAACCGTGTATTGGTCGAGTGCTTGGGTTTTGCCTCCCGTAGGTGTACCCGCTTCACCAGGAGCCCCTGTTGGAACGGAAGCGCCGAGACTCATAGCTGCTTTGTCTTCTGCCGTGCCAGCACAGATGTCCGCCAGGTTCTTGCGCAGCGACTCAACGGAGATGTTGACGAACTCTTTGGAGACTTCGCGCGCTAGCCGCGCCAGGTCATCGTTAGCCAGCAAAGCCAGCACGAGGTGCCCGGAACGCACCTTGGCGGAACCAAATTCCACGGAAGCCAGCAGCCAGGCATCTTCCACTAGTTGAGGGACGCGAGGAGACAGAGCAGGCGTGCGCGCATTGCCCGTCTTGAGGCGGTCCAGGGCCCGCGTGATGTCTTTGCTGAGGCGCCCGGCGTCGATCTCATACTGCCGCAGAATGCGCGCCAGGTCTGTGTCAGACGCTTCCAGCAGCTTCATCAGCAAATGCTCGATCTCAACATCATAGTTGGTGCGGGAAAGGCAGAGCCCTGCGGCCCCTTCCAGAGCGCTCCGGCACGTGTCGTTTAACCGGCCGATCAAAGACTTCAGGTTTACTTTCATGGTTTCACCTCAAGAGAGAATCGTCACCGCGGAGACGCGGAGACGCGGAGACGCTGAGACCTTTGTATCGATTGACTATGCGTTTCAGACCATCCTTGAGAACCGGAACGTGGAAATTGATCAGCAGTCCGACCGGCAAGCCTGATAATTTCAGATAGGACAAGAGTTGAGCCTCGTGAACAGGCAAGAGGCTTTCAACGGTTTTGAACTCAACAACGGCCAGATCTTCGACAACCAAATCCATTCTGTAACCGCAATCCAACTTCACACCCTTGTAAATGATAGGCAAGGGAACCTGCCTGAGCGTCTTCAGGCCCGATTGGAACACTTCGAATGCCGTACATTCCTCATATGCTGACTCCAGCAAGCCTGGCCCCAGCGCCTTATGAACCTCGATAGCGCAACCGATGATGATCTCGGTAACTTGATTCACTCTCAGCGTCTCCGCGTCTCCGCGGTTTGCTTGTCCTTCTCTCACTTGTTCTTCTCTCAATGCTTCACTGCCAGGACCAACTGGGGGTCGTCCATTTTCAATGGTCGAGTTTTCAGCCACGTCGTCCAGCCCAACATTGGGAGGCCCGGTCCTTGAGTCGAGAGCTGGCAGGCAGGCACCTCAACCGCCCGGAGAATCAGTTGGACATCGAAATCAAATTCCATTCCCGCCAGCCAACGCGTGAGGCGGGTCGCCGGAGCGAAGGCGGTCCCATTGGGAAGAAACGCCCGGAACTGGTCAAAGTCCAGAGGGCCAATGCGCACCCGGAAACGGGACTGGCGGTCCCAAAACCGGCTGCCCGCGATGGCGTTGACGCCTAATTCGCTGTTCGCAGTGCCCACACGGGTCAGGCTGGCCTCGTCAATGTCGAGCCACTGTCCCGAAAACTGCTCCAGCTTCACCGGCACGCCGAAGTAGTCGCCGAGCATCAGTTCCATGGCCGTGGCGGAGTGGGGCCGCTGGGCGACCAGTCCGGTATACAGCAGTAGGCCTTCATCGGCAAGCCCAAGGCGGCCGCGCAAGCCGCGGGTCCCCATGCCGGCCAGGTCGAAGAGAAACTGGGTGAAGGGGTCCTCCTGCTTTCTTTCATAGGCGACCGGAAAGCGGTACTTCTCCCACGCGCGATAGAACAGCGACAGGATGCGGTGATTGAAGATATCCAGGAAGTCGCGAAAAGCGGTGTCCTTATAGCGGACTCGTTCAACCACGAGCTCCGTATAAGGAGTAGGCAGAACCCCAGACGGACCGGTCATTCCCAGAAAGTTCACAGTCATCTGCGGCCGATCGCCGGTCCCGTCGGCGTCTTCACGCGTAACTTCGTAAACTTCGCTGGCCGGAAACTCCAAAGAGGTCCGCGCCTTGAAGTGCACCACCTCTTCAGCCACAGGCCCGTCTCTTCCAACTCGCTCCCGCACGGGATAGATGCGCTCCAAAAGCCGGACGGACTGGAAGAAATCGAACCGGCACCCTTCGTCAAACAGGAGGCGGGTCAGAGGACGATCTGCACTCCCGCTCTTGCTGGCCATTGCTTGAGCACTCCCTCTCTCTGCTGGGTTCGGGCAACCAGTTGGCTGAACGAATTCACTGAGGCATAAAGCCCCAAGAAGCGCTCCAGCACCGAGGCAAACAGAAAAACGCCATTGCCCACATACTGCTCTTCGTCGAACTCCATGGTGGTCTCGACGCCTCGCACCAGTGAAATACCCGTCAGCGATCCGAGCTGGCGGACCGTGCGACGGCTCGAGAGCCGCCGCACTCCGTGAATCTGCTTCCGCGTCGCCGCAGAATCCATGAAATCATAAAGCATCAAAATCTCTTGAAGCGCTTCCGGAGAACCGCTGAGTTCGCCTTCCACGATCGAAAGATGATTTAGCGAAAGATGAGACATCAGCCGCCAGTGAGCGCCGCGCCGCAGCGGCGGCCGCAGCGTGTTGGTGGGCTTGCGCAGGCAACGGACTTTGGAAAGTCCCTGGCCGCCTTCGATTTCGAAATCGCCCTCGCGCCCGCCAAACGGAAGTTTCCCTGGAAGGTCGCGGTTCGTGCAGGTGGTGTGGACCGTGAGTGTCTCTACCGGCGGGAGTTGGGGATCAAAGCCAAGATCCACCAGCGAAATGTAGACTTCGGTTCCCGGATCATCCTTGCGTTGGGACGGCCGGCGGTTGGCATACCAGAAGATGCGCTCGCGGTCACTCGCATAGGCGTGGCGAAAGGAGTAAAACGGTTGATACTGCCGCGTCTCTTGCAAGGACGGGTGGGTGCTCGCAACCGAATCGACGGAGTAGATCTCCGTCGCCATCTGCCGGTGAACATCCGGCACGACCTGATACTCATTTTGCTGGTGAGTCAACTGGATGGGCTCAGCCACTTTGTGGAAGAGGTTCACAATGGGCGTGCATCCCAGCTGAAACGCGCTGGCATCAATGCTGGAGCGAGGCTGCGCGCCCTCTCGAAGATAGATGACGAGCTCCCACTCCTCTCCAAAACCGGCGCGGGCCGCCTCCTCCAGGTGGGTGACCTCAAAGAAGAGAAACTTGTCTGGAAAAGCAAAATACTCCGTCAACAGACGATAGCCTGGGAACGACCGCGCCGTATAAGGCAACAGGCCCTCATCCAATTCAAACCCCACGGGTCTTAAACAAGAAGGTGGCAGCACAATCGGTCCGGAGGCGCGCAGGCCCGGCCGGCGCGCGGGCGTGGAGCGCAACTCGACGCGAATGGCCTGGTTGAGAATCATCTCGTAGAGTGGATAGGTCAATTGCCATTCGCCGTTCAAGTAGAATCGAAGGCAGTCAATGCGTCCCGACTTCTCATCCAAGCCCTTCTTAAGGTCCCCAAGCAGCACATCGTTGAGGCAACGGAGGCTGAGGCGTAGCATCGATTCTGTGCGCGTGGTCCGGCCCAGCATCCTGTCCGGGGACTCGAGTGCCGCGGAGACGATCTCGAGTGGCCAGAGGGTTACCGGATAGCAGGTGCGGAACCGGCACGGCGTTCCATGCACGGGACGTGAATAAAGAAGAGAGCCTCGCTCGATGGCGTAACCAGACGTTAACTGAGCCTGCTCGCGGTCCAGCAGGAACTGCACAATCGACATCGACGGGATAGGCGCCAGATAGTGAGGGTAGAGAACGTTGAAAAACGCCTCGGTGATCTGCGGAAACTCGTCATCAATCTTCAAATGCAGCCGGCCGGCCAGGAACGCAAAGGCTTCGATCATCCGCTCCACGTGAGGGTCTTCGCACTTGTCTGGCTCCAAGAGCAGCCGGGAGGCGACCTTGGGATATTTTCCCGCGAATTCGGCGCCCTGCTGTCGGAGAAATGTCAGTTCGCGTTCGAAATAGGCCAGAAGGTCGTCGCGCATCATTCACCCTTCAAGGTAAAGTGGCCGCTTCCAGGTTCCAGATGAGTGTCGAAACTCACGGGCTCGGAAACGGGATCAATTCGGAGCTGACCGTCGATGCGGAAGTGCATGGCCCGCTCCTTCTCATTGCTGGTGATCAGGGTTACGGTCACTGCTTCCAAGCGCGGCTCAAAGAGCCGGATCTCCTCTTCGATGGCGCGCCGCAGGCGTTCCTGGTTGTTGGGGTCTTTAATGCTGGTCGAAGTGAAATCGGGCAGGCCATACACGGCCACAGAGTGGTGAAGCTCCCTGAGGTCAGATGGGATATCGCCGATGTATTCCCGAGTGTTCAGCAACCATTCCAGATCGCGCCGTACAGCCAATTTCAACTGCCGGAGACTGCGGGAGCGAGAAGCGATGGCTTCCTGCGTCACCTCAGGTTCGTAATCAATCAGCCGGTCCAGAACGGAAATGGTAATGCGGACTTCGTCGTGATACCGGGCCATGTGATTTAGGAGGGCAGAGACCAGCGCCTGCTTCGCTGCTCTTTCACTTCAGCTTGCAGGAACTAGAATTCGAGACCACAGCGCCAGATTCGACAGGAAACGTTTCAACTGGCACCCACCAGAGGCGAATGTGACGGTGTCCTACAGACGGCGGGTGGGCACACCCACCTGTCGCCACGCGGAGTGCACCTCCCAGGTTCCCTGCCGGATTCCAGAAGGGTGCAATTAAAAGTGGCGGGCCAGCTCTGCAGCCCTCCCCCACGGTCGGGCGACTGACCGGGCCGGCGCCAGTCAGTAGCCCGCGCGTCAGCAAGGCCTCCGGCCCGCTGCGGGCTGCCCGCCACTTTTAATTGCACCCATTCCAGAACTCTCTCTCGGCGGCAGAGGCCGCTCACTGATAAGCTGGGTAGGAATGCGTCGTGGCAAGCCAGGGCTCGGTCAAAGTAAGGAGTTAACCGCAAGTCAACGTTCGTGCCGGCAAGTCCCCCTTAGGCAGCGTTAAGAAATAACCTGCCTGAAAAAATCCCCTCCTCGGCTCAGGAGGGGCAGCGCCGGTGTCACCCAGCGCGCGGTGGTGGGCTTCGCAGCAGGCATCATGTGCGGCCGCAAC
>JAKEER010000846.1 GCA_022616615.1 Acidobacteriota bacterium
GAGGCGGCCGCTGCCTGCGGCTTTGCAGTGTCACTTGGTCGTGCGGCGGCACGGGCTTCGTCGGCAACCGGGGCAGACCGGGACGTCTGCCCTACCGCAACGGTGCGCGACTTGATGGCCGCCACGCCCGCGCCCACTTCCGCAAACAGCCGCGCGCGCACATCCACTTCCGGGTCGCGCTGCGCCGCCACGGGAGCGAGCAACATGACGAGGTTGAGTAAAGTCAGAATCGAAAGACGACGCAGAGGCGCAGAGAACACCGAGAAGCGCAGAGAAACTCGCCGCCAGGATGGTTTGCGTCGCCTCACCATAGGTGGCGGCGCTACGACAGCGCACCGCAAATTAGTCTGCGCACGCATGGGCCTCCGATTATACACAGCGAATGATGCGGCGGAGCCACGCGAGGTTGGCGAATGTGGTAACCGCGAGCAGCTTGACGACTGAATGTCGTTCCCGAGCCGGCTCGAAGGCCAAGCAGTTGAATTAACCGCCTGCCCTAAGCGTTCAGAGTAATTGGGAGGGCGCGCCTTTTATCGATTCGGTGCGTCCCTGCCTCCGTAGTTCGTAGGCGACGAATGGATAACGCCGATCCAGGAACGCTAGATCCGAATTCACAGAGTATTGCTTGATAACCGCTCGCCGCAGGTCTACAAGCCCAGTTGAATTAAGGTCCAGCACTCGGATCGTGAATCGAACCTGACCTTCCTGAGTGCGCGTTAAGTTCACATTCGGAAGAACAAAAAAACTATCGAAGTCGAGGACGAACCAATCCGCAGCTAAGTTAAATGGGTCAAGAATGCCGAGCGTGTTCGCCTTAGCTTTGTTCGTGAGTTTGTGCGCGTGACGATAGTTGTCCCATTCGTATGCCAATTGCTGGTCAGTGGACTTCGGAATAAAATGATCCACACTGGAATCAACCCGGTTTATCCAGATTCCGGAGTATGAACAAACACCTGAATATGATGTCCACAAATCATTCAGACACCTTCGCCAGTACTGGTGCTGTTTGAACTGCCTCCCAGTCGGATTCGGCGTTAACGCCAGAAAAGCACGTCCCGGGCTGCGAACTAGCGCCTCAAAAGAGGTAGGTTCCTGCTGACGGGCGACCGGGATCAAATCGCAACACCCTTCTTTTCGGCGAAATACAACCATCCGGGCCAAAATTCGTCGGTTGATTCCAGAGATGCCTCCAGCGCAATGTGTGCCTTTCGTATTTCCTCGCTTGAAGGGTTCGTGGTCGCCATGAGTTCGCGAGCCCGTCCGATTGCCCTCTCCGCATCGGTTGACCTGGCCTCCTTCAGTTCAAATACCTCGGAAGTTAGCCAAGCGTCGGCGGATCCGCGCCGCAAAAACTCGATCTCGGAAAAATCTACGTCTCCGCTGGTGGTCAACTGTAGGTGGAACAACTTGTCGACCTCATCGGAGAATTCTGTTTCCAGCGATGCTAAAACAAGAGGAGAATGAGTGGTCGCGATCACCTGAGGTTCGACTTCCTGATCGAGAATAGATGCGACTTCAAGAATCGCGGGCAGAACGACGCGTTGCCACCTCGGGTGGAGATGTGCCTCGACCTCATCCATGAGAAGTGCAATTCTGTTTTGAGGTTCGGTGCGTGCCATTGCTGCGCCGGTCTTGTGCTCGTCCCAGGCCCAGACAAGCAGGTAAGCGATGGTGACAATTCGTCTGACCCCAGCAGATTCGAAGACGAATGGGACCTCTCCGTACGGGTGGACTAGAGTCGGGATATCCTTTGTTTCTCCCGGTAATCGACGCGGCTCGCCGGGAGTTAGTGGGTCCATGTCAGGCGGAGAAACCTTCTTAAGCACCTGTCGAAACATCTCAAAAAGACCTTGGTCTGGGCTTCGCTGCCACGTGACCCAATCACGGAGAATGCCTTCGATCCTGCCATCGAGGCCTCTTAAAACCTCATTCGGCTTGAACCGAAAGACCCCGGCCGAATCCGACCGCGCGCTCTTGATGGGATCCCAAACAGCGAATGAACCATCGACCCGCGCATATACAATGAGCCCGGGCAAAGTTGGTCGGTCTTGCGTTGCTTCCCATGCATCCTTGGCCCAATCGTAGCTTGCCACACCCCGTGGCGACTGTCCTAGCTTGCCGGCAATCTGGAAGTTGATCGAGGGCTCGGTTCGCTTTGCGTCAAACCGCGGGTAAGCTGGCCGTTCCGGGTCAGGCCAACTTCCAGTTAGTGCCCACCAAGCGCATTCGAGCACAAAGGTTTTTCCGAGCCCGTTATCGCCTGTTATTAAAGACAATCTGTCGGCAGGCTCAAAGGTAAGCGTTTTGCTGGGGCCGATCCCATGAAGCTCAAGGAGGGCGAGCGTGCCGCCCTGCTCGGGCTTGGCATCGGGAGGGCGGCCAGCGTAGTCCGCCAATAAGTCAAGTGCAACTGGTGCTGTGCCCAACCACTGACCTAAGTTGATGGGGGGAGTAGCATCAAACAACCGACGTTTCTCTTCGTCAGCGATGTTGAATTCACGGAACAACGTATAGACGAGTTCAGCCGGCATCATCTCTTCGTTCCATGTTCGATTGCGGTAGATCCATACCGCGAGCCAAAACGCAGGTATTCGCTCAATACCGTCTCTCACTAGCTTGGCTTCCAATACATCGATATATTCTGGACGCCAGCCCCACACGTCTGAACCTCGTGGATGTATGAACGCGCGCGCCAAATCTCCTTGTGTCCGCGTTTTCTGGGAACCTGACGATGCATACTTTGGTGACAGCCATCGTCCTCGTGATGTCTTGTACGGCGTGAAAAAATATTGAGAGCGTGGATCCAAGCGGTTGTATTCGGAAAGGAACTCCTGTTCCATCGTATTTATTGGAATGGAGATTGTTTGTCCGACAGGGAGCTTAGCCTTTTTGAAAACAAGGAAGGTGTTTCCAAAAAAAGGGTGCAGCCCGCTAAGGGCTTTGAGTGCTGCCCTTACTTGTGTGACCGCAATGAACATGGGAGTCGCTGTTGCTCAAGGGACTCAACAATGTGCGCACAGAACCGAGGGCTGATATCGATGCCGAATGCATCCCTCCCCGCGCCGAGAGCCACGCGAAGAGTCGTCCCACTACCCACGAAAGGGTCGAGTACCCTCCCTTTTGGTGGGCAACCCATTTCCAGACACCGACGCACAACTTCGTCAGGGAACGGTGCTGTGTCCAGACCATTCGAGTTTTTGGGCCTGGCCGAGATCGTCCACACGTCCTCGGTCATGTCCATGTTCAGTAGTGCATTTCGACTGAAAAAGTATTTACGCCCTCTCACGAACATGAAAATGTACTCGTAACTTCGGCGTGGCCTGTCTCCAACTGCCTCCGGCAATGCATGCTTTCTATGCCAAATGATGGAGCTGCGAAGCACCCAACCTTGGGCCACCATGTCAATTGCCACGCGCCAAGGTACACCTATCAAGGACTTAGGTTTTATCCCGATACCAAGACCGCCGCTCTTGTCGACGGCTCTAAGGCCAAAGCGACGCTTCGTACTCTTGGGATCGACGCCCTGCGATTCTCCTTTACCCGAATAGTAGGTGTCTCCGATGTTCAGAAACAAGACGCCAGTTTTTCGCAGAACTCGCTTCACTTCTTGCATGATGCCTGTCACTGCGCTTACGTAAGGAATTACGCTCGGCTCAAGGCCAATCTGGCCCTCGACTCCATAATCTCGGAGTGAGTAGTATGGCGGAGAGGTGATCACACAATCGAAGGTTTCCTCTTCCAGTTGGCTCAGAATTTTCTTGGCGTCGCCACAATGAACCTGCCACGTTCGCCCGGCATTTGTCATGCCCATCCAGTGCGCCAAGCCACACACCCCCTAGCCAGTTAACTCGACAATGCGGAGTATCACCCAAACCTTGGACGTACGCAATCTTGAGACGTGCTCCTTAGTAGTGGAAGCCGAGGAGGTTCCAGTGGGAGTAGAACCACGTCAGGGCGAGGAGGGCCACGGCGAAGAGCGAGTAGTGGAGGCGGCGGGTCAGGCGCCACCAGCGATTTTTCCAGGCGAGGATGGCTAGCAGCGTGATGACGACGGCTAGCGCGGTGGTGAGGATGGGGAGGACGAGCACTACGCCGAGGCTGGCGGGTAACTCGTAGATTAGGCTGTCCTGGCTGGCTTGGACTACGGCGATCAGGCTGACTGCGAATGCTAGCGTGAGCAGGGCGGCCAGCACGGCTGAGCGGATGGCCCAGCGGGAGGCGCGAGATGGGGCGGAGGTGCCAGTAGAGGACGAAGCCGAGGTGCTAGAACCGGAAGCGGTGGAAGCGGAAGAGGGCGCGGTGGCGAAGGAGGACGCGGCGGCGGCGCCGAGCGACGCGGGGGCGGGAGCGCGCGACGCGGAACCCAAATCAGCGGGCAGGGCTGAAGCGGGAGTCGAGTAGACGGCGATGAAACCGCGGCGCCCAAGTCTTGCGTGGTAGAAGGCGCTGATCAGCGTGGTGACGCAGAGCAGCAGCCCGCCAATGACGATGAGCAGCGTGAAGCCGCGCGCCTCGTACCACGGGATGCGGTAAGTGGGCATGAAGGGGAGCGCGTCGAGGAACATGTGCGTGACCTC
>JAKEER010000847.1 GCA_022616615.1 Acidobacteriota bacterium
CACGCCTGGTCAATGACGTGCGCTTCTCCTACTTCTTTGTTAGCTCCCCGGAGACACCGGCCAGCGCCGAGGAATGTCCTGGCTGTTTGGGCGTGGGCGCTCCACGCATCAACATTGCGGATGCTGGAGTGATGTTCGGAACTCCGCGCAGGCTTTCCTTCGTCGGACGCCGCTATCAGTTGACCGAGAGCCTGGTGTGGCAGCAGGGCAATCGCCGGCTCCGCTTCGGCTTTGATTGGGAGCACGCGGCCCTCTCAGCCCAACAAGTCACGAATGAGCCGGCGACGATCAACCTCTATTCCCCTGGGCAGGTTCGGCAGTTCAATGCGACGGCGCCGCCCGCAGCGCAGATCCCCGTGCCGTCATCATCCCTCACGTTGGACGACATTCTTCGGCTTCCGCTACAGAGCTTCCAGACTGGTGTTGGACCTGGCTTGTTTCCTCAACGCGACTTTCGCAAGTACGGCGTGATGGACCTCTACCGCCTCTATGCTGGAGACACGTGGCGCATCAACCCACGTCTGACATTAAACTACGGTCTGGCCTGGGCTTACGAGCCGAATAGCCTCAATACAGACCTCACCAAGCCTAAACTCCTTACGGCCATCCTGGGTCCGAACGGTCTGAATCCCCCTCAGGCTCAGACCGCCAACCTGTCGCCTACTCTTGGATTTGCCTGGACCGCGACGCGTGAGGGCAAAACAGTGATTCGTGGCGGCGCGGGCCGTTACTTCGATCCTGTCAGCTTCAACTCGGTCCATATAGCCAACGAGCGGCTCGCGCTGTCCCCGGCAGGCACAGGCCGAAGGACGATTCCAGGCTCCGCCATCCTTCATCAGGGCCGCCCCCTGAATTTTCCGCAGAACCCGACCACTTTCACTGCGGGGGATCTGCTCGCCATCCTTCCCGACAAGCGCGCTGAATTGATACAACAACTGAATCCGAACAACCGCGATTTCACTTTCCGCAACATCGATCTCGACAAGTCCGGTGTGATGTCGAATTTGTCTGATCCTCTTTATGAAAACGCGTACGCCCTGCACTTCAGCTTAGGCGTGCAGCGGGAACTGGCCCGCGACCTGGTTCTCTCAGCCGACTTTGCCTGGCGCCGGTTCCTCCACACGTTCCTCCCAGATATTGATTACAACCGCTACGATAGGAGACCGCAAGGGCCCGTGATTCCCAACTGCTCAGCCACCGAACGAAACGACTTGACCGCCGTCTGTTCTAACGGGGTGATCACATTCGACAACACCTCCGGCATCGCGCAGTACAAGGGCTTGCTCGTGCGCGTTGAGAAGCGCTTCTCGCGCCGATCGCAGTTCCTGGCCTCTTATGCGCTGGGCAGCTACACCGGGGCAAACGGAACCGCTGCAGGCGCCGGCTTCAACAACGACAACTGGTTTGAGAATTACGGCCCGCTGCCGACCGACCTGCGTCACGTGCTGAATCTGTCGGGTTTCGTTGATTTGCCCTGGCGGTTTCAAGTCTCCTTCGGCGTCTCCGCCTACAGCCGACCGCCGCTCTCGACCTTTGTAAGCGGAGTGGATTTCAACGGCGACGGTACCCGGAGCGATCTGCTGCCGGACACGAGCGTGAATCAGTTCAATCGCGGACTCGGCAAAGACGATCTGGCGCAGTTGGTGGAACGCTATAACCAGGAGTTCGCCAACAAACGGACGGCGGGCGGCCAAACCGCTCCGCGTGTGACGCTGTCCCCCGGCTATGCGTTCAACGACAGCTTCTTCACCCAAGACCTGCGCCTAAGCCGCACTTTTTCGCTGGGCAGTGAGCGAGTGCGCCTGGTGCTATTCGGCGAAGTCTTCAATCTGCTCAACACCGCCAACTTGGTGCAATACGGCGGCAACATCGCAAACACGTCGGAGTTTGGTCAGCCGGGCGCTCGCTTTACGCAGGTGTTCGGATCGGGAGGCCCGCGAGCGTTCCAGTTGGGTGCACGCCTCAATTTCTGACACTGCCCAGCGGCAATAGTTGGAGCCTCGTAAATCCTTCAGACGGCCAGCCTGCCATTGAGAATGGCGGCTCGCCGGTGAACCCGCTGTCCTTCTCGTGACTCGGCGGCTGGTCCAAAGGGGCTTTCACTAATAGAGCCCTATAAGGGCGAGGCTCTGGTTCTGGAGATCGGACACATTCTGGAGGCATTATTGCGAAGTATTTGGAGTGCGGCGGCAAGCGGAGCGCGACGCCGCTTTAGACGAAGGGAGTCGCCCGACCCCTCAAGGGTGTAGCCTGGGACGGAGCCAAAGCCCCGTCATCGCTGCGCTTTGCCGGTGCACTCCAAAGGCCGGTTCAGCGAGGAGTAACTCGTCGAAATATCACGTGCAGCTTGCTTAATTAGCTGTGTCAGCCGACATGCGCGGCAGGTCTCGATTCTCGCGAATTTGGTTACAGTTGTGGCTTCATATTCCATAAACATCGCCGGCCTCTTGGCGATAGAATTCCAAACACGCTCACATGAAGATCTGGAGAAAAGTCATGCGACTGAGTAAGCCGTTTCTCTTTGTGACTTCCCTGGTAGTCCTATGCGCGTCTTTGCTGAGGGCCCAGCAGACGCACCAGCATGATCATCAGCATGACGCTTCTGAAAAACTCGGACAGGTCAGTTTCCCCGTCACCTGTACTCAGGCGGCGCAGCAGCAGTTCAATCGCGCCGCGGCCTTGTTGCATTCCTTCTGGTACGAAGAGGCGGAGAAGGCCTTTACTGGAGTCACGAAGATTGATCCTGGGTGCGCGGTGGGTTACTGGGGAATCGCCATGAGCAACTATCATCCCCTCTGGGCGCCGCCCAATCCGAATCAGCTCAAGCGAGGGGCAGTCGCGGTTGAAAAGGCAACAGCCACCGGCACAAAGACCGACCGCGAGCGAGACTACATCGCGGCGATTGAGGTCTTCTACAAGGATGCGGATAAGCTTGCTCACCGCGCTCGCGCGGTCACCTATGAAAAAGCGATGGAACAAGTCTTCCAGCGTTATCCGCAGGACCGAGAGGCTGCCATCTTCTACGCTCTTTCATTGCTCGGGACGGCGCTTCCCACCGGCAAGAGCTTCGCCAATCAGAAGCAAGCGGCTGAAATTCTCAACCGCGTCCTGTCCGCTGAGCCACAGCATCCTGGTGTAACTCACTACCTCATCCACAGCTTCGACTACCCACAGCTCGCCCAGCTTGCGCTACCCGCAGCGCGGAGCTACGCGAAGATCGCTCCCTCGTCTCCTCACGCGCTTCACATGCCAACACATATTTTCACGCGACTAGGGCTCTGGCAGGAATCCATCCAATCAAACCTCGCTTCGGCGGCGGCTGCGAAGAATCACGTCGCCAAAACTCATCCCGGAGCAGCCTCTTTCGACCAACTTCATGCCATGGACTACCTAGCCTACGCTTACTTGCAAGGCGCTCAGGACCAGAAAGCGAAGGGCGTGTTTGACGAAATCAGTCAGATCAGCAAGCTCGACCTGGAGAATATTTCAGCTGCCTACGCCTTCGCCGCCATCCCTGCGCGTTATGCGCTCGAAAGACGCGGCTGGGTAGAGGCCGCGAAGCTCAGACTGCATCCGGCTGCCTTCCCCTGGAACCAGTTTCCTTACGCTGAGGCGATAACATATTTTGCCCGTGCGTTGGGAACCGCCCGCAGCGGTGACTTGGCTACTGCTCGCAAGGATGTGGAGAAGCTGGCCTCCATCCGGCAGGGGCTCGCCGGGGTCAAAGATGTCTACTGGGCCGATCAAGTCGAGATTCAACGCCGTGCGGCAGAGGGCTGGATCGCGCATGCGGAAGGAGGCCGTGAAAAGGCTTTAGAGCTGATGCGCGCAGCAGCTGAGTTGGAAGACTCGACCGAAAAACATCCGGTCACGCCGGGCGCGATTATCCCCGCGCGCGAGTTGCTCGGAGAGCTGCTCACTGAGCTGAATCAACCGGAGCATGCCTTACGGGAGTTCGAGGCCGTACTACGCGTTTCACCGAACCGGTTCAACGGCTTGTCTGGCGCGGCGTGGGCGGCCCAGCTTTCGGGAGATCGTAAGAAGGCGAAGACTTACTACACATTACTCGTAGCCCTCTGCCACAACGCCGATAGCACCAGACCAGAGCTGCAGAAGGCGAAAGCGTTTCTGGCGAAGAAATAACTATTGAAGGCCACCCTTCTTCCGGAAAACCGCCAGGCATGGGTTGAGGCGTTGGCTTCGAAGAGCGCCGGCTTTCCCAGCTGCCTGGCATTTATCTACGCGGGCCTCGGCGGGCAAGGATCAGGTCTTCGGGTATTGTCAAGTTGGGGAGATCCGAGCAGACTGAGCAGATGAAAACCAACATGCCCAGTTATCGCGGATATCGATTCCTCGATGAAATTATCAGCCGTGCCGTTTGGCTGTACCACCGATTTTGCCTGAGCTTTAGAGATGTGGAAGATCTTCTGGCGCAGCGCGGCATCACCGTCAGCTACGAAACCGTACGACAGCGGTGTCGGAAGTTTGGTATCGAATACGCCCGGACGCTCAGGCGACGGCAGGGGCGCTTGGGCGACACCTGGCACCTGGACGAACTGTTCGTGACGATCCAAGGTCAGCGACAGCATTTGTGGCGGGCTATCGACCAGGATGGTGACGCAATCGATATTCTCGTCCAACCCAGACGCGATCAGCGGGCAGCTGAACGATTCTTTCGTAAGCTACTGAAAGGTCAGGCAAGGGAACCCCGGCGACTGGTTACCGACAAGCTGGGAAGCTATGAGGCAGCGCAACGGCGTAATGTTCAAAAACTCGAGCTCATTGATTCACTCGAGGAGCGTGACTCGCTACCAAGTGATACTCTTCACACATGCGCTCCGTTTTAGACCCACTTCAATTTGTGGTTATTACCTTTGCTGGATGGAACCAGCGTCAACAACAGGTCGTCGAGTACCTTTTGGAGGACAACCGAGTTCTTCGGGAGCAGATCGGCAGTCGCCGAATGCGATTCAATGATGACCAGCGTCGGCGCCTTGCAGTCAAGGCCAAGACGTTAGGCTGTCCCTGCTAAGAATTTCATCGAGCACTCCAACCGTCCTAATAGCGGGCCGTTCTGCACTCTCCGTCGTTTCTCGGTGATCGTCGCTCTAGCAGACCCGCTGAAAGGGGGTTTTTGAGAGGAACAGAGAGTGGCTGACTCGTGGGGTGAGACCAGATGTTGAGAAGAATGGAATCCGCCCCTCAAGCGGCTCGTCGTTCGTATCGGTGGTGAAGTCCGCCGACCTGTGGGATGGCGACGATTCTTCCGGCTGGCTGCACCGCACGCGGTACCGGAGCGTCCTTGTCGAGCGAAAGGTGAGTTCTCGACCGATGATAGTAGTCAAGGTAGGAACGAAGAATTCGGCGAAGTGATGATTGGTCGAAGACGATCACCTGGTCGAGACAGTCGCGGCGAATCGAGCCGATGATTCGTTCGACATAGGCACGTTGCCAAGGTGATCGGGGAGTTCCGAGTACTTCCGCAATACCCATGGCTTCGAGTTGTTGCTGGAGGACGTGTCCGTAAATGGCATCGCGATCCCGAAGGAGATATTTTGGGACGGTCTCGAAAGGGACGGCTTCCAGGATTTGCTGTGCTGTCCAGGCGGCCGTGGGATGAGCTGTAACGTTGAAGTGGAGGACACGACGACGGTCATGGGCCAGAACGACAAAGTTTGCGCCGGCGTCAGTTGTGAATCGAGCTTGAAAAGATACGTATTGATGTCGTTGCTCGACCTGAATGTACCCTGCTTGTTAACGATATCTTGTGGCAAGCCGCTAGTACTGCTGAAGCGCACCGTCAGGGGCTGATTCTCTTCCTGCTGGTCATACACTGTGTAGAAGAAGGTCTTACCCTGGACCACTGGCCCACCAAGACCAAAGCCAAACTGCTGCCGAGAGGGTGCACGGTCGCTGCCCACAAAATCCTTCACAGCAAATTCCTTGTGCCGCAAATAGTAAAATCCCTGTCCGTGGTAGTCGCTTGATCCACCTTTGGTGACGACGTTGACCACCCCCCCAGCTGACC
>JAKEER010000848.1 GCA_022616615.1 Acidobacteriota bacterium
GGCGAGATTCGGGGGTTCCTCTATAACATTTGTCTTCCCTTCGAGATCGGAATCCATCTGCCTCCGATCGCCGCGCTTGAAACCGTTGAGTATCGCCTTCGGCAGTTCGCGCAAGACCGGAAGCAACTGGTTACCGCGTTCATCAATGCATACCCGAGCCTGTGCCAGGACGCGGCGAAGCGCCTTCGGGGCCTCTATAACCCGTCGGACTACCCACCGGTCGATGACGTTGAGAGGGAATTCGGATTCTCCTGGCAGTACGTGAGCTTCGGCGTACCGGATCAGCTCAAGGGCATTTCTCGGGAAGTCTGGGAGCAGGAGCGTGAGAAGGCCGCACAACGGATGGCGGAAGCCTCGGCCGAAATCCAGGTCGTGCTGCGCGAGTCAATGGCGAAGCTTGTCCAGCACATGGCCGACCGGCTTAAGGAAGGGCCGGATGGCAAGCCGCTTCGCTTCAAGGAAACGACCGTATCGAATCTCATCGAATTTCTCGCAACTTCGAGTTTCGAATGTCACCGATGACCAGGAGCTCCAGAACTTGGTTGCGGAGGTCGGCAGCTACTGCAGGGCGTCAGCGCGGATGACCTGCGGACGACCGGTGACCTTCGCTCGAAGGTCCAGAAGGGAATGGCGGAAATTGCCGCGCAGCTTGACACAATGCTGACCCGAACAGGAGGCCGCAAGTTCCGGTTCGAGGAGGAGGATGCATGACGCCGGCTTTTGTGGCGGCTGTCCTCGAGGGCTTTGAAGGCACTCTCGATGTTGTTCTGGGACGACTCAATGAGGGCGAATTGAAGCGTGAGGTGGAGAGCCTTCGGACGCACATAGCGAAGGCGCCGTCTGATCGAGCTGACAGAAGACTCGATCGAGAGCACATCGCACTCGTAGGGAGTCCGCGTTGCAAGGTCGCGCCGGCGCTTCTCGGAGCGAAATATGAGCAGGCATTCAACACTGCAACGGACCGGGTTCCAACCCGGCCCGTTGCGTTTCGACAAGGAGACGAACGATATGAGTGGAGTTAATCAGATCACGATTGTAGGTAACGTCGGTTCGCCGCCGGAGCTCAGCTACAGCCAGACCAATGTACCGTTCTGCCGTTTCGCGGTTGCCGTAAACGAGCAGTGGAAGACCGACGGCGAGAGGCGCGAGCGGGTAACTTGGTTTCCCATCTAAGTTACGTGGAATTAGGCTTCTTCTCTTTGAAACCAGTTCATGTTTCGGTTGCAGATGCTGGGTCATCACTGCCGCGGGATGGGAGCGGCCGCATACGAATCCTCTGACGTGTGATAACGCTGAAGTGCCCAGTCCACGACTTCTGGGACCGAATCGCCGACACTGCGAGCGAAGCTGCCTCGTCCGGGCTCTGCGGCGTGAGCCGAAAGAGCACGATCCCGCACTGCGCGGGCAACTTTCGCCGGTACGCGAGTTCGCCGAATCTTTGTCAAACGTTAGCAGCGTCCGCTGCGTGGAAACGGCCAGGGCCAACACTTCGTCATCGGGAGCGCCGGGATTCGACTCCGCGATCCACAGGACGTCAATCCCGACTTTTCGAAGCGACTCCACGGCCGGACGAGGGAAGTTCTCGTCGGCGAGGAAGGTCATGCTGGTTCCAGCGGGAACACCTTTTCGCTGTGCAGGATCTCGTTCACGTACGCCAGACAGGCACGTCATCGGCGTTGAGCGTCGGATAGCTGTCGAGGACCTGCTCTTCGGTCCAACCCGCCGCCAGGAGATCGATGACCATCTCGACGGAGATCCTCGTCCCCTTAACAACGGGTTTGCCAACAAGGATTTGGGGATCCACCGTGATGTGGTCACGCCAGTCCATGCCTTAACCATATCAGAACAGGGTCCGCCGGGCATAGCGTACCGGCAAAATATGAAAGGAGAGTGCGCCATGGCGCAGCAGCAAGGTTTGAATCGAGTAATGGTTCTTGGATACCTGGGCGGAACGCCCGAGCTGAAGTTCACCAATAACGGAAAGGCGGTCGCCAGGTTCAGCGTCGGCGTTAACGAAAAGTGGAAAGACTCCGAAGGCGCTCCGCAGGAACGCGTCGAATGGATTCGCGTAGTCAGCTTCGGTCGGCTCGCGGAAATCTGCGGGAATTATCTCGCGAAAGGGCGACACGTGTTCCTGGAGGGGAAGCTCCAGACGCGAACCTGGGAAGATCGCGAGGGACAGCGTCGAGCCTCCACAGAGGTGATCGCGACCGGACTGCGGATTCTCGATTCACCCAACAAGAACGGGGACAGCGGCCGCCAGCATGGAACGGAAGACCAAAGTGCCGAGGACACCCCGTTCTAAGGCCAGTCCGCGCATCGGTGCGAGTGCCGCATTGCCGGTGCCACAGAGCCGCTCCATGGCAATCGTGCCTCGGTGAGCGCCCGATGTTGTTCCGTGGTTAATGTCGGGGCGCACCATCATGGATGGTGGCGGCAACATGTGATGGGTGGCCCTGTTCCGATTCTACCGGTCAAGGCTCAAGTCTTTCTTCGCTGACTGCACAACGAACGACAGGGGTTCTCACGGATAAATTGGGTTGCATCAGCAGCACTCGAATCTGCTCCGTTGACATCTGTCCGGCTGCCGTCCCGTGGGAACGTCGACGACTTTGACAAAGAGCTTACGAGTGAGCCGTGCCGCAATGGCGGTGGCTGCCGAAATGCCGGCTTTATCTCCATCAAGCATCAAGACCACCCGCTGGAAAGGATCTTCCAGGAGCTTCTCTTGCCGGACGGAGAGGGTCGATCCCATAAGAGCGACCACGCACGGATACCCCGCCTGATGGACTTTCATGCAGTCGAAGAAAGCCTTCGACGACAATGACCTTGGCGTCTTCATCAGCCGAAGCGGCTCGATGGAGGTTAAATAGTCCGAGGGATTTACGAAAGCGCGTTGGAAACCGGTATTTTGGCGCCGAGGAATCAACGGCGCGTCCGACATATGCGATCAAGTCCGCCTGCTCACTGTGAATGGGGATTACGATCCGACCCTTCATTGAGCCCGGTCCGGGGAAGAATCCGATTCCGAATGCTCGTGCGGTCGACTCGGATATTCCGCGTTGAGCAAGATACGGATGTAAAACGTCGATCCCTGAGAGAGTGAATGCCAGAGGTTCGTTGTGATCGCAAGCACTGGGGGCAGAAATCTCGGTATTGCTGAGCCCGCCTTCGGGTCTGCCGGAGTTGCGTAGACTGAAGCCACCCTGTGGCGGAGGTCCCGGCCGACGGATGGCAAACCAGTCCTGCACCTTGCGAGCAGCTTCCCGAATCGAGCATGCCTCCATGCATGCGATGAAGTCGAGCATGTTGCCGCCAACGCGGCCAGCGCGGGCGGCTATACATGAGTTGGACTCGCAAACCCAAGCATTCTTGCCGGTATTGACGACGAAGCTCTGGCCGCTCCGCTGAGACTGATGCGTTGGTAGCGGACAACGGCCCCGCAGATAGTCGGGGCTCACGCGCCGGATGTGGATTCCATACATGGCTAGAGCCATCTCCATCGAAACTGTCTGCTTTATGACCTTGAAATCAACCCAGGCATTGTCCATCGCGATCACTTCTGTGGAGGAGGGCGAAGTCCTGCTTGCGGAGGCCGAACGTAGTGACAGGATTGTTGAAGTGGGCTTGCAGCAGAGGAGCGGCGCGCTTTTCGCCGAAGCTGCGCGTCTCATTCGCGAGGGAGCGCTGGGAAAGATCAGCCTGGTTCATTGCCTGAACGTCTGGAATCAGAGCGAATCCGGCCAGTTAGATTACACCATCCGGAGAGCAGCGAACTCGCGCTCTCATGGTCTCGGACATCCTTCCGACGGTGATCCTCCACCTGGCGTGGATTACGATTTCTGGCTCGGTCCAGCGCCTAAGCGCCGCTTCAATGCGAACCGCTTTCACTGGAACTACCTTTACTTCTGGGACTACTCGGGAGGCATGGTAATCA
>JAKEER010000849.1 GCA_022616615.1 Acidobacteriota bacterium
CATTCCGGCGCCCCTGCTGGGGCGCAGCCAAATTGGATGGACGCCAACCTGGGGCGTCGCTGACGCTTTGCCCCAGGCTACCCTCCCGTGCCCCTCCAGGGGGGCGCCTGGAGCAAGCCCCCCGCTTCGTTGCAACCCTTGGGCGCATGACGCACGAAATATTAATTTGCTCTCTTGGTGGGCTGAAACCCGCATTCTGCAAGCTTCGAACACACCGGAAAACGTCCAATCTCCAGGCAGCGGCTGGACGCCGCTTCCACTTTGGCCCGGATTTCCTCGGCGGTCTGCTCGCTACAAGCAGCCCATGCTTGCGGGCGCAAACGTGGGCTACTATTGCTTTTTGCTTTGTTAAGTCTTGTGCCGATTCTTTGGGTGGCGCACACATGGCGCAGTTTCCCATGGGTGCGTACAGCATACATCGCAAAAAGCACGACGTATGCGCCACCCAGCGAGAAAATTAACAAAGTAATACTAAACAAGCGCCTTCAATAAGTGCAGGGCGTTGCAAACCCGAATTCCTTCCGGAGACTGGAAGTCTTTCACGCCGCCCGCGCTGATCTGATAAGCCTCGCTGTTCTTGAATCGAGCTTTAAGGTAAGTCAGGCCGGGACTGATTGCAGCGTCGTCCCATTTGCACTCGATCAATTGAAGAGGCTTGCGACCTTCCAGAACCACAAAGTCCACTTCGCGCTTGTCAACATCCCGGAAATAACGCAATTCCAGATCGCGGCCCTCGGCGTCCTGTTTGAAATGGATCCATTTGAGCAAATGACAGGCAACGAAGTTCTCAAATCGCAGTGATGGCTCCTGGATCAAAGCCCAGTCCGTGTGATAGTGCTTCTGTTCTTTCTTTACGGCCCGGAGTTTCGGACTGCCAAAGGGACTGATTCTGAAAATCGCATAGAGCCGTTCCAGGATGTCGAGCCAATGGGCCACAGTCTTGTGGCTGACTTGCAAGTCTTCCCGGAGAGAGTTGATCGATAGGGGGCTTCCCACCCGGTCGGGAAGGCCCAGCATCAGCAGTTCCAGGCGCCCAAGATCCAGAACACGCTCCAGACTGTTCACATCCTCTTGGATGAGCCGGCTGCGGAATTCTCTGGACCAGCGACGCGCCTCGAGCTCCGAGCCCAACAGGAATGGCTCGGGGAACCCGCCCAGCTGCAGAAGCTCCTGCATCTGCTCCGCGGTGCTGATTTGGAGCTCGGCCACCGAGAGCGGGTGAAGCCGTAAGAGGTGGTACCTGCCTTGAAGGGAATCGCCGCCAAAACGATAGAAATCCAGCCGCGCGCTACCAGTCACGAGGATCTGTTGTTTTCGCTCCTTGGCATCGTACAAACCCTTCAGGTAATTTCTCCAGGATCGGTACTTGTGGATCTCATCAAAGGCCCAGAGCGGCACTGCCGGCAATTGTCTCCTGAGGATTCGCTCTCGATGTTCGGCGATATCCCAATTCAGATATCCCTCAGCCTGCTCGTTGCCCAAGACCTGTTTAGCTAAAGTGGTTTTGCCAACCTGGCGGGCGCCAGACACGAAAACCATCTTCCGCTTGAGGTCTTTGTTCACTTGAGGTGTCAGGTAACGTTCCACACCGTCAGCGTACTGCTATTTTCGACCCCAGTCAAAAAGACTCGCGAGTTTTTTTGACTGACCGGCAAAACGCTCGGGCCGGCACATTTCTTTCCACATGGATCAAGCACAGCCGACCACAGGGCTCCACTTACGTGTATTGCCCAAGCACCACATTTCAGCGGAACCAAAAAAAAGCGGCAGACTGAGAATTCAGCCTGCCGCCTGAACTTCTCGAAACCAACCCCGCGGCTAGAAGATGAACTTCACTCCAAACCGGCCTTCGAAACCTCGATTAAACAAGCTCTCCATTCCGAAAGTCGGGTCGACCGCGAAGTTTTTCGTCGGATCCAAGGAATTCTTGTCTGAAGAACGAGTCGGGTCGTTCGCGTAGGCGGTGGCGGAAAAGAGGTTCCTCCAGTCGAATCCACGCAGAAGGTTCACCGCACTCATATCCATTAGGGCGCCTGCTTCGCGGTAACGGTTCAAGGTCGTCTGTGTGTACCGAGCGGTCTTCTGATTGAAGAGGTTGATCATGTTGAACTCGAACCGAAGCCGCTTGGACTCGCTGAACTTGAACTCGTGAGAAACCAGCAGGTTGGTTGACGACAGCACCGGCGTTCTTCCCGCATCGCCACGGCCTTCCACCAAAATCGGCAGTTGGTGAAGGTTCTCGACCAGCGTCGTCACCGGCGTGCCACTCCCAACAAAAAAGCGTCCGCCAACTTCGGTTCCCCAACCAAAGCTGTACGACCCATACAGCTTGAACACGTGAGGCCTGTCGGTGTATAGGCGCCCGTCGAGGAAGTTTCCGTGTGAGTCAAACAGAATGTCGTCAGCGTCCCAGTTTCGGTTGGCGTTGCCTCCTGGCCGAGCGATGGCCTGACCCTCGCTCCCAATGATATCCGCAGGAGCCTGAGCAGTGCTCCATCCCCCCGTGACTGATCCTCCGTTCGGGGCTGCTATCTCATCTGTGTTGCTCAACCCTGCATAGTTCCCGTAGAGCCGGCTGAAGGTGTAGTTGCCGGCCAAGAACCAATTGTTCGCAAATCGCCGATTCAACGACAGCTCCAAGGCGTCGTACTGGCGTAAGGGCTTGGGCATGGGGAAATCGGGGGTTAGACCGTAGTGATTGGTTTGCTGGGTAAAACGTCCTTCTCCAGGATTGCCCAGTGTGTAGGCTTCATTGCCATCCACCAAACGACCAATGTCTTCGATGGTGCGGGTCAGCTTGTTGCGAACATAGCGGGCGGAGACGACCGTGTGAGGATTCAGTTCATACTCGGCGCCGAAATTCATGTTGTATTGGCGCATGGGTTTGAGATTGGGATCGACGTCGTCCGGTCCAAAACTGGGGACGCGGAAATCCCTGAACGATTCGGGATTGCTCGACCAGAGGTTTCGTCCGGGCCGGTTATCCCGCGTAATATTAAAGATATCCAGCGTATCGAGAGAATAGTAGTACTCGGTCCAGACGTCGCCGCCAAACGAGCCGCGGACCAACTCATACTTGGTCCAGTCGTAGTAGCGTCCCCAGCTCCCTTTTAGCACGAGCTTTCCGTTGCCGAAGAGGTCAAAGCTCGCACCTAGTCTTGGCGCAATCTTGTCGCCGAAACCAAAGCGAAAGGCGAGGGCCTTTTCCCGGAAAGCAGGAATTGTCTCCCTTTCCGTCCGTACTCCAAGGTTCAGGGTCAAGCGGGGATGAATCCTCCACTGATCTTGAATGTACATGTGGTTGATGGCGGATCCGGTCGAGCCGCTAGTGCCAATCGAACGAATTCGGTAGTAACCGTACTGTCCACGGTCAGTGATTCCCGTGAAAGCGCTAGTAAAGGGGCGATTCCAGAAGATGGCTACGTTATAGCCGCCGCCCTGGTAACCAGTGTCGACCTTGTTTACAATCTTCTGGACGCCCATTCCGCCCTTCAGATTGTGTGTTCCACCGGCATTAAACGTTTTGCTGTAGTCGCCCTGGAAGAAGCCCCGGGTAGTGATGTCGAAGTTGCTCACCTCTGTCAAAGGCACATCAAAATACCCGCTGGGTTGAATCAGGTTTTGCGGAATCGTGAAAGGCAGGCCAACCGCCGTCGCGTTGTATCGCGTTTGGTGCTTGTTTGGAATCCCAAAATCCTTGTAATTGTCCCAGAAATAACCACCTCTGAAGCTCAACAGAGACGTGCTGGTCAGGGTGAGGTCGAGAGTGCCCGTATAGCTGTTCTTCGGCAGCGCCCAGCCTTGGCCGCGGAGCGGTTCGTTTGCAGTCAGAGTTCCCAGGTTAGTGCCAGCCTGCGATCCGTTATAGCTGGGCAATTGCCCCGTTTCCTTTGTGGATGTGTGCAGCCAGGTAAAGTTAGTGCGAATTCGAGAAGTCGGATCCCAGGAAAGCTTGCTGAACAGGTTGTAGTAATCGTACTCGTTCTCGAACGTTGAACTCGGGCCAGTGCCGTTCCCGAACACGACCGCACGCTCCCGGCTTCGAATTTCAGGAGTAAATGAAAGGAAGAAGTACAACTTGTCCTTCATAATTGGTCCGCCGACCGATCCACCAACCTCGTTTCGATGATCCTTTGTCTTGGGATCGAAAAGATAGCGGACAGTTCTCTGATCCGCAGGGTCAAGATTCAGCCTTCTGGCCGGTGCCGCATCGAAAGGCGAGCCACTGCTGTACCAGTGGAGTTCCCCGTGGAACTGGTTGCCGCCCGATTTCGTGATGGCGCTAATAACGCCTCCGAGGGCACCGCCGTACTCTGCCTCAAAACCATTGGTTTTCACTTGCACTTCCTGCAGAAACTCATAGACCGCATTCTGCCGTGAGTTGCCGTTGATGACGCCAGTCGTCGACAAGC
Organism: Acidobacteriota bacterium; assembly: GCA_022616615.1. Classification (GTDB taxonomy): domain Bacteria; phylum Acidobacteriota; class Terriglobia; order Versatilivoradales; family Versatilivoraceae; genus VFZK01. The sequence goes on from JAKEER010000849.1 coordinate 4,413, forward strand.
CATCGATCGTGAAGTTGTTTTCTGCCCCGCTGGCGCCGTTGATCTGAATTCCTCCCTCAACCTCGCCGCTATTGACCGACGGCGCAGTCAAGGCCACGTCCTGAAAGCTCCGTGCCTTCGGCATGCGGTCAAACTCTTCGGCGGTAACATTGTGCGAAACTGCGGTGCTCAGGGTGTCGATAAGCGTCGCCCCCCCGGAAACTTCGACAATCTGCTCGACGGCGCCAACCTGCATCGATGTGTTCAATTCAATGTTTTTTCCTACGAGCAAGATCACGTCCTGCACCACAGCGTTGGAAAAGCCGGTCAGCTCAAACTTCACCGTATAACGCCCGGGTTCCAGCTCTCGGACGACGTAGCTTCCATTGGCATCTGTCTTGGTGCTGACAGCTCGGTCCGAGGCTTTGTTGGTTAAGGTCACCGTGACACCGGGCAATACGCCTCCGCTTTGATCTTTGACAACTCCAGCAATATTTCCGGTTCTCTCCTGAGCAGTCACACTCGTTGCGTTCAGAAGCAGCAGCGCGACAGCTAGAAATGCCGCAAGGTTTCCAAACCAGATCCTTGCTGGCAGCCTGGTAGCTAACTTCTTCATGGTTATCATGATCCCATTCTCCTTACCCTTGCTTAATGAATGAAACGGCACTCAAAAGGCATCGATCGGTTGCAATGACTGCAACGTCACCAACAGTCAGCAGCATCTTTCAGAGCAACTCTGCGCGTCGATCTCGGGTCAAGCAAAATGAACTCGGTATCTTCAAAGTTGGGAGGGAGGCTTGGTTGCTCTCATCTTCGTTCGCCTTGAAACCTAGATCCCATTTGGCAAGATTGAGACTCGGAAGTCTGCACAATTTTTGAGTACCAGCCGATTTCCGGTTGGCCAAACCTGACTTGGTTCGTCATCTTTGCTGCACTATTCTTTCCAAACAGCGACTTTCGATTGCCGTTATGATCCAAGACAGGTCTAATATGCTAATAGATCTTATGCTTAGAAGACGAATCCAGAACTGAAAATGACGCCTTAAGAACTTTTCATATGATGTCCACATCCAGATTTTCGCATCTATTGATACAGGCATACGAAAATTCGAATATCGAGGCATTGAGCAACTTATGGCCAGGCAGGAATCACATATTTGGAACCCTCTGGGACTGACCAGACAGGAATCGGGAAACATCGGCGCCTCCGGCGGTGTTCTTTTTTGGTATGATAGTGCGGTTTTTTTGGCCAGACGTGGTTGCCGTCCTCGGAAGAAATCCAACTCCAAAATTGCTTCGTTGTTGAAACATTCCCTCCGCGGCGCGCGTATGAAGAGAAGCACTGGCGGCACTTGCCCCCTGTTAGAAAGAACCTCTGCGGCCTTCACCTCTTTATTTTGGAGAACTCATGAGCAAAACTAAGAAGATCGTCATCGGGAGCGTTGCTGCTTTAGTCATCTCGATCGGCGGCTATGGATACTACAAGGCTCAAGACGCGAAAATTCCTCGGGTGCAAACGGGCAAGGTCATCAAGATGGAATCGCTCGTTCAGACGGTTTCTGCTTCTGGCGAAATCAAGCCACTGAAATACATCAACATCACAGCGAACTCTTTTGGCCGGATTATCGAGATCGCCGTCAAAGAAGGCGACCACGTCAAGCAGGGCGACCTTCTGCTGAGGCAGGAGTCCGTGCAGTCTTCGGCTGACCTGCGCAGCGCTCAAGCGCTCTTGCAGCAGGTGACAGACGACCAGGAAGGCTCTGAGGCGGCGTACCGATCTTCTGAGGCCACGCTCAAGACACAGCAAGCAGAACTGTTGCGCGCCCAAGCCGATCTTGAAAAAGCCCGTCTCGATTTTGAGCGGTCTCAGAATCTCCTGAAAGAGGGGCTCATCTCGAAGTCTCAATTCGATCAGGCCCAGGCAGCTTTCGAGGTGGCCAAAGCCAGCACAGAATCGGCTCGTGCGCGCCTACAACAGTCTCAGGCCCAGCTCAACCAGGCTGACAAAGCGCGGGTCTCGGCTCGCAGCCGGATTGCACAGCAAAAGGCAGGCATTACCCGCGTCAGCGATCAAGTAAGCAAGACCATTTACGTCGCGCCCTTAACTGGGGTTATCACGAACCTGCCCGTGCACGTCGGCGAGTCCGCTGTTCCGGGAATTCAGAATTCCATCGGTAGCAATCTCATGACACTCGCTGATTTGTCCGTCATCACTGCAGAAGTCAAGGTCGACGAAACCGACATTGTGAACGTAAAACTGGGTCAGGAAGCCGAGGTGACGGTGGACGCGATTTCCAACAAGGTTTTCAAAGGCAAAGTCACCGAGGTGGGCAGCAGCGCGCTGACGCGCTCGGGGCAGGCGGCCGGCTCGGGCGTCACCAACACCACCAGCCAGGAGGCCAAGGATTTCAAGGTGGTCGTAACGCTGCTTGAACCGACAGCGCAGCTCAAGCCGGGCCTTTCGACGACAGCCAAAATCACCACCGCGACGCGGCAGAACGTGCTCGCCATCCCGATCCAGGCGCTAACGATCCGGGAAGCTGGCAAGGACAAAGAGAACCAAGTTCCCTCAGCGAATCCAGACACGGCAAGAGCATCTGGGAAAAGCGATGCACCGCAGAAAGAGGGAACTGTTTCCTCTTCCAAGACGTCTAAGAAGAAGGAAGAGCAGGGCGTATTCATCGTGCGAGACGGCAAGGCGGTGTTTGTCCCGGTTACCAGCGGCATCACGGGGCAAACAGAAATTGAAGTACTTTCGGGGTTGAAGGAAGGCGACGAGATCGTTACGGGTAGCTACAAGACGTTGCGTACTCTCAAGACCGACACCAAGATCAAAGTGGACAACAAGGAAGCCGGCAATGGAGAGAAGAAATCGTAGCGGGAAGCGGTCAGCACTCTGCTGTCAGCGGCCAGCTTTGCGAAGCAGTCTTGGAAGCTTTGGGTAGCTGAAAGCTGACCGCTAGCCCCTGATTGCGTCAAGACTAAGGTTAAAGCCTCGTATGTTTGAGATTCGCGCCAATTCGGCCGCCAACGGCTACCTTATAAAGACGGACAACCTCTGGAAAACCTATGAAATGGGCACGGAAAAAATCCACGCCCTGGCTGGCGTCTCCTTCACCGCGAAGAAGGGCGAATACATGGCCATCATGGGGCCGTCCGGATCGGGAAAGTCGACGTTAATGAATCTGATTGGCTGTCTGGACACCCCGACACAGGGCCAGTATTACATCAACGGCCGGCTGGTCAGCGCGATGAACGACGACGAGCTGGCCTATATTCGGAACCGGGAGATTGGCTTCGTTTTTCAGACTTTCAACTTGTTGGCCCGGGCGACGGCGCTCCACAATGTGGAGTTGCCCTTGATCTACAGCGGAACCCCGGCACAGGAGCGCATCGAACGGGCGAAAGGCGCGCTGCAGATGGTCGAACTGGAGGATCGGATGATGCACAAGCCCAACGAGCTGTCAGGCGGACAGCGCCAGCGAGTTGCCATTGCCCGCGCTCTGGTGAACAATCCTTCCATCCTGCTGGCGGACGAGCCAACCGGAAACCTGGACTCGGCAACCGGTGTAGAGATCATGAATCTTTTCGAAAGGCTGCACGAGCAAGGCAACACCATCATTCTGGTGACGCATGAGCACGACGTTGCCGAGCATGCCCACCGCATCATCCACATCCGCGACGGCAAGGTCGCCTCTGACGTGCAAAAAAGAAAATAGATGAAATGCCCGCTGTGCGAGTCTCGCAAGGCCAAGCGTCTTTGCCCAGCCAAAGCCACGCAGATTTGCCCCGTTTGCTGCGGAACCAAGAGGGAAGTTGAAATCGACTGCCCCTCCAGCTGCGTCTATCTCAATTCGGGCCGGGAATACGAAACTGACAAACTGGCGCGCACCGCTCCTGCGCCTCCGCGTACCAATCGGCTCTGGGAGCCAGCCTTCTTGCAGCGACATTATCCGCTGATGCTCGGCATGGCTCAAGCCATCACGCAGACTCGGCGCAGTTCCCCAGAGCTTATCGACAGCGACGTTCAAGCCACGCTCGATTCTCTTCTGCAGACCTTCAGTACTCTGAACAAGGGGATCTACTACGATTTTTCTCCGGAGCGTCTGACCCAAAAGCAGCTGTATTTCGCTCTGAGACAATTTCTCGAAGCGCCCGGCGAAGTCCGGCTTCTCGCCGAATCACGCTGGACAACGGGCCAGATCCTGGACTGTTTGCAATTCCTGAAAGAGCTGTCAGCGCAGATCGTCCTGCCGCGCCCGAGGAGCCGGGCTTTTCTGGACCATCTCGAAGGAGTGACGTGGGATTCGCGGCAGAGCTCTTCACATGAACCAAGACTGATCCTGCCGGCGGAATTTTGATCGGGTAAACCTGCCTGGACAAGCCAGAAACAAAGACGGCACACAGGAAGGCACAGCAGAATGACTAATGACTAAGCACGAATGACTAAAAAACCCGAAATCCATGACGAAGAGCCGGATTTAGACATTCGGCCTTTGTAATTGTTTCGTCATTAAAGCTTCGTCATTAGTCATTCGTTCACGGGCGCGTGGCGGCCTTAACGGTTTGCCACCCAGCCGCCGCGCTCTTCAGCGGGCGGCTGCGGCGGCGGGTTGGGCGGGTGTGCCCTACGCGACTTCGCTGGCATGGGCAAGCCGATGATTTACTACGCGCCAAAACGTCGCAACGGCCTTGGCTTTTTGGTCGAAGAAGTCTTCAAAGAAACCAGAGTCATTTAGCGGTCGAGGATAGGAATACCGCTCTCCGTCCTCACCGAATTCGGTCACCCAATCACGCGGTTCTCGTGCGTCGACCAACGAAAACAGACTTGACGGATACAAGAAAGGCCGGCCGGCATCGTTCAAGATTCGGAATGCATCGGCTTCAATGCCGATCACGACATACGGTTGTCCAAACGTAAGGTCTCGATGCTGCGCTTTTCTTTTCTTCAGTTTGACAATCATGGCTGCCTCAGTCGTCTTTCACCTCGAACCTGCCGATTCCTGGATGTTCGTACCAGTGATACTCAAAGGATTCTCCGGCAACTTCGAATTGTGGACTACTCTTCTTGACCCATTTTGATGCTCTTCCACCATATTGAGCAACAAGACGCTCGACATCGCGAATACGCCTACCCTAGGCAATCACCCTGGCCTGCGAAAACGTCTTCTTGCTAAGCTTGATGTCGATTCACATCTCCTTGGGTCTGCGTCCGATTCTAGCGACCTGAAAGTAACAGTTTTCATTGCCCGCCCAACTGCCGAATCTAGGGTCAATGATGCGGGAAGGCCTCGGCGTCGGACCGCTGTCCCTTGCGATCACAACTCACTCAAAATCTTCTCCAGGCTGGCCGCTGGATTCGAGCTCGCGGTGATGGGCCGGCCAATCACCAAATAATCCGCGCCTGCCCGCAAGGCTTCGGCTGGAGTGGCGATGCGGCTCTGGTCGTTCACCTCACTTCCGGCGGGGCGGATGCCCGGCGTGACAATCTTTATTCCTGGTTCCAACTGCCTCCGCAAGAAGATTAATTCTGAAGCTGCTGCGACGACGCCATCCAGCCCAGTTTCCTGTGCCAGTCTCGCCAGCCGCGCCACCTGCGACTCAACTCCGGGCATAACACCGACCTGAGCCAGGTCTCCCTCAGCCATGCTGGTCAGCACAGTGACTCCAAGAAGCATCGGCCGGTTGGCGCCAGTGGCAAGCGATTTCAGCGCTACTGCGGCAGCAGACATCATTCTTGCTCCTCCGCTCGCATGCAGCGTCAGCATTGAAACGCCTAACTCGGCCGCCACCAGCACTGCCTTAGTCACCGTGTTGGGAATATCATGGAACTTCAAATCGAGAAACACCTTCTCGCCTTGACGCACAATCTCCCTCACCAGCGCCGGCCCCTCGGCCGAAAAGAGTTGGCTCCCTAGCTTGAAAAGGCCGACTCTTCCGCTCAACTGACTAACGAGGCTCAGGGCTGGCTCGCTCCCATCAACATCCAGCGCGACGATAATTCGGTTTCTGAATTCTTTGCATACACTAGACATAGCGAGCGACCCCAGACGGCCAGCAGCCGTCGAAAGGAACCGCCAAGAGCGCAAAGAACGCCAAGAAGGCCACTGGCAGATCTTCTATGCGTCTGGAACGATGAGTCGGGACAGCCGGCCTCGCATCGCTGAAATGGCCCGCAGCTGCCTTGCGTCCTTGGCGCCCTTGGCGGTTCGAATAACTTGACCGTCTCGTGAACTTTAGCGGCAGCAGGTGATTATAGTGAGTTCCAGATTCAGACCTTGAGGCTTCCAACAATCGTCCCCAGTTTGTGGATGCTTCTGCGCTGGCAAAAAGCCGCCAGCCCATCGATGATCTTGACCGACGCCGCCGGATCGAAAAAGTTGGCCGTGCCGACCTCTACTGCCTTTGCGCCTGCCATGAGAAACTCAAGCGCGTCTTCCGCGGTTCGAATGCCGCCAATGCCGATGACAGGAATCTTCACCGCCTGAACCACCTGATAAACCATCCGCAGCGCCACGGGTTTAATCGCGGGTCCGGAAAGCCCGCCCGTGAGATTCCCCAGCCGCGGCCTGCCGGTCTCAGCATCGACAGACATTCCCAGCAGGGTATTGATGAGCGACAGCGCGTCGGCGCCGGCATCCTGCGCTGCCCTCGCCATCAAAGCGATATCGGTGACATTCGGCGAAAGCTTCACAATGACGGGGCGAGATGCAACTTGCTTGATCGCTTTCACCACTTCGTGCGTGGCCGCCGGGTCCGATCCGTAGACAATCCCACCCTTCTTGACATTCGGACAGGAAATATTAATCTCGTATCCGGCGAGTCCTTCGGCGCTGTTCAACACTTCCACCACACGAACATAGTCTTCGGTTGTCTGTCCGAAGACATTCGCAAAGATCGCGGTGTCGTAGCGCTTCAACGCGGGAAGCTTCTCGGACACAAATCGCTCGACGCCGACATTCTGCAGCCCGATGGCATTGAGCATGCCCGAAGCGGTCTCATGCAGACGCGGCGGGGCAGCCCCTTGCATCGGGCTCACCGAAAGTCCTTTCACCACCAAGCCGCCCAGCCGGTTCAAATCGATGAGTTGACTGAACTCCTCGCCGTAACCAAAGGTCCCGCTGGCAGTAATGACCGGATTCTTCAGGCGGATGCCAGCAAACTCTGTGGAAAGATCAACCATTTCGATTGTGATGGCAGCGTCGGCACCGGCATTCACGGGAGTGCAGGACCTCGTCATCAAAGTCCCATAAGTCATGGCGTTGAGGCACAGCCCTTGCTGAGGCGCGAGCTACTGACTTGAGCCTCGGCCTGTTCAGTAGCCGACCGTGAGGGATGGCCGGAGACTTTGACGGGACGCTGCCCGGGGAGTGACTCTGCCTTGCTTCAAAGCTCAGGCATGGTAGCAAAGCAAGCGGGAAGGGTAAACCGCATTTCCATCTTGGCAGGTAGCCCAGCACAAAGCGTTACCGGCGTGGCCAAAGGCAATTCTGTCCAGTGTCCTTCCGGTCGCGGCTCGATTCTTGACGTGAACTCGGGACGGCAATTCTATAGAATAGCCAGTCATGAATTGTGAAAGCTGCAGGGTTACTACCTCATCGTAGTGGGAGAGCAACACACCCATGAACACTCCGCAACGAAAACCGAAAAAGCTGCTCATCATTTTTCTCTCAACCCTCGTCACCATTTTGTTCGTGTTTGCGGTATTGCAGCAAGCTCTGAATCTCAGTCCCTATTTTAGCGCGCCTGACACAAGCACAACGCTACTGCTCTGGGCGCTGACTTCGCTCAACGTCATCCTGCTGGTCATCTGCACCCTCATTCTGCTGCGCAACCTGGTCAAGCTTTACTTCGAGAGGCGCAGCCACCAACTTGGCTCCAAGTTTCGAACCAAGCTTGTGGTGTCCTTTGTTGGGCTTTCAATCATTCCAGCTGTCTTTATGGCTCTGTTCGCCTATTCCCTGCTTCACCGGAACTTGGACAAATGGTTCAGCACGCCCCTCGACCAAGTGGTGAACAACGTGGACCTGATTGTTGGACAGATCAGTCAGGACGCTGTCCTTCAGGCGTCGCGAACCGCTCGGTTCCTAGCTGCGAACCTCTTAGTCCGAAAGACCGTTGAAGCCCAACCGGAAGGCAGTCTGAACGAGATCAAGAGTCTTGCTGCTGAGTACGAAATTCCACTGCTGCTGCTTTTTGATGGGTCAAGAAGGCTGATCAGCATCTATGAAACCGGCGAGATCTACCACCCTGGCCAGTCTAGGTTCAAACAAATCGCTGACCGCCTGAAGCTGGTCACCTGGAATGCTCAACAAGGACAGATGACCCAGCCGGCTTTTGACCGGCTCATCAATAACGGTGGCAAGAAGGAGGTAACGCTCCCAGCCACCGACCAAAATGGACAGGAAATCATTCTCGCGGGCGCTTCCGTTCAGACAGGCGGCTTCGATGCCCCATCGAGTCTGGTCATCGGTTACAGGGTTCAAGGCGACATTCTCAAGCTGGCCTCGGAGATTTCGCGATCGAGGGAGGACTACCGAAATCGTTCCAAGAATCGCCCGATAGTGCGGGACAATTTCATGCTTTGGCTCGGATTGCTCACCATGCTGATTCTTTTCGCTGCGGTATGGATCGGCCTCTACCTCTCGAAGAAAATCGCCATTCCTATTCGAGCGCTGGCAGAGGCTTCGAACGAGGTATCGAAGGGAAACCTTCGAGTTCAGGTCGATTGCTCCGCCCAAGACGAGCTCGAAATCCTGGTCAATTCATTCAATCGGATGACCTTCCAGCTTCACGAAGGCTCCGAAAAGCTCGAAAAGACGAACCGGGATCTTCAGGCCCTGAACCAGGCCTTGGAGGAACGGCGCCGCTACACCGAAGCCGTGCTGGAAAACATTCCCACCGGCGTGATTTCCATTACGGCGGACCAGAAGATCAGCCGCGTCAACAGAGCTGCACAGCGCATGTTGAACTGCGACCTCGCGGTGATCAATCGCGGCATCGACGCCTTATTCCACTCCAGAGACCTCGCCGAGGTTCAGGCGCTGATCGTGAAGGCGTCAAAAACCGGAATCGCGACCCGCGATTTCAGGTTCCATCGAAAAGACCGTGCCCTTTACTGCGCCGTAACTCTGAGCGCTTTGGATAGTGAACCGACTTCATCGCAAGGCTGCGTCATGGTGTTGGAAGACCTGACAGAATTGCTCAAAGCTCAGAAGGCAAATGCCTGGCGCGAAGTGGCGCGTCGCATGGCGCACGAGATCAAGAATCCTCTAACGCCTATCCAATTGTCAGCCGACCGGCTGCTAAAGAACTATTTCAGACCAACGGTCGAGCCGCCAACGGCCCTTCCTGCCGGAAACGGGTTTGAAACGGTTCTGCGAGAATGCGTTCAGACCATACACCACGAAGTGGGCAGCCTCAAATCGATGGTGGATGAATTCTCCCGGTTTGCGCGCCTGCCGGCGGCCAGTATGGTTCCAACCAATCTGAATACTCTGATTGAGCAGACCCTCGCCTCCTACAACGGCCGTCTGGATGGCGTTCGGCTGGACGCTTCACTCGCGCCAGAGCTACCCGAGATTAAGGCGGACCCGGAACAATTAAAACGTGTTTTCGTCAATCTCATCGACAACGCATTGGAGGCCCTTGAGGATTCCTCGGAGAAGGGCTTGTCTGTCTCCAGCAGTTTTTACTCCAACCGCGAAACCGTCGTAGTGATCGTCAAGGACACCGGTCACGGCATTTCCTCTGCTGACAAGGAGAAATTGTTCCTGCCGTATTTCTCCACAAAGAAGCGAGGGACTGGCTTGGGCCTTGCAATCGTCAGCCGGATCATCGCCGACCACAAGGGTTACATCCACGTCGAGGATAACGTGCCCGCCGGGGCGAGTTTTGTGGTTGAGATCCCGGTGCGGTA
>JAKEER010000850.1 GCA_022616615.1 Acidobacteriota bacterium
AAATATTGATTTGCTCTCTTGGTGGGCTGAAACCCGCATTCTGCAAGCTTCGAACACACGGGAAAATGTCCAATCTCCAGAGTCCCGCTTTCGCGGGAATGACGCGCTTCGCAGGAATGGAATGTAGCCGCCAAGGCAACGAGGCGGATTCCAGCGAAGTCTGCCTCCTCACATCGGCTACCGTTTCTTCGCACCTTCAGGGATTACTGCTGACTCTTCAAGGTTCCCGCGTACCACCGCCACTGTCTGAGGATGCCTCTGAGAATGCTCACATCTCTTGCTTCCAGACTGGCGCGCGACAGAATCTGTCGCAGTGTAAACATCACTTGCCGTGGGTTCTGCTGGTTGAGGAAACCGATCTCATCCAGGCACCGCTGTAACCCACCGGCAAACTCCTCCACCTGTTTCAAGTCTGCCCGCTGCAATGCCCGCCCCAGAGGCTGCGCGTTCAACTGCTGACGGATTTCATAAGCCACAATGGCAACTGCATGCGCCAGATTCATCGAATCAAAATTGGGATCGGTCGGAATAGTGGCCAGCCACTGGCAATGCTGCAGTTGTTCGTTGGTGAGTCCGGTGCGTTCGGGTCCGAAAACCAGGGCGATCCTTTGCTCTGAAGCAAATTCTGCGAGCCTCGAAGCCAGCTCGGCGGGGCGCAGGACGGTGGGCACCCAATCCATCGCGCGCGAACTGGTTCCAACCGACAGATGGAACGAGCCAAGAGCCTGATGCAAGGATTCCGCTCGGTGAGCCTTCTCCAGGACGTCGTCGGCGCCGCAAGCCAGGTGATGCGCTTCGCCAGTCAAATCCGTTTGCGGGTTCACCAGCACCAGTCGGCGCAACCCCATATTCTTCATGGCTCGCGCCACCGAACCGATGTTGCCGGCGGACTGTGTTTCGACAAGGAGAACGGAAATGTGATCGAGGGAACGCATTGGCGATTGCTGATTTCCGATTGCCTATTTGGGGCTTCGAGATATCAGGTTCTCAATCACAACAAACGAGCCCTCTCTGACAATCTCGTAGAATACTGGCATCACCCTGTGCCAGCTTCAGTATCCAGAACTGAACGCCCGCACTCCGAGGACCCTCAATCGGCCATGGACAATGGGCAATCGTCAATCAAATCTTCGGCAGCGTGCCTTCCGGCAACAGTTCGCCTTTTTCGAGATGGCGGGTTTTGCTGGCAAACTTCGCGGCGTGCGGATCATGGGTCACCATGACGACGGTCTTGCCCTGCTCCTTGTTGAGCTTGGAAAGAATTGTCAGCACATCATTGGCAGATTGCGAGTCCAGGTCACCGGTCGGTTCGTCGGCGAGAATCAGGGCGGGGTCGGTGACGATGGCGCGGGCAATGGCGACACGCTGTTCCTGTCCGCCCGAAAGCTGCCGGGGATAATGTCCCATGCGATCTTCCAAACCAACCAGCTTCAGCGCGGTCTCCGCGTGGTCTATCCGCTCCTTCTTGCTGAGGTGAGTGAGCAGCAACGGCAGTTCCACATTTTCTCGCGCGGTGAGCACCGGGATGAGATTGAAGGTTTGAAAGACAAAACCCACGTGCTCGTTGCGCCAGTGTGCAATCTCCTTGTCGCTTAGCTCCTGAAGGTTCTGGCCGAGCACCGTAACCTGTCCGGAACTCGGACGGTCAATGGCGGCGATCAGATGAAGCAACGTGGACTTGCCTGAGCCCGAGGGCCCCATCAGGGCTACAAACTCGCCTTTCCTGATCTGGATATTGGCCTGATGCAGCGCCGTGATCTTGAACTCGTCACGCTTGTATTCTTTGTGAAGGTTCTTCGTTTCGATGATGAAGTTGTTGTCCATTCAAGTGTCCGTTGTCCGCCATCAGCGTCAGTTGTAAGACCGCTCCTCTTCACCCCTTCATCTTCCTATCCCTGTTTCCGTTTCACCGCGATGCGGTCGCCGTCCTTCAGAGTTGCCGGAGGGCTCAACACAATCTCCTCGCCGCCGATCAGGCCCTCGGCTACTTCGACGCCTTTTGAAGTGGAGTTTCCGGTTTTAATGGCCTTTTCGGCTGCCTTTTCTTCGAAGACTATGAAGACAGACTTCTTGCCTCCGCTGTCACGGATCGCAGCCGTCGGGATGACGATCTTGGGCAGGGCCGGTGCGGTGCCTTGTCTGGAAGGCTGCTCGCGGGCCAGGAAGGCAGAGCGGGCATTCATTTCTGGACGCAGAAATTCGTCAGGCTTCAACACCTGGACTTTGACCTGAACCGTCGCCTTCTGCCGATTGGCTTCCGGAGACATCTCTGCGATGATGCCGTCATACTTCCGGTCGGGAAAGGCATCCGTCGTGACCACGGCCTTCTGTCCCATGTAAAGCTTCGCAAAGTCCTCCTGGCTGATGTCGAGTTCTACCTGCAGGTCGTTGAGATCGGCTAGCGAGACCACATACCCCTTGGCGCCGCGCTCGCCCACGAAGCTCGTGGTGACAAACTCCCCCTTCTCGACAGCGCGCTCCAGAATGGTTCCTGTGATGGGGGCCTTAATGATCGTGGCGTCGAGAAAGGTTTGCCGCAACGCCACTTCGCCGCGCGCCTGCTGGACGCGGCCACGCATAGCTTCGATCTGCTCTTGCCGTGGGCCGATGCGCACTAGCTCCAGCTCTTTCGTCAACGAGTCCACCCGGGCCTGCTGCGCATCGTAGCGCGCCTGAGCGTTATCTAGCTCCTGCTTGGGAACAACCTCCTCCTTGAACAGGCCCTTGGCGCGTTCCAGGTTGACGCGGGCATTCTCGAGATCCGCTTTGGCCTGTGCCAGATTGGCTGCTGAGCGTGCCTTTTCCTCGGGCCGGGAGCCGGTTTCCAGCTCGCGCAACTGCGACAACAGGTTTTGCAGGTTTCCCTGCGCCTGCAGCAGTTGTGCCTGGTATTCCGAATCTTCCAAACGCACCAGCACCTGCCCTTCTTTGACCCGGTCGCCCTTCTCCACGCCAATCCAAGCGACTTTGCCGACGACCTTGGCGGTTAACTGAATCTTGTGGTGCGCTACGATGTATCCGGCGGCGTTCAAAATGATGCCGGGATCATCACCTGCAGTGGCCGTTTTGGCCGCCACCCGGTAAGTCTCCACCTCGACGGCTTGCGTTGTGAAGCGAAACGCCGTGGCTGCCAGGGCCAGCAGGACGAGAAGCACAATGCCGCCAACGATCCAGCGCGCCGCCCACTTCGAAGGACCGTCGGGTCTGCGCCGCTGGCTGCGGTCAATCTTCAGATTGTTGAGATCGCGATCCAGTTGGTGAGTATCAGGAGCCATAGTTTAAGCTCGAAGTCCAAAATACGAAGTACGAAGGTCGGAATGATGCAATTAGCCTTTCGCGTTTGAAGTTTGCAGTTCGAACTTCGCCCTTCATCCTTCACTAGAGTTCTCGCAATGCAATGAGTATGTCTGCCCTAGCAGCGCTGCGGGCGGGCAGCAGTCCGCCGAGAATGCCCATCAGCGTTGCGAAGCTGATGCCGATTCCAATGATCGCAGGTGTGATGCGAAAATCAAAACCCGTTTCGCTGAACGTAACGTTGTTGCCAATGCCGCTCTCCAGGCCGTTGAGGGGCATCACCAGCAGAATGCCCAGCAGGCCTCCCAGCAGCGACAGCAGCAGCGATTCAATGACGAATGACAGCAGAATGCTGCCGCGCGAGAAACCTAAGATGCGCAACGTGCCAATCTCGCGCGACCGGCGGGCCACTGCGGCGTACATGGTGTTCATGGCAGCGAAACTGCTGCCAATGGCCATGATAACGGCCACAAAAATCCCCAGAAATTCCACTGGAGCTGCCGTGCTGGTTTGAGCCGCATAATATTCCACCTCAGTTTTGGCTTCCAAGTAGAGGCGCTGGTCATCGGCCATGCTGTTCTTGAGGGCCTGCAGGGTGATGGGATCACTGGCGCGCACCAACGCCGAGGAGAGCACTTCGTTGCGGTTGAAATCAGTGGCGATCTGATTGAGGTCGCCCCAGATCTCGCTGTCGAAGGCGGTCCTGCCAGCGTCGAAAACGCCCACAATCTTCCAGTCGCCTCGGCCGAAGCGCAAGGTGTCGCCCATCGCCGCGCTGACGAACCGTCCAGAGATCGATTTCCCCACAGCTATTTCGCGCTGTCCCGGCTCAAACCAGCGGCCCGAGAACATGCGAATTTCAGGACGCATCTTCACACCTGCTTGGGAGAGCCCGCGAATGGTGACATTGGCGCCTTCCGGGTTGTTCTTGCGCGGCAAGTTCATTACGGTGACAATTTCGCCAGACACCATCGGCTCACCATCATGGAATTTCTGAATTCCCTCCTTGAAGCGAATAGCCGAAATAGCCTCGCGTGCGACTTGGCTGGACAGCTCTGAGGGTGAGTTCTTTCGCACCACAATCATCTGGAGAGGATTTCCCGAGGACTGCAGTGCCGATTTCAGGCCAGCCACCATGGCGAGGATGCCGAGCAGCACGGCGACCGTTAGGGCGATGCCGAGCGCGGTCATGACGGTCGTCGTTTTTCGGACGCGCAGGTTGCGGAAATTGTAAGAAAGAGGAATGGCCATAAGTAATTTTCAATTGCCGATTTTCGATTGCACGATTCGAATTTCTGATTCTGGCCAAGGTTTCGGCAAAAGTCAGAATCAAAGCGTTCAGCCAACCGCTGGCGTAAGCCAGTGGTGGAAGTACTGGGCCGCTTCTTGCCCCGATGCCGCAGCCAGCGCGCGTGTGGCGCGCTGGCTGCGGCATCGGGAAAAATCGTAGTGGAAGCTTGGCCCACCGGCTGACACCGGTGGTTGGGCCAAAGCGACGACTTTGACGGGGTCCTCTGATTCTGGGAAACCCTATTGCAGAGAGAATTCTAAATTTGAGAAGCGAAAGTCTCAGACAAACTCAAATCTCAAATTTCAGATCTGCAATTGGCAATCAAAAATCGGTTCACCCCACATGCCGGAGCGCTTCAGTGATCGGTACGCGGGACGCATTGTACGCAGGAACGACAGAACTCAGCAGACCAATAGCAAAAGCGACTCCCAGGCTGATGAGCAATACGACCGGAGGCATCTTCAAGGTCCCGAACATCACCTGAAAAGCGCTGCCCATGAGCTGGCACATGGCAAAAGCCATCATACAGCCCAGTAAGCCGCCCAGCATCGCAATGATCACGGCCTCGGCGATAATTATGGCCAGCACTTTGTCAGTGGTGAAGCCCAGTGTTCTCAGGACACCAATCTCCTTGATCCGCTCGCGAACCGACATCGCCATGGTGTTTGCCGAAACCAGCAGAATGGTGAAAACCACGGCGCCGCAGATACTCAGCAGGAAAACCTTCACATTGCCGAGCATCGCGACAAAGCTCAACTGAAAGGCGCGTTCCGAGTCGGTCTTGGTCTGGCGGTCGCTGTTGCGAAACATTTCATCGGCTTCGCGTGCGATGCGGGGCACAGCCTCGGCGGAATCCGCCAAAATGGCAAAAGTTCCCACCTGGCCTTTGCGGGCTTGCGGCAGGGCTTCCTCCACATACTTGCGGTGGAAATACATGACATTGTCACTGCTGTCTGCGGTCCCTTCGAAAATAGCCCTTATCGTCAGTTCCAGGTCCACCGGGTAGATGTCACCCTTCAACGTAATTTTCTGGCCGAGCTTCAAGCCCTGTTTTTCCGCCAGGGTCTTGCCGATGGCAGCAGCCGTGCGCTCACTTTGAAACGCTTTCAGCTGCTCCGGATCAATCTTCATTTCGGGGTAGACCTTGAAGATACGCTCCGGGTCCGTGCCAAATCGGGGGAAGAAGTGCTCGGGCCGGTTGTCGATGTAGAGGCCGCCAAACCAGGAACGGGAGACCACTTCCTTCACCCCGGCAATCTGGCGGATCTTCGGCTCATAGTATTCCGGAATAGTAAAGGCCAGCGACACCCGATTGCGCATCACCAGCCGCAGCGCCTGTTCCGGCGGGGCAGCACGAAAATAGAACGCGTGATAAACCGCAATCAGCATGCCCAGCAGAAACAAGGAGACACTGATGCTCGCAACGGTGAGGATCGTTCGCCGCTTGTTGCGCAGCGAATTCTTGAAGGCAAACGGAATGTATTTGCGCATGAGATTCACCTGAAACTGAAACCGGTCTCGCCTACTCCGTTCAACGAGCGGAAAGAGTAACATAGCTTCAAAGGGGAGTGTCAACGGTGTGGTGTAGGCACGATGTGGTGTAGGACAAGTTGCGCTCCGGGCGCCCTGGAGGGGCACGGGAGGGTAGCCTGGGGCAAAGCGTCAGCGACGCCCCAGGTTGGCGTCCATCCAATTTGGCTGCGCCCCAGCAGGGGCGCCGGAATG
>JAKEER010000851.1 GCA_022616615.1 Acidobacteriota bacterium
AGGAATTCGTGCCGAATGTGACAGTGCGCCGCATCCCCGATGCCTCACATTGGGTCGTGCAGGAGAAACCGGAGCTGGTTAACCGGCTCATTCGAGAATTCGTGGAAGAGCGTCCTGCGAACTGAGTGAGGGTGGCCGAGACAACTTCTTGGGCATGTAGATTAGAGCTTGAGCGCAATGGTTTTTGCCTTCATCCGCGATTTCATTTTGACGGCAGGCACCCTGGGGGTGCCGCTGGCAGTGGTGCGCTGGAGGAAGGGGAAGCTCGAACCGCCACTGACGCTCGCCGTTCTTGCCCGAGTGACGGGCGGGCTGACGCTAGCACTTGGCAGCGCGCACCTGCTGGAGATTGCTGGTGGCCTTTTCATGGGCAGCCGCCCTTACACCCTGCGAAATGTGGAGGTACTGTGGATCGGCGGCATCCTTCTTTTCTCCGGACTTTCGAACCTCGCTGTGAGCGGCGGCTTGCGACGCAGTGAAAGGTGGGCGTGGCGCGCAAGCGGTGCCGTGACAATTTTCGTCTGGCTTTTCACACTCAGCCTAATCCCAGTCACGACCGGCGGCACGATGGACTCAACAATGAACCGCGTCCTGTTTTTAGTGCACAGCTTGTATCTGGCCTACTGGGCCAGCCACCGACCAGAGCCTGCAGTCGAGTAGTAGCCGCACTGCACGGTTGTTCGAAAAGGCGCAGTATAAAGGGAGTCCGGATGCGATCAAGAACATGGGTTCGGAGGAGTGGACTTTTGGCGATCCTAGGTGGCGCCATGTGGGTCGTATCGTGGACTTCTAATGCCTTCACCGCGGATGGCACCAGAGCCGTAATGGGCCTGTCTGAACGTGGCTGGCGAACTTCGTTTTCCTCGGATGCGGGCCACCGAGATGTAGCTGGGGTCAAGGAAGCGGCATGATATCGTCAAACCCGAATCTCCGGAGAAGGGAGATGGCGGTGTGTAAGAGCGTGCTTCGACAGGGGCGCAACATGATCCCAACGATTCCGATTCACAGCCGCGCTACTTTTCTGCTGCTCTGCTTCTTTCTGCTGGCCGGGGCATCCTCGTCCCGCCCATCATTGGCGTTCCAGCGTACAGCCGGCACGACAGATACGGAGCAGAACCTGCTGGTGCGCGCCAAGGCGCTTCACAAACGAATGATAACCATTGACAGCCACGCAGGCTTCACCAGCGATCCGCTTCGGTCGTGCGGAGCCACAGACCTACAAGTGGATTTTCCAAAAATGAAGAAGGGAGGACTGCACACAGTCTTCTTCACCGTCTGGGCGGCGCAACAAAAGCGTACGCCGAAGGCCTACGCGGAGGCGAAGCGTCAGGCGCTGCACGTGTTCGAGGACATCCACGGCGTCGTCCGCCGGTGTGGGGACACAGTGGGCCTGGCGCGGACGCCCGAGGAAGTGGAGCGGATTGTAGGGAGTGGCAGGCTCGCGGTGGTCATCGGCATCGAGAACGGCTTCGTCATGGGCAAGGATCTATCGCTTCTGAAAACTTATCGTGAGTTGGGCGCCGCATATTTCGGGGTGACGCATGACGGACACAACGACCTGGCCGACTCAGCGACGCCCAGCAAGGAGCTCGGTGACGGCGAGAGTGAGCACAACGGGGTGAGCGATTTGGGCGAGCAGGTGATCCGAGAGCTGAACCGGTTGGGTATCATGGTGGACGTATCGCACATGTCGAAAGCTGCGACTCTGGAAGCGATCCGCCTTTCGAAGGCGCCGATTATCGCCTCGCACTCCAGCATGTACAACCTTGTGAATCATCCCCGCAATATGGACGATGAGACGCTCGTTGCGCTCGCAAAAAAGGGCGGCATCGTGCAGATCACTGCCGTTTCGACGTTCGTTAAGAGCGAACCTCCCGAGGCGACGGAGGCGTTCAGCGCCCTGTTTCATGAGTTTGGTGTTGACACCATCCTCAAAGCAAACAGGCTCACCCCCGGCCGGCGCACCGAATTCCAGCGGCGCTACGCGGAGCTTGAAAAACGCTGGCCGCTGGCCACCGTCTCGGATTTTGTGGATCACATCGATCACGCGGTGAAGCTGGCCGGCGTGGATCACGTGGGTATCGGCTCCGATTTCGAGGGCGGTGGCGAATTGACGGGCTGGGCCGATGCCAGCGAAACAGTGAACGTCACCGTGGAACTGCTGCGGCGCGGCTACTCCGAGGAGGACATCCGCAAGATTTGGGGCGGCAACCTGCTGCGCGTCTGGCAGGAGGTACAACGGCTTGCCGAGCAAAAGCGCTGAACAGCTCCAACAAACTCAGACCGCGCGCGGGAGTCACCTGGATTCTCAAGCTCGAGGCTTGGGAACAGGTTGAGGTAAATCACGGGCTTGGACTTGGTGAGCAAAGCTGACTTGCGTACGGCTTCTGTCGCGGCCAGCCTCGCGCCAAACAAAAAAGAAGAGGTGAAGGGTATGAGCGACCAGTACGATGCCGATATGGTTGCGCAGTACGACCGGGGCTTTACGGAGATCCCTCTCCGTCGGTATGTTGAACTTCCTTCCGTCTATCAGATCCTCGGCGACGTCACCGGTCTGTGTGTTCTTGATCTGGCCTGTGGAACCGGGTATTACGCGAAGGAACTACGACGGCGCGGGGCTGCGCGCGTTGTCGGAGCGGATCTTTCAGAAGCGATGATTCGCGCCACCAGAGCTCAGGAAGAGAAGGCGCCGCTGGGCGTCGAGTATGTGCATGCCGATGCCGGTGCGCTGGAACATTTAGGCGACTTTAATGTCGTGACCGGTATCCACCTCCTTCACTATGCCAGCTCTCTTGAACATCTAAACGGGATGTGTCAGAGCATCTCAAGACACCTCAAACCGGCCGGGCGCTTCATCGGCTACCAATTGAATTACGACGTGGCCCGAAAGCCGCACTACTACGATAAATACGGCTTCAACCTGCGGATTTCCGAGCAGGCAAGAGACGGACAGCCGTTCATATTTTCGGTCACGTTGGGTGATTACACCAGTCCTGACATCACAGCCTACTACTGGAGCAAGCAGTCCCTCGAGTCAGCCCTTCACGATGCCGGGTTGACCGGCCTCCGGTGGGTGGCGCCGGCGCCGTCCCCGGAAGGGATTGAGAAACAGGGCGCCGACTTCTGGGCAGACGTGATGCGAAGCCCCTTTGAACTGATTGTAATCGGCACGAAGAGCTGACTAAAAACAATCGAGGGTAGCAATAACGAGTATGACTATGGCTTGAGGCGGGCGGAGGCAGGTCACGGGCTTCGCATACGCGCTGGAAACCAACCGTCTTGTGCGTTCCATCGCACTACGGCTTACAATCTTGCTGCGTCTTCGGCTAGCCTACTTTACTTACCAACTTAACCCCTCAACGGCCGGTGCCGTTTGATTGATGAAAGGAGGAAGACAATGGCTACCGCTCCTGGACAGCAGGTCGAAG
>JAKEER010000160.1 GCA_022616615.1 Acidobacteriota bacterium
CCGCTCGCCCGGCCATTTATCGTCTTTGTTCACGATCAAGAAGGCAACCCGGCTGTCGGTATTTCAGTCGAATTTCAAGTGACAGGAGGAGGCGGTAATCTGGGGGGCGGCGCGTCGGTGACGAAACAGACGGGCAGTGACGGTCGCGCCAGCGTAGTTCTCAGCCTTGGCCCGGAGCCGGGCCTAAACAACAACGTCGCGCAGGCGAGCTTTGCCGGTCTCGCAGAATTGCCGGCTGTCTTCATCGCCTCGGGCGTCATTCCGGGAAACCCGGCTGCGACCCAGATCAGCGGTGTGGTCTTGGATAACACCAATCTGCCCATCGAAGGCGTGACGGTGATTTTGAAGGGGACCCCGCTCCAAACCATAACAAACGCCCAGGGCCAGTTCACGCTTACGGGCGTGGTTCCAGGAACCCACCACCTTCGCGTCGAGGGAGCGACGGCCAATCGGCCCGGAGTTTGGCCAGCCCTGGAGTTCGAAATCGAGGTCTTTCCGGGGCTGGACAACACCTTGGGGATGCCCATTTTTCTGCTGCCGCTTGATGCCGAGAATGCGAAGGTCGTGGGCGGGAATGAGAATGTGACGCTCACCATGAAGGATGTGCCTGGGTTTTCCCTGACTGTGTTCGCCAACTCCGCGACCTTCCGCGACGGTTCGCGGACAGGACACGTCATGGTCACGCAAGTGCACGCGGACAAAGTACCGATGCCGCCCCAGCAGGGGGCAGCGCCGCGCCTGGTCTGGACGGTTCAGCCCGAAGGGGTGGTTTTCGACCCGCCCGCTAAAGTCACTTACCCGAATATCTACAGCCTGAATCCGGGGCAGGTGGTGGAGCTGTTTTCGTTCGACCACGATATTGGTGAGTTCGTCAGCATTGGCACGGGCAGCGTTAGCGCCGATGGCTCGGTGATTACTTCCGATCCCGGCGTGGGGATTCTCAAAGCTGGCTGGGGCTTCCCGCCGCCGCCGCCCAAGCCCTCCAACTGTGTGGCGGATTTGAGTGCGCAGATCGTCCCGGCGACGAAGACATTGGGCGTGCAGCAAGTTGGAACGCTAGAAGCTAAAGGCAGTTTAGAAGAAGAGAGGGATGGTTGCCCATCCGTGTCAGGGACCTTCACATGGAGCACCAGCGATACGGCTGTAGTGACTGGGGCCGATGGGGTGATCGGGAAGTTGGTGTCCATCGTTGGTAATGCGGTTGGGACTTCGACGATTACAGTTGCCTACGCGGCTCCAGGAGCGACTGCGCCCCCGGCTACAACTCAGGTGGAGGTCATTGACCTGGAGATCTTTGAGGTCACGACATTGAGCGACTTGGCAACCCCGCCTAGTCAGGGTAACACTCATTCGTTCGTTGCCTCGCGAGCATCCTTTCAGGGAGACCAGATCGAAGTTAAAGCTAGGGTCGTCGGGCGGGAGGCACTTAACAATCAGATCAAATGGCAAGCTACGCCGCAGAACGCGCACACGGGGCAGGCTACTCCATCCACTGCTGAGGGCACGGCCACATTCACTTTTCGAGGTAACTCGTTGCTTTCCACAGATGGAAGTCTGAATGCTAACCCGGCTCTTGAGTATGCCGCCACTGCAAGCATTGACGTGGACGGAACAACCCTTACTGCTACTTTCCCAGGGGCTGGAGATCGGCGCATTAGTCAGGACGAACGGGACCAGATTGCACAAGAGTACATCGACTTCCAGACAGTGTTTAAGCCGGACAGGTCTGCCATAGACACGCCAAGTCTAACCGCATTCAATAGTGGCAATTACCAACTCATTGCCGAAGAACTGGCCCCCGTTAATGATGTGGACAACCTGCAAATTCTCCTTGGTGCGGTCCAGGAGAAGTTTGTTGAATTGCTCAACAACGATATTCAGGAGTGCGAAGTGGGCGTGCAGGTGTGTAATGGAAGTCCAGTGGTTCGAGAAACCATTGTGGTAAGTCCAGGGCCTCCGATTGTGGCCCAGGGTCGTCCCGGGAGCGCCACTGCCAACAGGGTAGATCTTGGGCAATTGGGAGATACAGACCCGGAAGGGGACGACGAGTGTCGCGTGGTGGACGCGCTGGGAAATGTCCAATGGAGGTCAACACAAGATGGCCTCCAGGACGGAGAGTGCAACGGTCCTATTCGGGCGGGCAGCAATGCAATACCGGAGACCCATGCGAATAATCGCTTCGGAACTGTAGTTCTCCTAGACGTAATCACCAGCGCATATAGGAATCCGCAGAGAAATAAGGCTCGCGATGGTAGTCCCCGTAGTCGCCATATTCTTAGCAGAGCGTTTGATTTCGGGAAAACCCAAATTAATCTCAGAGCTAATGTTCGGGGAAAGACCACTCAGCAATTATTGTGCATTCTTCAAGCTGCAGGCGACGAAGTTTTAGGTCCCACGAATTCATTTACTGAGGGAGGAGCAGGAGAATTCGTACCATGCGATAGCAGTAGGGCATCCCATGTCCACGTGCAAAACTAGAACGAGCCTGCGAGGGATCAGTGCGACAATGAAGCGCCTTCTTGTGCTGATCGGAGCAGTTGCGATCGGCTTGAGTTCCTATGGCCTGTTTAGTGTTCGAGGTGTCGGCAACGACCAGCAGAGAACGGCAATTGAATACTACCGAGAAGGCCACGACTTGTACTGGCGAGGGTGCGTCTCGGATGGCTACGACCAGGAGATTTGTGAAGAAGCAATAGAAAGACTCGAGAAAGCCATTGAAATTGACTCTAAACTGGCAGATGCCTACTTGCTCCTTGCGACCGCATATTGGAACACAGGACTCGAACAGAAGTCTGATGCCATCTTGAGGAAACTGATAGCGGTCGATCCTCAGAATGCCGACGCTTACTACAAGTTGTCGCAATTCACCGAAGATGAAAAGGAACGGAAGCGCCTATTGGCAAAGGCCATTGAACTTGATCCTAAGCATCCAGAAGCTCACGGTGCTCTCGGCCTCCTCCTACTCCGGGAAGGGGAGGTTGATGATGCGATTCGGGAGTACCGCACTCACATGGAGGTTACCCCCTTCCGGACGATTGAAGTCGATGGCAATCAGCATATGTACTTTGCGCTCCTCTTGCAGGAGGCGGGCCGGTTGGAGGAGGCCGTTGAAATCTATGAAAAGGTCTTGAGTCTGACGCAGGGGCAACGCCGCTTTCAGAGATGCCACCTCTTTATTGCGCTCGATCTCAAACCGTTCGCCGCCTTTGACGAGTTCATCCGCAAAGTGCAGGCTTTGCGGCCCTACTGCACGAACCTGGAACACCGCAATCGAGCGGTTCAACTGGAGCGGCAAGGCAAGACCGAGGAAGCCGTACGCGAGTGGGAGCTCCAAATAAAGGAGAATCCGCATCCTGAGGAAGCGTACTTCGCCCTCGAAAGGATCCATCTGAGCCAGGGGCAGCCAGAAAAAGCTCTGGAG
>JAKEER010000852.1 GCA_022616615.1 Acidobacteriota bacterium
GCGCGCGGTAGCAAGCGGAGACTAGCCTCTCATCTGGAGAGTTTTTCAGCATCCTGCTAAGCGGACGGCGACTGAAAGTTATTTTTCAGCTCAAGCTAAAGGATGTCGTGCGTATCATAACGGGGTGGCCGGTATGACAATTGGAAAGAAGAAAAAAGTCGGGCAGCCTTCCGAAAGAGAAATCGATCTGGAAGTGGAAGCCGCGGCCGGCAATCCTGGGAGCTGGGAGAAACCTGTACGCGCACGCCGAGGAAAGCTGGCTTCGCTGTCGATTCCGGCTGACTTGGCTGCTAGGGCGGCTTTCCTGGCTCGGTTACATCGAGAAAAACACGTTGACGAATGGCTGGCGCGAATTATTCGCGAACGGGTAGAGATTGAGGAAGACGCGTTCGCTGAGGCAAAGCGGACCGTCGTGGCCCATGGGACATCATAGCCGGATTGCGCACTGCTGCTGAACAGTTGAGCATTTATCACAGGCCTCGAAACTCCAGCATCATCGAAAGGATTCCGCAAACTCATGGGTGAAGAAGCCATGGACTTCTCGTTGCTTTCAAAAATAGACAGCCCCGCCGATATCAAAAGGCTCGAACGCCAGCAGTTAGGAAAGCTCGCGGATGAACTGCGTAGCTTCATGATCCACACCATCTCGAAGACGGGCGGCCATCTGGCTTCCAGCCTGGGGACCGTTGAGCTGACCGTCGCGCTGCATTACGTTTTTAACGCGCCCGAAGACCAGTTAGTTTGGGACGTTGGGCATCAGGCCTACGGGCACAAGATCCTGACAGGCCGGCGCGACCAGTTCCAAACGCTGCGGCAGTACGAAGGAATCTCTGGTTTTCCTCGCCGCGAAGAAAGCATCTACGACGCCTTCAACGTGGCCCATGCTTCGACATCGATTTCCGCAGCCTTGGGAATGGCCGTCGCCCGCGACTTGGCAAAGAAAGACTTTCACGTTGTAGCGATCATCGGCGACGGCGGCCTGACAGGCGGCATTGCTCTGGAAGGCATCAACCAGGCCGGGCATCTGCAAAGGAAGCTGCTGATTATCCTGAACGACAATGAAATGTCGATCTCGCCCAACGTCGGCGCCATCGCTGGCTATCTCAACCGCATTGTGACGGGCCAAGTCTACAACCGCTTCAAGAAGGAAGTGGAGAGCATGCTGCTGTCGGTGCCACACATCGGCAAACGGCTGCTGAAGATCGCCAAAGACATGGTAGATGCCATGAAGACTTTCATGGTCCCCGGCCTGCTCTTTCATGAGCTGGGATTCGACTACGTCGGCCCCATCAACGGGCACCATCTGGAAACGCTGGTCGATACACTGGAAAAGCTGAAACAGAATAAGGCGCCCACCATCCTGCACATTGTGACCAAGAAAGGCAAAGGCTGGTCGGTGGCCGAATCGGCCCCGATCAAGTACCACGGGCCCACGGCCTACGACCCGAAGACCGGCGTTTTCTATCCCACGCCCCCGGCGCCGCCATCCTATACGTCAGTTTTCGGAAAGACGATGATCAAGCTGGCGCAGCAGGATCCAAAAATCGTGGCCATCACCGCCGCCATGCTGGAAGGAACGGGCCTGGTGCAGTTTAGCAAGGAGTTTCCTGACCGCTGCTTCGACGTGGGCATCGCCGAGCAGCATGGCGTAACTTTCGCGGCCGGCCTGGCCACGCAGGGATTCAAGCCGGTTGCGGCCATCTACTCCACGTTCCTGCAACGGGCTTACGATCAATTGATTCACGACGTCTGCCTGATGGATCTGCCTGTCACCTTTGCCATCGACCGCGCCGGCATTGTAGGCGCCGACGGTCCGACTCACAACGGGCTCTATGACGTGGCCTACCTGCGCACGGTTCCAAACATGATCGTCATGGCGCCGAAGGACGAAAACGAGCTGCAGCACATGATCTACACGGCGGTCCAGACTCCCCGCCCGACCGCGGTGCGTTATCCGCGCGGCAATGGTATCGGCGTTAAGATGGATGAACAGTTCCGCCTGCTGGAACTTGGGAAGGCCGAGATGCTGCAGGATGGCGAAGACTGCGCGATTCTTGCGTTGGGCACGCTGGTCCATCCTTCTCTGAAGGCGGCGGAAAAGCTTGCGGCTGATGGTATCTCTGCTTCAGTGGTGAATGCCCGTTTCGTTAAGCCTCTGGACGAGGAGCTGATCATCTGTCTTGCCACGGAGAAGTCATTCCTCATTACGGTCGAAGAAGCGGCACTGATGGGAGGATTTGGCAGCGCCGTGATGGAACTGCTTGAATCGAGGAATCTGCAAGGCTGCAAGTTGCTGCGCATTGGCGTTCCCGACCGGCTGATCCCGCATGGCAGCCCCAGCCTGCTCCACGCGAAGTATGGGATTGACGCGGACGGCATCTACGAAAAGATCAAAGCCTTCATCCAGGATCACTACTCGCCCAAGCCTGGCCGGAGCAGAAAATCCGGCCTGAAGACGGCGCCAGCCCGCGAAGCGTGAGCCGCAACCCGGCTTGGGGCAAGCTCGCCAGACCGGCCCCGCGCCGGCGCGCCCTGTTCTCCCAAATGAAAGACCGCATTGACAAGCTGCTGCTCGAACGCGGGCTGGTTAAGAGCCGCCAGCAGGCTCAGGCGTTGATTCTTGGAGGCAGTGTGCTGGTGGGCGAGCAGCGCGTGGACAAACCAGGAACTAAAGTTGACAGCGCGGCCGCCATCCGACTGAAGACGACGCTTCCTTCCTACGTTTCTCGTGGCGGACTCAAGCTGGAGAAAGCGCTCGAAGTCTTCGCGCCAGACATCCGCAACTGGATTTGCCTGGACCTCGGCGCCTCGACGGGAGGCTTCACCGATTGTCTGCTCCAAAGAGGCGCGGCAAAGGTTTACGCCGTTGATGTGGGGCATAACCAGCTTGACTGGAAGCTGCGCAGTGATCCGCGCGTGGTATCGATTGAAGGTCTGAACGCGCGCTATCTGAAATTCGAAGACATCGGCACGACCGTGGATCTGATTTCCATGGATCTGTCGTTCATCTCACTGACGCTCATCCTGCCAGCGCTGCGACCTTTCATCCAGAGCTCGACGCGCATTCTTTGCCTTGTGAAGCCTCAGTTCGAAGTAGGCAAAGAGCACGTTGAGAAAGGCGGACTGGTGACCGATCCCAGGAAACATCGGGAGGTCGTTCGGAAGATCCAGTCGAGCGCCGAGGCCTTGGGTTATGACGTGTTGGGCGTGATTGAATCGCCCATTTTAGGCGCCGAGGGCAACAAGGAGTTTTTCCTTGGACTAGCTGTCAGCGGCCAGGAGTGAGCAGTCAGCGGCCAGCGCTCTGCTTTGGAAATGCAAATGGTTTAGCGGGACACAAGAGAGGGTTTCTGCCATTCCCGCGAAAGCGAGAATTCAAGCTCTCGTCGAGACCCACTGGATTCCCGCTTTCGCGGGAATTCTGGAGATTGGACATTTTTCCGGTCTTTCGCACGGCTTGTCGGTTGTGGTGAGCGCGGTATGTGTAGAGCCGTAACCAAACAAGCGTTTCGCTGGCGGAACGCACTGACTCGACACGAAGCGTGGGTTTGACGCAGCCACCCTGGGAGCGCGGGCGTCCCGCCTGGCGTCCCGCCCGCAATTGTGGCCGCAGGCCATCGGAGCGGCCTCCGGCCGCTCCGAGGCGGGCGGGACGCCGCGCTCCCAGGGTGGCTGCGAGGGTTTTGATGCAATGCCCGGTATGCTTCAGCGACTGAGAGCTGACCGCTGACTGTCTGACCGCTTTCTCTCTTCGCTTTTCCTTGATCCTCAATCTATGAATCGAGACATCCGGCGCATCGGAATTATTGCCAAACCTAAACTCAGCACTATTTCTGCAGTCGTGCATAATCTGACTGAATGGTGCGCGGTCCGGCAGATTGAACCGCTGCTCGACCAAGACACCGCCGCTCTCGCCGGCCAATCAGGCGGACTGGAGAGGCGCGATCTGGTCGCGGCGTCTGATCTGCTCGTCGTTCTGGGAGGCGACGGCACACTGCTTTCCGTTGCCCGCGTGTTGGATTCCCAGTCAGTCCCCATCCTGGCTGTAAACTTCGGCAGCCTCGGTTTTCTCACAGAGATTACTCTGGAGGAAACTTTCTCCACGCTGGAGAGCCTGCTGGAGGGCAAAGCAACCAGCCAGACTCGCATGATGATCGATGTTTCAGTGATGCGTGAAGACTGTTGCTTCTCTGAGTATCGCGCGCTGAACGATGCGGTGCTTACGAAAGGCGCGCTGGCGCGGATCATTGACATTGACCTCAAGATTGACGACAAGTTTGTGGCCACCTACAAAGCAGACGGGCTGATTGTCAGCACGCCCACAGGATCCACGGCGTATGCGCTTTCCGCTGGCGGCCCCATCGTCTATCCGACCCTCGGCGCCATGCTAGTCACTCCCATCGCCTCTCATACGTTGACGTTTCGCGCGCTGGTTGTTCCAGACGGAGTGACCGTGGAAATGAGCGTGAAAGCTACGCAGGAGTCGGTTTACCTCACCGTCGATGGACAAGTCGGGTTGGCTCTGAAGGGAGAAGATCGCATCTGCGTGCGTAAGTCATCCATCTCTCTGGAACTGATCGAATCCAGCAACAAGAATTTCTTTGATATTCTCCGGCAGAAGTTGAAATGGGGAGAACGGTGAGGCGATTGCTGGGAGCGCGGGCGTCCACCCCGGCGCCCTGGAGGCGCCGTCAGGATGAGACGTCCGGGCTCCTGATTTCGATTACCCGGGGGACGGCGCGCAGTCTGCGCCAAGGGGGTCTGCCAATCTTCTGGAAATGATCAATTTCTTGACCTCGAATAGCTAACCATGAATTCCACCGCTCCAGGCAGTACCCGGGTGGCGCACACATGGCGCAGTTTGTCATGTGTGCGTACAGTCCGCATACATCGCAAAAAGCACGATGTATGCGCCACCCAGAGTTGATACCTTTATTTA
>JAKEER010000161.1 GCA_022616615.1 Acidobacteriota bacterium
CTTGGACCGCCATTCGTAAAGACGCCGAACTGGGAGCATTCTACCGGCGCATCTATTCTAGACACCCTCGGCATCTGGCGCCGCGCAAAGCCATTGTCGCGGTGGCTCGGAAATTGACGACTCGGATTCATGCTGTTTTGACGCAACGTCGGCCCTTTGAAGTTCGGCCAGAAAGGAGTTTGACTCCGTTGACCTCGGAGGAGACCGCAGGCCCCAGGGGACGCCTCGTCGCCGCACAGAACAACGGTCTGTAGCTTAGGCCGCAGCTTCGTTTCTGGAGAAAGAGACCCCGGGGCACCAGTCGGTCCTTTGCCCTAGAAAGGGCGCATGTCAAGAAAGTGTGACGGTCACCGTGCCGTGCCACGAATCGCAGTCAGTCTCTCTGGGTGTCAAAGAGTCGAAAACCCCAACAAAGGGAAAAGCCCAAAGCGCGGCTCGGTCGTCGGCTGAGCCGGGGGGAGCCCCCCGCTGTGGAAACTGCCGCGTTGTGGAAACGGTGGAAAAATCAAACAACGATTTTCCCACCGTTTCCACAACGCTTGGAAAACTCTGCGCCAAAAGCGCTCCGAGTTTCCCACAGTTCCCACAGCGGCTGCGACTGGCTATAAATATTTTTTGAACATCCATTTTTGCCGGTTGGGCCTATGGAAAACTCTGCGCAAAAGACGCTCCGAGTTTCCCACAGGCCCAACGGCGGAGGCCCAACGGCGCACACTGAATTTTCTCCTCGGAAGATTCAACAAGTCTCGCAGGTCTCCGTAGGAGGTCTCCGTAGGAAAAATTTCGGTAACCGCTTGACATTCACATAGCAGTGCGGCGGCCGGCTTTCGGAGCGGGCTCAAGGCCAGCAGCCTCCAGCTCTGCAACGATGAAACGATCGATGGAGTTGCGGACCCAAGTCTTAGCCTTAATGGTTGGCAACTCCGGTCGAACCAGCGCCGAGAAAGACCAGTGCTCTTTCCAGGGAGCCCCCCTGTTCGATCCAGCGCTTCAGAATCTCCTTCTGCTCAGCCGTCAGCGTCTTGTGTGAAGACTCAGGCGGCATCCGCCGGGTCAGATCCGCCTCTGTGATGCGCTGATACACCAAACTCGCCTGCGGATTACCAGGAACAATGGGCGTGCCGTTCTCCCGGGCGGCGAAGGCGCCTTCCCGGGTGTCGAGACGGAGCTCGGCCATGCGCGTGTTCTGGTCCGGCCCGTGGCAGTGGAAGCAATTATCGGAGAGAATCGGGCGAACTACGACATTGTGCGCTGTTTGCTATTAGTTAGATAAGAAATGGATTGTGAGTCCAGACCGACATCTCGGAATCAAATACTACAAACTCAACTCCGCACTGCGAAAGAATTTGAGCAATTCCGGGGGTGCTGAATTCGAAAACAAAGCGACCCAGAATAAGTTCCTTCGTCTTGAGTTTTCTTTGACCCTATCTTTCACTGTTTCCTCTTCGAAAGCGTTGCAATTTTTTGTGGAAGGATGGCTTTCCCAGAACCTCTGGATTCACAACATGATCAGGGATTTCTCCCTGGGCAAGTTTTAACATGCCCAAACAATCCATCGTTCCATTAGCCAGAAAGGCTTCATCGGTCCAGGCGATGGCATGAGGCGCAAGAATAACATTGTCAAGCGACAACAGTGGATCGTCTTGAGAAATGGGCTCTTGTTCAAATACGTCCAAAGCGGCGCCTTGAATCCTTCGCTGGGCTAACATCTCCGTGATATCCCTCTGATTGACAATTCCACCGCGAGCCGTGTTGATGAAATAAGCGGTCGGTTTCATCAAACTCAGCTCGCGTGCCGTGATCAGGTCTCGCGTATTCTCGTTCAAAGGACAATTCACGGTGACAAAATCGGACGACTGGAACAAAGTCTCCAAGGAAACCAGCTCCACACCCAGGGACCGAGCCTCTGTTTCCTCGCGGTATGGATCGTAAGCCAAAATCTTCTCCACGCCGAAAGAAACCAATAGACGGCATAACGCACTGGCAATTCCGCCCAACCCCACGGTCCCGATCACCTTATTCCGGAGTTCGGTTCCCATCCAGTAGATGCGGTCGTTCCAGCCTCCGTTGCGGACCAATCGATCCTTTTGAAACACCCGGTGACTCAGCGATAGCATGAGCGTGAGGATGGCCTCGGCCACGGGCCGATCAACTGAGCCCTTGGTGATAAAAAGCAGGACGCCGGCATCGGTGCAAGCTTGAACATCGATGTTGTCATAGCCAACGCCGAAACGGCCAATAGCAACAAGACGATTCACACCAACAAAGCTTTCTGGGCCGTATCGAGGATCGAGGCTAATTACACCGTCATAGTTTTCGATCTGCTTTGGTTGCATGACTTCGGCTCGTTGTGCCATGAATTGATATTCAACGAACGGCGAAGCCGCGAGCAGCCCAAGGCCTATATCTTTGAAAACCAATTTTCCCTGCTGATCTAAGAAGTCGCGGGTAAGGCCGATACGGAACCTTGGAGGAGTTTCGTTCATAGTTGCTCTGCTGTGACCAAATCTGCATGGCAAAAGGGTCGACCCGCGATGCGCCTCGCGACGCTGGAGGTTAGTCTTGCAGTTCAGGCGATTCTTGTTCTTCTACCTTTGCAATCTGATTGGGTTTCGGATTGGCAATGACCTTTTTAAGTCCGCTCGGCCATTCCATACGAATCTCCTGGATAGTGTTGCCCGCGAGCGCCGGAGTATACGCGCCTATCACTAGAGAGCAACCTCAGAACCGCCTAGCTTCGGAGTGCCCCCAGAAGTGACTTAACGAAGTAGTGCTAGGCCAGCAGGTCCTTAAGCACTTTCCCCTCGTCAGCGGGGCCGATGAGGCGCTGGTTCAGGCCTTGGAACGGGTAGCTCAGCTTGTGCGCATCCAGGCCCAAGAGGTGTAGAATGGCGGCTTGCAGATCGCGAACCGTTACCGGATCACGGGAAACGTAGTAGCCAATGTCGTCGGTCTCGCCGTAGTTGAGGCCGGCCTTCACTCCGCCACCCGCCATCCATATCGTGAATGCATGTGGGTGATGATCGCGGCCGACGAACTGGCCGTAGGTGCCGCCCCGGTTTTCGCGCATCGGCGTGCGACCGAACTCCCCGCCCCAGACAACCAGCGTCGAATCGAGCAGCCCGCGTTGCTTGAGGTCCTGAATCAGCGCAGCGACAGGCTGGTCCACATTTTTCGCCTTCTCCGGCAGGTCGTAGCGGATGTCCTCCCGACGATTCGAGCCGTGATGGTCCCACCCCCACTGGAACAACTGAACGAACCGCACGCCTTTTTCCACAAGCCGCCGCGCCAGCAGGCAGTTGTTGGCGAACGAGACTTTGCCTGGCTGAGTGCCGTACAGCTTGTGCATCGCCTCTGGCTCCTTGGAAATGTCCATCACCTCAGGAACAGAAATCTGCATGCGATAGGCCAGCTCATACTGGGCGATGCGTGCCGAGGTTTCCGGATCACCGAAGCGCTGCTGTTGTATCTGGTTGAGATCCCGCATGGCGTCGAGCGTCTGGCGGCGCAACGAACGCGTCATGCCCTCCGGATCGCTCAGGAACAGCACCGGATCGCCGGAGGTGCGGCACTGCACGCCCTGGTACACGCTTGGAAGAAAGCCGCTGCCCCAGAGGCTCTTGCCGCCATCCGGGTTGTTGCCGCCGCCAACCAGCACGACGAAACCCGGCAAGTCCTGGTTCTCCGAGCCGAGCCCGTAGGTCGCCCATGCGCCCATCGACGCGAATCCAAAGCGCGGATTGCCCGTGTGCAGGAAAAGCTGTGCCGGCGCGTGATTAAACTGTTCGGTGGTCATCGACCGGACGATGGCCACATCATCGACCACTGTAGAAAAGTGTGGCAGCAGCTCGCTGACCCACGCGCCGGAGCGGCCGTGCTGTGCGAACTTGTACGGTGTGCCCATCATTTTTGGCACACCTTTGATGAAAGCGAAGCGCTTTCCTTCGAGCAGATGCTGTGGGCAGTCCTTGTCGTTGTACTTCACCAGCTCTGGCTTCCAGTCGAATAAATCGAGCTGCGACGGCGAGCCAGCCATGTGGAGATAAATCACAGCCTTGGCTCGGGGCTCGAAATGCGGTTTCTTCAGCGCCAGTGGATTCTCTCCCTCTCCGGCAGCCTTTTGGCTGCCAAGGAAGATCCCGGCGAGGCCGAGCGAACAGCGCTCTAAAAAGTGGCGGCGGGTATGGGCACACATCATCTCAAGGTAAGGAGTCATAGCTATCGCCTCGTTAGAGTCTCATCCAAATTGAGCAGGGCGTTGGCGACCACAACCCAGGCCGCGCGGCTCGCGTCCCGCGTGGTGTGGCTAAAGTCAAGCGCGCGTGTCGCGGACAGGCCGGCGTCGAAGACTTGGCTGAAGTTTGGATCGCCCAACCGCGTCGCGTGGAACGCCAGCACGTTGCGGCCGGCCGTGAGGGCGGCGGCGGCTTCCGCCGACACGGCGTACTCGTAGTATCCGGCGCGATCCAGGTTCGAGCCGGCGGCCCGCACGCCGTTCAGAAACGCCTCGAACACACTCGAAACCCGCATCTCCAGCCGGAAGTTTTCGAGCCTCTCGGCCGGAAGGTCGAACTCGATCCGCAGCCACAAGTGATCGCCACTCCAGGGAGTGGCAATCCTGGCATCGCGGTCTTTCCGTTCCACTTCCTTCTTGCCCAGGTCCCCGAACGGCCCGATGCCGCTTTTCCAGCCTGAAGCGTCAAAACCGGGCTCTGCCCAGCCGGCTCCGGGATCTACGTCCGTGTACCTCCAGGTCGGCGGCGTCGTGCGTGCGTCGGCGACGAGTGTTACCTGGCGGTCGTCCGTGTACAACGTCTTGTCGTATTGCAGCAGTGTCGCAGCCGACGCCTCCCCGGATCTCAGCTCCGATGCGGCTTGGCGGTGAAGAGCCACAATGCGGCGCAACTCGTGTTTTTCGGGAGGACGCACCAGCGTCAGGCGGAACAGGCGCTCCGCACGCGCCGCCTCCGACCGGCCTGCTTCGGCCAGCGCTCGCAGTGCAAGCCTCTGGGCCGCTTCCATCGACACCGGATCATTCAACGAAGCCAGCGCCTGCAGTGGTGTGTTGGTGCGGATGCGGCGCATCGTGCAGACTTCGCCAGTGGGCGCGTCGTAGGTGGTCATAGAGGGATAGGGCGCCGTGCGGCGCATGAAAGTGTAGAGGCCGCGACGATAGCGGTCCTCTCCAGCGCTGGTGATCCAGCGCTCTCCGTTGTAGATCACCTGCCAGATACCCTCGGGCTGCCAGGGCATGACGGGTGGACCACCGATCTTGCGGCTCAGCAGGCCGCTCGCCGCCAGCGCCTGATCGCGAACCATCTCGGCGTCCAGGCGGAAACGCGCGCCACGCGCCAACAAACGGTTGTATGGGTCCTTTTCTTGGAGCGCTGGCGGCATAGCCGAGGACTGCCGGTAGGTGGCCGACATCACGATGGTCTTGAGCAGGCCCTTCATGTCCCAGTTCAGCCGCACGAACTCTGTGGCGAGCCAGTCCAGCAGCTCCGGATGGGTAGGTACGACACCCTGCGTCCCGAAGTCTTCCTCGCTTTCGACCAGTCCGCGCCCAAACAGCCGCGCCCAGAACCGATTCACTTGCACGCGCGCCGTAAGCGGATTGTCAGGATGCGCCAACCAGCGGGCCAAGCCAAGCCGGTTTCGCGGCGCCTCTGGAGAAAACGGGTGAAAGACTTCGGGCGTCCCTGCTTGCACTTCAGCGCCCGGATTGAGGAAATTGCCGCGCTCGTGGATGCGCGTCTTGCGTTGATCGGCGGCAGCGAGCTCGCGCATCACTAGCGTGGAGGCGGCGCCAAGTTTGAGCACGGGCCGGTCGTCTCCCTGGTCGCTGTCTTCACTCTGGTTGAACAATGCGTAAAGCTGATAAAACTCCTTGTGCGAAAGTGGATCGTACTTGTGCGAGTGGCACTGTGCGCAACCCCACGTGAGTCCCATCCAGACCTGGCCGGTGGTTGCGACACGCTCCTTCACTGCTGCGTCACGGAACTCCTCGTCGTCCGTGCCGCCTTCGGTGTTGGTCATGGTGTTGCGGTGGAAGCCTGTGGCGACGAGCTGGTCCTCGGAGGGTGAAGGCAATAGGTCACCGGCGATCTGCAGGAGGGTGAAACGATCGAACGGGAGATTATCGCTGAAGGCTTTGACCACCCAATCGCGATACAGCCAGATCTCGCGGCGGTTGTCTTTTTCGTATCCCTGGGTGTCGGCATAGCGAGCCAGATCCAGCCAGACACGCGCCCAGCGCTCGCCATAGTGTGGGGAGGCGAGAAGCGTATCAACCACCGTTTCGTAAGCTCGCGTACTCTTGTCCCGGACGAAGGATTCGACCTGTGCTGGGTCTGGCGGCAAACCGGTCAGGTCGAGCGCCACGCGCCGG
Source organism: Acidobacteriota bacterium (assembly GCA_022616615.1). Lineage (GTDB taxonomy): Bacteria > Acidobacteriota > Terriglobia > Versatilivoradales > Versatilivoraceae > VFZK01. Next base: position 6,389 of record JAKEER010000161.1, read on the forward strand.
AGCAGCGTATAGCGATCGGCTTCCGAGGAGGGTTTGAGCCCTTCCCGTTCAAGGCGAGCAAGGACGAAGAAGTCGATGTCGTTCTTCGGCCAAGTCGGATCCTGGACCTTGGATGGCTCGGGAGGAACCGGCTTTCGGAATGCCCAGTGCTGCATGTACGCGGCGCCTTGGTCGATCCAGTCCTTGAGTAGCTGTACTTCTGGAGGGGAAAGGCGCTCGCCTGCGGGCGGCATTGGCTGCTCAGGGTGGGTGACTCGTGCGATGATTCGACTCTCCGCGCTGCTGCCTGGAATGACTCCGGCGTAGCCTCCGTTCTTCCCCGTAGCTCCGTCGAAGGTATCGAGGCGCAAATTACCTTGCCGCGCCTTCTCGTCCGGGCCGTGGCATGCCAAACAGCGCTTCGCGAGGATGGGCCGGATGTCGCGCTGAAAATCAACAGACGCACTTGCGGCTGGTACCGAGGCCAGAGAGAGGCTCGCTAGCGCGACACAGAGATAAGAAGGAATGGACATGGAATCGGTCCTCGTGCAGTGTTTCGAAAAAAGTGAGATAGTTAGAAGCATTTCCCCTCACCCCCGGCTCTGAAGCACAGCAAGCATCTGACAAAGAGTTGAGTCACACTCAAATCGCCCCGAAACTCAATTCTCTTTTCCAGGGTATGCGACAAAATCCTCCACCAAAGGATGGTAAGTATCCATCAAGATGCCGAAATTATGTTGTCTTGAACATAACCTCTCTCTCCTGGTTGGACCGTTCCCTTTAGGGCGGCCTAGACAGTTGTTCTTCTAGAAACGTGACTTAAGTTAGCTGCTGAGACAGAAGGGCGTCTATGAAGATCATAGGACATTCTCTTCGGAAACTATCATTCTTAACTGAGGATGCGGCTGTGGTCTTCAGGCGGGTCACTTAACGTAACTAGCGCAAGAATAAGGATGAGTACTAACCGTCAGACCGCCTCAAATGGCTGAACGTCGCCATTCAGATCAAGATCTCCCGGCGGCACTTGGAAGCTCAGTCAGACGACGGGTTCCTATGGGCATCGCTCCTCCTCGATTCTTGCTGTAGCGTACGGCAACAAGCTCACTTCTATGCTGTTTCCCACACTGTGCACACACCGTCCCGGTTGTGACCGAAATTCTTCTGGAAGTATCATCGCCCACATTACCGAGTGTTCGTTCAATTCAGCAATATTAAGGCGACCGGCCACACCCACGACCGTGACAAACTGAGCCTCGTTTGTCAGATTTGTTATTAGTACCCGTTTGATACCATTCCGGAACAGAGCCAACCCGATCACTTTGAGGGGATGCGTCGACCGGGTCTCGAGAACCTCTCCACCCTGGAACTCGGTGACATCGGCGATGACGTGGTATAGAGGAAAGACGGAACCGGGCAGAGAGCGAAACCGCCCCGGAAGTGGTGACCCATCTTTTCCCTCCATGACGCCCCGCCAGCCGGTGGTTTCGTAATAGGTGGCACTAAAGACGCCATTTTCAGCAAGCGACTTCAGGCTGCCCAGTGTCCACGCCGCGCCCAACAGCGACACTTGGCGAACATCAACTTCCGACGGAAGCTCTCCTGGCTGCGTCCCCGACAAGAATCCAGTGGCGTTAGGATTGAATCGTGGCTTGAGCGTTACGGGACTGATCACAATTGGCAATTCTCCTGCTAACTCGCGAAGGTTGCGAACGGTCTCCGCTTGAACATCCAGAGTCTCAACGATCGAGCGGTTATCGAAAGCGTGCTCCTGGGGATGCATCGAATAGCAAACAAGATCGAGGCCATGCATGAGGGGCCGCGCCTGATTGAGATGATAGAAATAAGCGTTCGTTCCTGAGCCAAAGCGGATTTCGGGGCTCCAAGCACCCAGGACTTGGCGTCCTAGCTCAACCCACTTTTGAGACGGGGTCATTTCGGCGGCATGAAAGATCAACCATGTCGAGATTGGTGGATGAAAGCGGCCCAGCTCCTCATATAGTAGCCAGAGTTCGCTTTCAGCCGAGTCCGATAGAAACAGCGCGGCTTCGAGCGGAACTTCCAATTGTTGTGCTTCGGCGGTCGCCTGAGCGAGAATGGCTGGATACTTGGCATCTGATAAGTGCAAATCCACTCGTAGATGGGAGAGATGAAGTGCCTTGAGACGGGAGATTTCTGTCGCGGTCAATGGTTGTCCACGACTTGCCAACCCTAGACCGACACGGGGCAGGCTCCGACTAACTGCCTTACCGATCGAGAGTTTTATTTGCTCCTCTTTCGCGGGAAACGACTGGGCCGTGCCGGGATCGATGATCTTCAGAACAATGGCTTGAAAGACTCGAGTGCCTTCGCGGACCTCAACGGGATAAGGAAGGGAAAGCGGTGTACAAAAAGTCTTGAAGGTCGCGTCGGTCCAGTTCCGCTGGTCTTCCATCTGAAAGAGGTCACCCTCGAACTGAATCTCAGCGCGGAGGCCGGGCGCTGCCTCGAACGCCACCATTCGCATGCGCTCGGTTCCAGGTAGCGGTTGTTGCGGCGCAATGGCTGTGGGAAACAGTGCTTCAATGATAATGCCGTCGTCCTGTTGAACGATGAAGGCGCGACCTGCGTATTCTTTGGCGGGGTGTAACAGGCAAAAACCGATGCGGTTCCGAAGGAATGTTGAACGTGCCTGTCCCTCCATGGAAAATGTCAGAATGCCTTCGGCTGTTGCGAGAATGTTCGCGTCCCAAACGAAATCGATGTCCCCTTGCCGATGTTCTGCCTGGTAAGAAATTCGGAAAGAGTCCGCGTTCGAGCTGACCTCGAGGTTCGACAGGCGCCGGGGCACCGTGCCCCAGTTTCGATCACGCACGGCCACGTAAATTTTTCGCAGAATCTCCCACTGCCTCCAACGAACGGACAGCAGATTTCCCTCTTCCAGTTCGACGCTCAGAAGCCCAGCCTGTAGTTGCCGTAGCTCCGGCAAGGACTCTTCTCTCCCATAATAAAGTACATTCAGGGGCAGCGGATTCATTGGTTTTTGCGAAGCGTCCTCCGGTCACGGTCAGGGGGAGGGTGGACGAGACCTTCGCCTTCCTTGATTTGCAGGTAACAATCCACTGGCGGTTCTTGGAGCCTGTCAATTTGGCCGCTGGGCCAATGGATTTCAAGCCGATCCACTTTGGTAGCGCTGCCGAGCCCCAAGATCTCGCGGGGGTCGTGATAGGAAAGGTAACTACCACCGGCTGTCCTGAGGCGCTGATACGACTTGGCGCCAGCCTCCCATACGAGTCTGGCGCCAACGGCAGCAGGGTCGCTCTTGCGGCTCACGAGTTGCAGGCCTAGCCAGTGATTCCGACTGCCCCCTTGGTTCTGAAGCAACAAGGGTGCGCCGCCGCTGACTGAAACCAGCACGTCGAGGTCGCCGTCGTTGTCCGCATCGCCAGTTGCCAGACCGCGCGCAGCGAACGATTTGGCGAACACGGGTCCTGACTCGCGGCTGACGTCGCGAAAAACGCCGCCATTGTTCTGAAACAGCAGCAGCGGCTCCTTGTACTTCACGTCCGATTCGACTTCTTCGACTTTGTCGTCGGGGTGGCCGTTGGCCATGATCAGGTCAGGATCTCCGTCATTGTCGTAGTCGAAAAAGCGCAGACCCCAACCGCTCAAGAAGAACGTGGCCTTGCCGATTTCCGGAGAAGCGTCGCTGAACGTGAGGTCCTTTCTGTTCTCGTACAGACTGAACTTCTGGTGATTCACGTTAGCGACAAACAGGTCCTGCCAGCCGTCTCCATTGAAGTCGGTGGCGTCACAGCCCATACCGGAGCGAACGGCTCCAGCCTCGCTGTAGCCCACTCCAGCAAAAAGGCCCACCTCTTCGAATTTGCCTTGCCCCCGGTTTAAGAAAAGAAAATTCGCTACCATATCGTTGGCCACGAAGAGATCCAGCAGACGATCGTTGTTGACGTCGGTGGCGACGACACCGAAAGCTTTGCCCAAAGAAACGCTGATACCCGCACTTTGGCTGGCATCCGTGAAAGTGCCATTCCCGTTGTTTCGGAATAACCGGCTGGGCGCCGGCTTAAAGAGCCGGGGAATGCAATAGCGGGGCCGGCCCTGTTCGTCGTTGCAAAGTCGGCTCAGCGCCTTCTCATAATGCACATAAGTGGCAACAAAGAGATCCAGGCGCCGGTCGCCATCGAAGTCAAACCAGACTGAGCTGGCCGACCAGCCTCCGCACTCGACACCCGCTTGTTTGGCCACTTCGCTGAAGGTGCCATCGCCGTTATTTCGGTAAAGCAAATTCCGCCCGTAGTTGGTGACGTACAGATCCTGCCAGCCATCATCGTTGTAGTCACCGACAGCCACACCCATGCCGAAGCCGCCTCCGATCACACCAGCACCTTCAGTGACGTCGGTAAACGTACCGTCCCGGTTATTACGGTACAGTGCATTATGCAATGGCTGCTTGGGCGTGAAGAAATCTGAAGGGCCGCTGTTTACGAGATACAGGTCCATCCACCCATCATTGTTGTAGTCCAGGAAGGCGCCGCCGGAGCCGGTAGTCTCGGGCAAGTGCCGTTCGGGCGACATTGCATTGTCATGCTTCCAGTGAATGCGGCTGGTGTCGGGCAGGATCTCCTCAAAGACTGCAGAGACTGCCTGGGGGCCTCCCCGGGCAACACGCGTGCAGAGAGCTGCCGCCAAACCCAGAAGCAACGCGATCGCTACGATTCGGGAGTTCATAAGCCTGAGTTCATCAAACTCCTCCGCACGTCCAAGTCTCCCACTGCGAGGCAGCCAAAACATTTGCTATTGTTTATTGGCTATCGGCTATTTGCTATTGGTCTTTCCTTCAAAGAGCCAATAGAAAATGATCAATAACCAATAGCAAATCGGTGTTGCCGTCCCTGGCGTTTCTACTCCTCTGACTTTGCGCATCAGTTCAGCGGCACAGTCACGCCGGTATAGCGAAGATCGTAGGTGGAGGGTTGCTTCTCCTGCTCCTGGGCATTGAGCCGATCAATAATCTGCCGTTCCTTCTGAGCGTCCTGGAACCGTTTCTGCCTGAAGTAAATCTGCGCCAGCAGCACGTGCGAGGCGAGATGGTCTGGCTTCAGGGCTACGACGCGGCCAAGCAGTTGTGCGGTTTCCTCGGCTGTCGCTTGAGTCTGCGAGATCTGTGCCAACTGGAAAAGAACTCCCGTCTCATCGGGTCTCGCGACCAGAGCTTTCCTCAAGAGTTTGGCAGCCTCTTCCAGACGCCCGTCCTCGCGGTAGAGCCAGCCGAGAAAGGCGAGAGAATTGAAGTCGTCTGCCGTGACCTCGAGCTCCTTTTGAAACATGTCCACAGCGAGTTTGCGGTTGCCTGTCAGAACGTAGGCGTGCCCCAGCGTGGAATGGAGACCTGGTAGTCTGGGGTTTTGCTGTTGGGCTGTTTTCAGGCGAGCAACCGCTCGGATGTAGTTATGCCGAGCTGTCTCGTAGGATCCAACTAAAAGATTGGCTTCCGGTGTATTCGATTGGTGAAGGTCGCGAGCAATGATCGCTCCGGCTTTGTCCAGTTGACGAATGCGGAGATAGGCAGATGTCAGAGTATAGGCTGCTTCCCGATTATCTGGCTGGGCTTGATAGACCTTTTCCAGTTCGGCGATGCCCTCGTGCAGCCGGTTCAGTTGCAGCAAGGAGATGGCCAGCAACTGGCGAGCACGCAGATCTGATGGAGCCGCCTTGACCACAGCAGCAAATTCTTCTCTCGCCGCTTCCAGCTTGCCAGCCTGAAAGCAGGCAGCACCCAAGTGAAAACGAACCGCCGTCTGTGCGGGGTTGGCCGCGAGAGCGCGGCGGTAGTGGCGAATGGCGTCGTCGAACTGACCTAGCCGAACGTAGACCAGACCGAGGTTTGCATTCGCATCTACCCGATGCGGTTCCGATTTGAGTGCGGCAAGGTAGGCGTCTCGTGCACCGACGAGGTCGCCACTCTGCTGGAGTTCCACGCCCCGGGCAAAGTGAGGCTGTGCGCCTGACTGCGCCTTTTGGGCCGCAACACTCTCAGGAAGCAGACTTGCCTGGGCAAGCAAGAATACGGTCAGAAAAACTCTCATTGCTTTCGCAGAGGCAGCGCCCAATCTTCCTTGTCAGGTGCCGCAGGCGACGCCCATGCTCGACCTTCAGCAAGTGGTAAGGGAATGCGCTGCCCCATTCGAGGATTAAACCAATCTCTCTGATATCTTTCAGGCTGCAGCTTCAACGCCACATCAACGCCAGAGCGCTAATACTGAACCTTTGCCCCCTCACTAATCGGATCAGTGTTGGATCAAACAGGAAGAAAGTGCCCTCCCGCTCACCTCTTCCTTGTTCGCCTCCTTCGCGCTATGCTTCCTGCGGGTCGGCCCTCTCCCGGTGTCGTCGTATGCCTCATCCATTGAACCCGGTTCCCATGAAACGCCTGACTCTTTCGCAGTCTTGGACTATCGGTCTCCTGGTGAGTGCCGCCTTACCTGCTCATACTGTGCTCCCGGCCCAGGGACAATTGCGCCCAAAGCCGATTCAGCAAGATTCGAGCGAGCCCCCGATCGAAGCGCTTTGGTCCAGGGTGAAGAAGCAGCCGAAAAACGAAGGCTTGCGCTTGCAGTTGGCCATCGGGCTGGCGCGGCAAGGGCCTGAGAAATACCTTGCTGCTCTGGAGCAACTGGTCGAACTCCTTCAGCAAAATCCCCGGCACCTTGACGCGCGTATTCATTTCAGCCATCTGCTGGCGGCCACGGGGGACCTTGAGGCAGCGGTCGCTGAAATGAAAAAAGCCCGCCAGATGGCGCCCCGTCGCCTCGATCTCATGCTCCAGCTTGGCGAAAAACAGCAGAAAGCCAGAGAGTGGACCGCAGCTCGTCAGACCTTCGAAGAAGCGATTCAGGCCTACCCAGAATCTGCCGAC
>JAKEER010000853.1 GCA_022616615.1 Acidobacteriota bacterium
AGCGCGTGTCCTCTTCCACGATGTCGGATGGCTTGGACGTTCGATTCGCCAGTTCAATCAAAGCATACTGCCGTGCAGGTATCACGCGGATCCACAGATGGGCCGACGTAGGCGAGTGCTGACAGTTATCCCAGGGGCATGGAATAGGGTCACCTTCAGCCCAACGGGCGTTGGTCAGGATTTCGCGCAAAGCGCGAGTCACCTCCGTATCCCAAACCACATAGGCTTCCATTAGGTTGCGCTTCATCAGCTTGCCGGCATCGATCTCATCGGAGAGGCTATTTGACTTGTGGAAAACGATGCTTTTCCCGTCTATTTCACCTCGTTGTAGCAGAACATACTCCATTGCCCGTAACATTTTGCATTCCTTTTTATCGCCATCAGTGTGGAAACCCCAAGGTAAAAATAACGCGGCGTGAAGTTTAGTCCCTGCCTCAAGAAGCTTAACGGCGTGCTTTTGACATGCCTGAAAAATGTCTGCGGTGGTACCGGAACCCAACTTGATGGCCTCAAGCAGGTTTCGCAGGTTAGACTCCAGCGCCGTGCTTTCCTGCCCAATCGCAGCGAGTACCTCCCCGAACTTTTTATACGCATCAGCATCTGGTTGTAGCCAGTGACGTTGGAACTGCGTCGAAATAGCTTTGAGCTGGCCCACGGAAGCGATAATATTCGGTATGCTTCCAGAGTAATCCGGGGGGAGAGCATCCCACCCTGTTAGTCGATGGAGGGGTGAAGTGTGCGCAGCGCCTTGGACATCCTGCACCTCGCGATGGAGGCGCCAATAGACATCGCGCCGGGTGCTGCCAGGCTTGAGCAAGCGGCTAGCGCGTTCCAATTCTGGGCTGTCCTCAAGAAAGCGGAGTTCCAGGCAGAAGGCGATTAGAATTACGAGGTCTACATTGAACCACGGCATGTCCTTGTCCCGCGCTACGAGGTGCTGCCGCACCTCATTTTTCATGAATTCCTTTATGGTATGACTGAGGTAGGCGTTGCCACAGGCCACTAGCGTTAGGACTGCAAGGGCGGTATTGCGATCGTGCTCTTCGGCGTCCCACAAGGCAGCAAGTAACTGCAGGCCGAGGTCGTGAGCGAGAGCTGCATCCAACTCCCCGAAATAGAGCAAGAGTTGGCTCGCCACTAGTTGAATGCGGACCTCGGGGTCTAAATTTTCCTTCTGCAGAAGGCTTAACGGGAGGTCATCTCGCGAAGTCATCGCGTGCAGCTCGGTAACCCAAGCCACAAGGCCCGCTGAGTTGCTGAGTCGAATCCGTTGGCTGTCATCTCCGATTTGACGATATACGCCGGGCTGTTTCTCGTCGGGGACGATTCCGAACTTGCGATCGGCTTTAAGGAGTGATATGGGGCTCGGACGGAGCCCTTCGCTCCAATCGGTAGTCGGATTGTGCGCCTTCCAATGCTTCAGCCAACTTTCGATCCGCCGCCGGTGTTCCTGGCTGACTATCGAAGTGGAAAGATCCTGAACCCTGCTTAGGGCCTGGCATAGGGGGCAGTGGGCTCTACTTCCCATGGAAGGGACGTCCTGGCGCCAGTAGCATACATGGCGTTTCCCGCCGACGTGATCGGCGGAAGGGAGGCGCTGTCGATCGAGCAACACTAGAGAATAAACGTCCTTGAAGCCCTTGCTTCGCAGTAGCCGTTTCAGCTCTTCATAAGTCCTCCCGCTGATCATAGCATCGTCGAAAAACACTACTGGGGGTCGCTTCTTTCCATAACCGAACCGGATACCCTCAAGTCGATCGAGAGTTAAGCCCGACAGCTGTAGACCGGAGCCGCCGCGATGCCGCCGAATCGCTAGCATAGGGAGCATACGGGCGCGTATCTCTTCCAGTCGGTTGTGGTCTCCTATAAAGCTGAGAAAACGATCAACGACGTGATCCGTCACGGGGTGCGACGGATAAAGTAGAACTGGGTTTTGATCGGCCAGATCTTCCGGGAGCAATCGCTGGTAACGGTCTTGTTCAATGGCTCCGCGCAGACTTTGGCCCGCCACAGTTAAGTGGGCATTTTCGAGGCAGAAGGTCCGAAAGAGATTGGCGTAGACCCATCGGGCTAGAGAACCGGCGAGAACAAGACTGATACGATCCAACTCGGTGTCAAAGGCGAGCATCAAATTGACTGAGAGCAAATCGTGGTGTCCGCCATAGCGCCAGTGGCCTATCTTCATGGTCGTACGACTCGGTTCCTGCCAGGCCCGATAGCTGTCCCGCGGTCCCTGCTCATAAACCGGCTGTTCGCTCTTGTCGAACCGAGGTAGATGATAGGCCTTCCAGCCATCGCGAGCTATTACCGGGGTGCGGCCAACCCGCCGGTAGGCGCCGGGACGCAAGGGGTGTTCGCTCAGTGGAAGCTCCAGCGTTTTTCTGGAAGGGACAGCTAGCCAGGGCAGCAGGTAGTGGCCCGCAGCCGTCCCGTTTGGATGCTTGAAGAAGTGAAAGACCTGAGTGCCCTCGCCGCTAGCAATGCGTTCAGTGAGACCACTGACCTGAACAGTGCCAATTCGAAGATCTTTCCGTGGGGGCTCTTCACGGACCCGCCGCCCCCTCTCGTCTTTGAAACGGAAATGTGGATGCCGGTCGGCGTTGAATCGAACTACGAGACTGTCTAGAAGAGAGTCTAGTGCACTGAGCTGGCAGTCCTGGCCTGGAAAGAGGCCGGTAAGCCGTTCTAAGGTAACCCTGTATATCTCTCGGCAGACTGGGTGGGTAAGAGTTTCGGGGAAGTCGAGGTAGCAGTCGAGGACCATGTCGTTCCAATCGATCAGTTCGTCCAAGAAAGCACGGCCCACTGATCCGTGCACAACGCTCGTGTTGGGTCGCGCGATCTCCCAGAGCCGACGCGCGTCATGAAGACGGATCAACCGAACGTATTGAGTCAGGCTTTGCGCGCGGAACCTTGCCCCTGCGATGCTTCTGTACACGTACTTCCATGACAGTGATTCCCGCGCGTGAAAAAGTTGTCTTTCGTCCTTTTCCAGGACGCATACCTTCAGGTTTCTAGTCACCAAAGTGACTCGCGCCAGAAAGGAGAGTGGCGGTTGCGTGAATTTCGAAGCGTTCTGAACCGCAGCCAAATATGTAATGGCCTCTTCCGAGGCGATGTCACCGATGATTAGGCATCCGTCCGACATGGGCTGGATTCCTTTAAGAACCTGGGCAATTTCGTCTTGAATTCGGTTCTTCATCCAGTACCTTCCCGGCAAAAGCAGCAGCATCTGACGCGCATGTTTCGGCGCGTTTGTCGGCTCGTTCCACGGATCGCTCCCGAAGCGACGATCATAGATATTGATGCCGTCAAGGATCGACAGATCTGAGTCCGTCTCCTGGAGAACCGAGAGCACCCGTGCGTTGTCCTCTTCTTTGTCCAAGCCGCACCACTCTCGACTAACAGTGTCAGTCCTCTCAAGCCACGACATCCTGCTGGTCCAGGCCACGCCGCGGATAGACTCGCCCGTATGTTCCAACCCTCTGGCTTTCAGCGCGATCTGTCCCGCCAAGCGAATGCCTTGCTCGCTCGTTGGAACCGGAAGGTCTGTCCCCCACCAAGTGTCTTCGTCCCGCACCCGTACGTAGTCATGTACCGGCTCAAGTAGTAGGCGGATAAGATAGAGCCCTCCGTATTCCGTCGATCGGTTCCTCTTGCTGCTACACCACCGGTCAAAGACATCAAGCATCGTCTGGTGCACAGGATCTTTGTCATCACGTGAGGGAACCCGGCCCATGGTCTGGCACAACCCACACCCGCCATCCAAAACGTAGACCTCGAAAAAGCCGGTGCGGGTACGCGCAAAGGCCTCGGCCATCTTTTTCGTTTGTAACAGCGGCGCGTTATTGTTATTACTTTCTCGCTGCACGTGCTTATCCAGCCTATACCAAGTGCTCGGCGCCTGGCCCAGAGCGCCCTCGCGGTAACGAACATAGACCGCAGCAAGACCCGATTCTGCGTACGCATGTTCGGCTACGTTGTGCAGCGTCTCCCGCAAAAACATCAACAATCGATACGTTAGACCTCGCTGTGCCCAGCGCGGCACTTTGTCGTCAACTACGCGCTCGATGTCTCGATACAAGGCCTGTTCCACCCATTGGTCAATGGCATCCAACGGTGAGGCATCGTCAGGGTCCGGCCGGCGTAATTGCAGGATGGTGGCCTTCAGGCAAGTGCTTTCCTCAAACGCCAGAGGAGCCGGAAGCTCGGCGAGTCTTTTGAGCCTCTCCCCGAAATTCTCCGGGGTAGCCTGGTCTGAACCGATCGTGACAATCCGCTTGCTTTGGATTGCAAGAGATTGCCCAGGAAATGTCGTGACTTTGGGGAAAGCTAGGAGCTCCAGCAGGCCCTCCCGCGCAAGGTACTTCAACAGCCGGGACTGCTCTATGTACTGCTCGTGCGATCTCCGTTCGCTGAGATCCGGGGGCGATGGGAAGGCGATACTTACGGTTCCTCCTTTTTGCTCGAACTCCACCAAGGAAAGAGCGAGAGACAACAAGGGCAATGGATCCGCCCAAACGCAATCCGTAAAATCCAGGTGGCAATGTTGGATGGCGTTGCCTGCCCAGACGCTTTCACGCAGCGCCTTTTGAACCTGTCCGAACCAAGCGCCCCAACTTCCTTCGTTGAAATCCCGGTATGCCTTCAGTTCCAGGCATTCTTTGAGCCGGGGTTCAAAAAGGGCAGGAAGTCTTCGGCGCTCGCTCATTTCTCTTGGAGGTTCAAGCACGGGGCGATTGTCTGGGACCGGCCGGACTGCGTGGTCG
>JAKEER010000854.1 GCA_022616615.1 Acidobacteriota bacterium
AGGACGGGGCCCACGATTGGCGAAAAGCACGCCAATTGTGGCTACCCATGCCCTAGTCAGTCGTCTTGGTAGCCATGATTGACGCGCTTTCTGCGTCAATCATGGACGAAACCGCCTTAAGTTGACATCAATGAGCAGCGCGTCCCTACCATTGAATTTTTTCACAGCTCCAGAGCCTATCTAGTCTAGTTTCTGTCGCGAAACTCGCAAGACCACGCCTGGCGCCATTCTTGCGCGCTCTTCAGCGGTTCGACTCCCCCCGCCCCAACGAGGGAGAGGGGTCGGGGGTGAGGGGGTTACCACGCTGTGACAGCATGCGCTTGTCTTTCCGCATCTGGCGAGGCTCTTCGGGCTCGGTTCGGGAATCGATGCGGCGTGCCCTGCCCCTCACCGCCTACCCCTCTCCCCGCTACTCCCCGCTGGGGCGAGGGGACCCGAAATTGTTAGAGAGGTCGGCTCAAAGCCACACACCGCAAGACTTTCCGAGTTTCGCGACAGAAACTAGCCTAGGGCGTCACGGCTGAGTTCCTGTGGTTCAAGTAGATCGTGACCGTCTTGCGAACCATTTCCCTTCCCAACAAGCTTCCTCCAACGGACCCTCCTATCGAAGCCGTCAGGGGAAGCAGGATCATCCCAGGGTGTTCGTCACAACAGGAGACACCTGCGAAAGCCCCAGCAGTGAATCCGCCGATTCCGCCCAGAATTCCCAAGGTGATAGGTGCCGCCACATTGCCTCCTTTCTTCATATGAATGACTGAAATGCCGGCCAGCTGCACAACGGCCTCAGGCCGAGCGAGGCGTCCCTTGGGTTCTGATTTTTTTACACGCAGCGTCAGGTCACTTTGACTCGCCCTGACAACCCTGCCTTCGCCGTATGTCCCGTCGTGCATCATGAATCGGATCTTCTGGTCCAAAACCAGTGGTGCGAGGTTCTCCGGATCAATCCGCATCTCCAAGGGAATAGCGGTCGATTGTGTCTTGTCGCTATTCTGTGCAACCGCTGATAAGGGAAGCAGAACGCAAATTACAAGCAACGGGCGGATGTGGCGTTTCATGTGGGCTCCTTGCCTGCAAGAGTTTGGTCTCTTGGCCTCGTGGAGCATTTGCCCAGCCAGTTTGGCCGTGGGAAAGTACAAGTACCTTTCCCATGAATTTATTGATTGGAAGTCAGTTAGCGGTCTGGAACGTCCCGAAGAGAAACGGAAGAAAAGCAGAGGGTGCCAGGTTTCGCTGTCTGTGGAGGCACTTTCAGGCAGTCAAGGCAAGACGATGTCGTGACGGAGCGTGTCACCGACGACGGTTGAATTCCTACTTTCGAGTGAGCTTGAGAGAAGCGGCCCGCTACGAGCATTGATGTCAACTTAGGGCGGAACCCGGCCCACGATTGGCGAGAAGCACGCCAATCGTGGCTACCTATGCCCCTGACCGGTCGTCTTGGTAGTGGACGAAGCCGCCCTAAGTTGACGTCAATGCCCTACGAGCCGCCAAGGCCCTTCAAAACTTCGAAGACGCCGGCTCCTTGATAGATTCCGGCCGACCCAAGTTCTTCTTCGATCCTCAGCAACCGGTTGTATTTAGCCAGGCGCGAGGAGCGGGCAATGGAGCCGATCTTGATCTGTCCCGCGCCGGTGGCCACCGTGAGGTCGGCGATGAACGCATCTTCGGTTTCTCCCGACCGCGCCGAAATGACCGGAAGATAACCGTGACGGCGTGCCAGTTCCACCGTCTCGAAGGTTTCAGTCAAAGTTCCAATCTGGTTCACCTTGATGAGCACCGCATTGGCAATGCCGCGTTCAATTCCCTGCTGCAAGCGGGCGGCGTTGGTCGTGAACAGGTCATCACCAATCAGTTGCACCTTGTGGCAAAGCTTCTTTGAGAGAATCTCCCAACCTTCCCAATCTTCTTCGGCCATTCCATCTTCGATGGAAATCAGCGGATACTTGGAAACCCATTGCTCCAACATTTCAGCCATCTGTAGCGAATCCAGCATTCGGTTCTCGGCAGCCAGCTTGTAGCCGCCTTGCGCGTAGAAATGAGACGAGGCCACGTCCAGACCAATCGCCACCTCTTTGCCGGGCGAATATCCCGCCATCAGAATGGCTTCCAGGAGAATCTCCAGTGCTTCCAGGTTCGATTGAAGTTTCGGGCCAAAGCCGCCTTCGTCTGCAAGGCCGGGCAGTTCGTAGCCCTTTTCCTGAATCTGCTTGCGGGTTGAGTGATAGACGTCAAACGTCATTTGCAGCGCGTGCGAATATGACTGCGCACCGACGGGAATCATCAGGAAGTCCTGAAAGTCAATCTGCCCGCCAGCATGAAGGCCGCCGCTTAGAATGTTCACCATCGGCAGCGGAAGCCGGCGGGCATTGACGCCGCCGAGGTAGGTGTAAAGCGGCAGGCCAGCAAACGCGGCTCCCGCCCGAGCTGCGGCGAGTGAAACTCCAAGAATGGCGTTGGCACCCAAAGAACTCTTGTTGCCCGTGCCATCCAGTTCCACCAAACGCTGGTCGAGGGCCGCTTGGTTGAGCCCATCGAAATCGATGAGCGCAGGAGCAATGCGGTGGTTGACGTTTTCAACCGCGTGGGTAACTCCTTTGCCCGAAAAACTCGCAGGATCGCCATCGCGAAGCTCCAGAGCCTCAAACTTCCCGGTGGAAGCGCCGGAAGGCACTATGGCCCTCCCTGAGACGCCGGAGTTCAAGATCACCTCAACTTCCACCGTGGGATAACCGCGCGAGTCGAAAACCTGCCGCGCCTTTAGCGACTGGATCCTGGACATAGAGTGATTTGAGATTTCTGATTTCAGATTTGGGGTTCCAGACAGCCAATCCAAGCCACTACCCGCTCCAGCTCGGCGGGTGCTTCGAGCAGTATCCGCTGGCTCAGTTGCCGTACTCTTTGTTTCAGCGCCTCTTCAGTGATGTATTCCACTGGAGACTTTCCATCAACGCGCGCCAGCAGCAGGCAACCGAGATGCTCCAATGTGTTCTTCTCCAGCTGGCGGCTCTGTGCGAGCGCGATGCCATCTGTATAGCTTCGCCAGAAGTTTCGAGCCGACTGAAGATACAGAGCCCGGTGCTCTGGAAAACGGAGGGCTTTGAGAAAAAGGTGATTCAAAAAGAATGCGGTGTCGAAGGACGGATCGCCGCAATGTACGACTTCGAAATCGATCAGAAAGATCTCCGCCTCGTTCACCAGCATGTTCTTTGGGCTGTAGTCGCCATGCACGAGCGCCTCTCCGCGGCTGAGCATTGTCGCCACAATGGCATCAACCTGTGCTTTGAATTGCGGATGTACGTCGGAAATCTTCCCATAGTAGGGATCGATGCGAAGCTGCCGGAAGGCCTCAATGTCCTGAAACTTCTTCAGCAGTTCGGCGTCCCGTCCCGTCTGACCGTGCATTCGGCTTAAAATCTCGCCAGCACGCGACGCGAGCAGCGTCGAGGCAGCGCCGCTCATGAGCAGATCTTTGTAAACGACGGAGGCTGGCGGCGCCGCGCTGATCGCAATGATGAAGTTCTCATGATCTTCAAACAGCACGTCTGGAACGACCTTCGGTCCCAGGATTGACGAGATAACTCGGATACACTCCGCTTCGCGGAAGATGCGCGTCTGGTCAGCAAACCAGTCGTCCTGCACTCGCAGCTTGGGAAGCGATTGCTTTAGAATAAAACGCTCGGACGACGTCTGAACCAGCAAGACGGTGTTGGAAACTCCGCCGCCTAGGCTGGCGATTCGAGCTTCCTGGACGGATGCGATTCGTTTGTGCTGCACAAGATAATCGGGAGCAATGGCCTCGTTGAGTTCCAGCATGAAGGAAGGGTTCCGAGAAGGGAGGATCACGCAATTACGGCCAGCGAGTCAACCCAGTCCTAAGCCTCGAAGAATGCCACTCGTCATTCCCGCGAAAGCGGGAATGAGATTGGACGTTTTTCGGATTCCCCTCCTCAGATGAGGAGGGGAAGTGTCGCGCAGCGACAGCGGTCGCGTGGCGGCACGGGGCGGTCTGAGGAAAGACCCGAGAATGATGTTTCGAGCGCTTCGTGTCGAATAGACACGTCTGTGGCACGACAGGCACCACCCCGGCGCTGGCTCCGGGACCGCCGTCCCTGTGCCATCGCCCGCCCTCCTCAGCCGAGGAGGGGAATCAAAATCCAATCCCCAGATTCCCGCTTCGCGGGAATAATATCTGGAGATTGGAGGCTTTTTCCGGTCTTTCGCACGGCTTTTCGGTTGTTCTGAGCGCGGTCTGTGTAGAGCCGTAACCAAACAAGCGTTTCGTTGGCGGAACGCACTGACTCGACACGAAGCGTGCGTTTGACGCAGCCACCCTGGGAGCGCGGGCGTCCCGCCCGCCTCGGAGCGGCCGGAGGCCGCGCCGAGGGCCTGCGGCCACAATTGCG
>JAKEER010000162.1 GCA_022616615.1 Acidobacteriota bacterium
AACTGCCTGGAAGCAAGTGTCATTGAATGCAGGGAAGTTGTTTCACACGGTTAGGGGACTGCCGTTCACCTATCAACTGGACGGCAATTCCGGCCTCTGGTTTTTCAGGGAGGGCAAAAGAATTAACAAACGTCTCTCGCGTACAGACTTCAGCAAGGCTGTGGAACGGTGTCCCCTGAAGAAAGTCACAGATACTAGTGATTGTTTCGATCCGAGCTACCTTTTTGCGCTCCTGGATGATGAGAGGATTCGCCGAAACGACTGGTAGGAGGCGGCTTGGCTAAAGTCTTCTGGGACACCAACCTCTTCATCTACCTTTTCGAAAACCACCCCACACTTGCTGAACAAGTAGAGAGGGTGCGCCTCCGGATGATCGAGAGAAGCGATCGACTCTTCACCAGTGCACTGACGGTTGGCGAAATACTGGTCAGGCCGGTGCGTACTGGCCGGCCCGATCTCGAGGACCGTTACAGACAGCTGTTTCAGCCTCCTACTGTTACGGTTATTGCTTTCGACGCTACCGCCGCCATTCAGTACGCCCGGATCAGGAAGGATCCAACTATCAAGCCACCTGATGCAATTCAGCTTGCTTGCGCCGCCGTTGTGGGCGCCGATCTCTTTGTTACGAATGATGATCGGCTCAGTCGGAAGCTTGTTGCTGGAATACAATTCATTGTTGGTCTTGAGAAAGCTCCGTTCTGAAGTATGGAGATCTGAGGTAGTTCTTGAGTCTCCGGTCAGCACTCCCTGAAAATTCCCTCCTTGGAGGGGAGCTGTAAAAAAATTCGGTTGGGCGCGTATAGACATGATCCGGTAGGGACGCGGCGCTCCGCGTCCGTGTTGGGTTTACCGTCGCGGACGCGCAGCAGCGCGTCCCTACCATTTAATTTTTTCACAGCTTCAGGGTGGCGCGTAGCGCCGGGGTAGGTTCGTTCCCTAATCCACAACCCACCCCAGGGCCTGACGGCCCTTGCCCCTCCCGTCCCCTCCCGAGAGGGGAATCGTCAACTTTTCATCCGTCGTGGCACCGCACCGCGCACACCGCGCCGCACCGCGGCATGAAAAACTCCCTTACGATACGGATTGCTGCTTCCTTTCGTGGAAAACCGCGAGGGCCGCCTTTGAAGATCCACAGCGGGTCTATGGCGAGCCGAGCCGTCTCGAAAAGCTCGGCTGTGCCCGCCCTGCCCGTCAGGCATCCTGCGTATCCATGACGAAGCGATAGATGATTTCGGCGCAGGCAAGCACGTCATCGGCAACCACGTACTCTTCGAGCGAATGCAGCCCTTCGCCGCGCGGGCCAAAGAGTGCGGCGGGAATCCCAGCCTCAGACAACAGCGCTGCATCAGTCCAAAAGGAGGCGGCACCCCATTCGACTTGTTCCGGCAAGCTCGATTGAGCGGTTTCGAAGAAGCGGCGCAGGTGCGGCTGGCTGCGTTCGACCTCGAGGGGGGCGCGAGAGAACACCAACCGTCCTTGACCCTGGAAGTGTGAGTCACATTGGCGAAGCTGGCTGAGAATGCTGTTCAATTCCCCTTCGACCACAGCATCACTTTCACCTGGAACCGTTCGCCGCTCGTACTTCAGAACGCAACGATCCGGATAGCTGCTCCATTCCCGCCCGCCTTCGATGAGAGAGGCATGCAGAGAACCCGTGCCCAGCAGGGGATGCTGCGGACCAGATTGAAGGCGCTGGTCCAGCCGCTCCAGTTCCTGCAGCACACCGGCCATGACTCGGATGGCATCTACCCCTTCTCGTGGCCGGCTGCCGTGTGCCGCGACACCCTCTGCGACCACCTCGAGCCAGGCGAAACCTTTGTGAGCGCTGCAGACTTTCAGATCGGTGGGCTCAGTGACCAAGGCAAAGTCAAAAGGGAGCTCGGCTGGCCAGTTCTTCAAAAAATATTGGGTACCCAAGCTGAGATCTTCCTCATCCACCACAGCCGCGAGAATCACCTCTCCAGAGAATCTTTCCCGCTGCTGATGAATGGCGAGAAGAGCGCCAATAGCAGCCGCCAGTCCGGCTTTCATATCCAGCGCGCCACGCCCGAAGATCTTGCCGTCTTTCTCTACAGGCATGAACGGCGTTGCCATCCCTTCTACGCTAACCGTGTCGAGATGACCATTGAGCAGAATTCTGGGGCCGGGACTTGAACCACGAACACTGGCCACCACGTTGAATCGGCCAGGGCAGACTTCTTCCAGCTTGGCCGCAATTCCTTCTGCCTGCAGCAGCGAAAGCAGCAGCTCGGCAATGCGTCTTTCTCCGGCGCCCCCCGGAACCAGCGTCGGGTTTACAGACTCAATCTGGATAAGAGCCTTCAAGAGGCTCAAGCTGCGCTGGAAAGCAGGTAGTGGTGTCATCGCCGTAGAGTATACGGAACCTGGCTTCCTGCAGGTTAATGATTTGTAAATCCAGGCTGTGCCGCTACAATGCAGGCCGAAAGGAGACGCTCAACCCATGCCTGCAACCTTCAAAGCCGCTGTCCTAAGTGAATTCAAGACGCCCATTGTCTTGCGGGAATTTCCGCTGCCTCAGTCCACTGAACCTGGCGGGGCTCTGGTGCGCATTCAGATGGCGGGCGTTTGCGGCACCGATGTCCATCTGTGGAAGGGGCAGTTACCTATTCCCCGCCCCAACATTCTTGGCCACGAAACGGTCGGTATTATCGAACAATGCGGCGTAGCCCTGGAGCAAGACTGGCGCGGCGTTCCGCTGCAAAAAGGAGACCGGGTTACCTGGAGCTCGTCGCTGGCCTGCGGCCACTGCTTCTACTGCAAAGAAAAGCGCCAACCCACGCGCTGCCTGAATCGCAAGGCTTATGGCATCTCGTACAACTGCGACGAGCCGCCACATTGCAACGGCGGCTACGCAGAGTTTATCTACCTCCGTCCTGGGTCAGCCATTTTCAAACTAGACGACCAACTCACTACCGAGCGGGTCATCGGCGCCGGCTGTGCTTTGGTGACAGCGATTCACGGCATCGAACGCATGGGACTGAATTGGGGCGACGTCGTGGTGATCCAGGGCGCGGGACCAGTCGGGCTGGCCGCTCTTGCCGTGGCGCTCAACCATGGGGCGAGCCGAGTGATCCTGATCGGCGGTCCTGAAGAACGTCTGAAAACCGCGCGGCGGTTCGGCGCGGCTGAATGCCTCAACATCGAGCATTTCCCTTCCGCCGAAAGGCGCATCCAGCGCGTCCGCGAGTTGACCCGCGGGCACGGCGCCGACGCCGTGATCGAATGTGTCGGTTCACCCGAAGTCGTTCCCGAAGCTCTCGAGATGTGCCGCGACGGCGCGAAATTCCTCGTGCTGGGGCATTACGGAGATGCAGGCGAAGTTTCGATCAATCCCCATGTCATCACGCGCAAACAGCTTCAGCTTCATGGTTCCTGGGGAAGCGAGCATCGGCACATGGCGCAGGCCTTGGAATTCCTTGCCAGCCAGGGTGGGCGCTTTCCGTTTGAGGAACTCGTCACCCACCGGTTTCCCCTCGACCGGGTGATGGAGGCCATCGAGACCACACAGAAGTGGCAATCCACCAAAAGCGTGGTAGTGCCGTAGGTTCTGGCAGTGTGCGTAGACGAAAGCGAGAACCGTGGAAGTGAGCGGGGTAGGCAAAACCGATTGGATTCGGCTCCCCTACCTCCGATCTTCTGTCCGAAATTTGTCCCAAATGGGACCAAATGCCCTGCCCCGGTCGCCTCAAGATGATCGTGCCCTGAGCTTCTTGGCCCTCGGCCGCTGAGTCGGTAGATGTCGGTTTCAAAGGCACAGGTCGCCACGGAACACGGGAAACTGTTCCCGGCAATGTCGCGTGGAATCTGCCAAGTCCTCAGGTCCGCAGAATCCGGGTTGACAGGGGATTTCCCACACCGGTAGAGTTTCGGTAATCCTTGGCTCAATTAGGGGTGCTATTTATCCTTATGGTCAGATCAGCGGCGGCGAGGCCAAGAAGGTAACAAAGAAGTCATTCGGATTAGCCTGCAGGCGGTCGAGCCTACAGCGATACCACCATCAGAGTAGAGCCAGGGCCAGGATTCGAGCCTCAAGGAGAAAAGAGGGGCACCTATGCCAAAGCGTCAAGCCCACACGCGACCGGGACGTGCCAGTACTGGCAAAGCGGGGCCCAAATCAGCTCGGTCTGGTAGTGTCAGGCTTGCGCGGCCAGTCGTCGGTGCTCTCGCGGTCGCCGTTGTCCTCTCGAGCATCCTCATGGCATATGTGCCCGCCACCCCTGGCGAACCTTCTGTCTGGGGGCCCTCCTGGCCTGTGACAACCGTTGCCCTGTTCCACATGATGCCCCGGCCCAATGCATCGTTGCTTGACGAGGAGATCTACCTAGGCACGTTGCAGGGTGTTCGACGGGGGGATAGTTTCTATCAGGCACAAAACGACATACTCAACGCAAACCCGGGCCGCTGGAACACTTTCTCCCCGCTCACCTACCGCCAGCCGTTGCTCACATACCTCTGGCTGGTACTCGGCTCCGGAGCCGTGATTGGCTTCACATACGGAGTGCTTGCAGGCATCAGCATGCTCGCGGCGTATCAAGCCGCAGAGTCCCTGGTCCGGCCTGTATTCGCTATCATTACTCCCTTCGCTCTGGGCCTTGTGTACACGCTGGGAATCGTGCATCCTCCTCGGCTGCTATACGCTGAAATGTGGGCGGCCCCCGTGCTTGTCACTGCCGGCGCCCTGTGTGCGTTGGTGCTAATGGGGACCGAGTCACTTCGCCGCGACAGCGCGCAACTGTGGTTGCTCAGTGCTCTTGGGGCGACGAGCGCCCTGCTCGCTATGGCGATAAGGGAGCTTTCGGCTATCCCTGTGGCCTTCATGGTCGTGGCGCTGTTCCTCGACCGCGCCGCCAGAGCGCGACACGTTTGGATTCCCTGGGCTGCGATCGTTGTCGTATGGGTGGCTCTCTACGCTGTGCACGCAGACCAGGTCCGGACCGTTTCGCAAGGAAACCCCGCTCCCCCAATCACACAGGGTGGACTGGTGGCTTCCTTCTTTCACCCTGGCCCGGCGTTCCTATCCGCTTGTGTGCGATGGGTGAGCACTACCGCAGCGTTCGTGCCGCTGGTCGTGCTCTTCTGCATGATGGCAGTCGCGGGAGCGTGGACACTGAAGCGGACAGGGCTCCGCGTGCTCGTCGGGGGGACTACTCTCGGGCTTCTCGTACTGCTCTTCCTCACAGGCACGCCAGGAACCTACCAGAACGGCTCATACACCGGCTACTGGGGATTCCTCTTCCTGCCGTCGATTGTTGCCTGGGCGGCCTTGGGACTGCGGCTCTTGCCCAGCGTATCCGACTGACAAGGCACTACCTAGCCCCGTGCCCTCTGACGAGGAATCAGGTGATTGGTCGAAAGCGCCCCAGGGTCTTTGTTGCACATCAGCTACACTTGTGACGGGCTGCTCGGAGTCTCATATGAGGATGATTCTGAGCGTGCTAACAAGCGGATCAAGACGGACAACGCTTCGCGTTGCCGCTTATCCGCCAAACATTAGGCTCTTGGAAATGTCCTATCTCGAACATTTCCCACCGCCATACTTCGACTTTTTCGTGCTGTGGGAAATCGGGGACAGATTACGAATTGAAGGCATTCGCACTACTTGAGGTGGGTGTGCCTGATTTTCTCTCACGCTTTGGCGGTCTGAAGGAACGCTGGAACTGGGGTGTTGATGGGGCCAAGCCTCTTGATTCATTTGATCAGTTAGACCACGGAGCTTGGCAGCGCCACTGCCAGCTTAGGGCATTCCAGGATCCTACCCGGTAGCGCAGACTGGCGCTTCCGCGTCTGCGGGAGTAAATCTTGCGCAGCGGAAAGGTCTGGCATCAAAGACGATTCTCAGAAGCCACGAAAAGCCGCAGACCCGCACAAACCACGGGTCTGCGCTACAAACTACAAACCAACCGCTGGTGGCGACCGTACTTCCTTTGCTTCGATCCACAGCGGAGAGCGACTCTCGCTTTCGATGTGCGGGGATCCTTCAGGCCATACAGGCTGGACGCTCTGAGTTCCAGATGGCGTCCCAACGCGCTCTGTGTTAAATTCTGTTTGTCCTCTTCGAAGAATTTGATCCTTAGCTCCAAGGAGCCCACGCCATGCCAAGTAAGCTTCTACTCAAGTCAGTAAGCCGCCGCAGCTTCCTGAAGTCCTCCGCTGTCGTGACGGCAACGACGGCCATGTCCGGTCTCGGTGCACCAGCGATCGTCAGCGCGCAGAGCCTCAAGAACCCGGTGAATTATGGATTCATTGGCTCAGGCCGCCAGGGCTGCAATCACCTCAAGCACCTCGCCACGGTCACGACGGGACGCTGCGCCGTGATTTGCGACATTTATCCCCCGAACCTGAAGAAAGGCGTCGAGACGATTGGCGGCAATCCCGAAACCATTCCCGACGACTATCGCCGGCTGCTCGACCGCAAGGATATTGAGGCTGTCTTCATCGTGACGCCTTATCACTTGCATGTCCCGATGGTGCTTGACGCCTTGAGCGCGGGTAAGCATGTGTTTGTCGAGAAGGTGATGATGAAGACCGAAGAGCAAATTCCCCCGGTCATCGCAGCCGCGAATGCCCACCCCAAGCAGGTGCTTCAGGTCGGGTTGCAACGCCGCTACAGCGCGATTTACCAGGTGGCGATGCGGATGGTTCATACTGGCGTGCTAGGCAAAGTGCAGTACATCCGGGCCCAGTGGCACCGCAACGGCAGTTGGAAGATCCCAGTTCCCGACCCCAAGTTTGAGCGACTGCTCAATTGGCGCGTCTACCGCGAGTATTCTGGCGGCCTCATGGCCGAGCTAGGCTCTCACCAGGTGGATGTCGCCGACTGGGCTTTCCAATCTGAACCCGTTTCCGTCGTGGGTGTTGGCGGCTTGGACTATTGGAAAGACGGACGGGATATTTTCGATAACGTGTCAGTGATCTTTGAGTATCCGGAAGGCCAGAAGTTTGTTTTCACTTCGGTCTGCAACAATGCTCACTTAGATTTTTCGGAAGTCATCATGGGCGACGAGGGCACGATCGAGATCACCCTGGGCAGCAACAGCGCCAAGGCCATGTTCTTCCGGGAGAACAAGCCGAAGGATGCACCCACTAACAAAGTAAAGACTGCGGACACGAAGGAACAGAACTGGTGGGCAGGCGCAACGGCGGCCAACCGCGGCCTGCGCAAGGGAGTGCCCATCTTTCCGGAGCTTCCAAAGCAAAATGCTGGCTTTGTTGCCAAGGAGATGGACTTCGCCAAGAAATGGCTCATCGACATGGGCATTATGGAAATGGACAAGGAACGAGATGCCCTCACCGTGGAAGACGAAGCTTTCTTTGCTTGCATCCGTGAAGGTAAGAAGCCTATTGCCGGCGTTCACGTGGGAGCTGCCGATTCCCGCGCTGTCATCTACGCCAACCGGGCCATGGAAACGAACCAGAGAGTTTTCTGGCCGAAAGAAACGGCGGTTCCACCAGTAACGCAAATCAGCAAGAAGATTTAGGGCCTTAATGATCACTGTTTGTGCAGTTCGGAAAGAAAAACTTTGGCAGTCCCTCAAGGACGCACCTTGCGTGAACGAATGACTAATGACTAAGCACGAATGAGGAAAGAAATCCCAAATCCGAATGACGAAAGGCTGACTTAGACATTCGGACGTCGTCATTGTTTAGTCATTAGAGCTTCGTCATTAGTCATTTTTCTAACTATCCCCGCCACACTCTTGAAGAACCTTCCGGTTTCTCCATCCCTTGGCTTCCGAGGCTTAGTGTGTGCTGTCGTCTTTGCTGCTGCGTCAGTCCAGGCTGCTGCCCCAAACAAAGACTCGAAGCTTCACCGCTTTGAAGACAGCCGCGTTTCGATGGCCTGCACGTACACAATTGCAGTCTACGGAACAAACCCCAAGCAGCTTCCTTTGATTACCGCAGCAGCTCTGGACGAGGTCGACCGAATTGACAGCTTGATGAGCAACTACAAGTCCGAGAGTCCACTGTCGCAGATCAACCGCGACGCCGGCCGAGGCCCGGTCTTAGTCGAGCCCGAACTATTCCACTTTCTCCAGCGCTGCGTTCGTTACAGCCAGCAATCGGAAGGGGCGTTTGACATCACCGTCGGGCCGCTGATGAAAGCGTGGGGATTCTTCCGTGGCGAAGGGCGCATCCCCTGGTTCTTCGAACGCTGGAGCGTTCTGCGAAAAGTGGGCTACCAGCACCTGTTCTTGGATCCAACGCAGCGGACGGTTCAATTTGCCCGTTCCGGCATGGAACTCGACTTGGGCGGGATTGCCAAGGGTTACGCAGTCGACCGCGTGGTGGAACTGCTGAAGGAGCAACGGATCGAACGCGCTTTTGTGAGCGCGGGGGGCAGCACGCTTTATGGCCTGGGTGCTCCCCCAGACAGCCCAGGCTGGGAAGTGAAGCTGCAAGACCCGCTCGCACCTCACGACCCCAAGAAGAGCGCCGCGACTGTTGTGCTCAAAAACCAGTGCCTCTCGGTCTCAGGCAACTATGAGAAATTCTTCAAGGTGCGCGGTGTCACCTACTCGCACATCATGGACCCGCGCACCGGGCGGCCCGTCGAGAACATGCTCAGCGTGGCCGTCATCACCCAGACGGGCACCGACGGCGACGCACTCGACAATGCGTTCTACGTTCAGGGCATCGAAAAAGGAAAGGCCCTTCTACCACTGTATCCCGGGCTGGACGTGTTTTTCTTTTTGCCTGAGGGCGACAAAGCATGGAAAATGGTACGTTTGGCAAGTGAGAAGAGGTAAGAGATTCACAGCAACTAGGGTGCAATCAAGAACCCAAACCGCAGAGACGCAGAGAGTGAGCCGCAAAGATCGACAATCGCCGAATTCTGCAGGACCCACTGTTTTCCAACCCGCTCATACTCTACCGGGAGAGTGTTTGTTCTCCTGAGCACTCTCTGCGTCTCCGCGTCTCTGCGGTTTGGCTTTCTGGGTTGCCGCAGCGTTGCGATCGGTGCAGTTAACTTTATCTTCCCTGGAACCCAAGATGACTTCTAACCGAGTTGCCCTCATCACTGGCGCCAGCCGCGGCATCGGCAAGGCTATCACCCTGGCTTTGGCAGAAGGGGGCCTGGATGTTGTGATCAACTTTGCCCGCCAGCGCGACGCGGCTGCGCAGGTGCAGGCGGAAGCGTCACGATTGGGAGTGAAAGCAGGACTGCTGCAGGCCGACATCAGCCAAATCGCAGACCACGGCCGGGTGTTTGAGTTTCTCAAGGAGAAGTTCGGGCGACTGGATGTTCTAATCAACAATGCGGGCGTTGCGCCCAAAGTACGCGAGGACATGCTCAATGCCAGCGAAGAAAGTTTCGACCGGTTGATGAACACAAACCTTCGCGGGCCGTATTTCCTGACGCAGCGGCTGGCGCGCTGGATGGTGGAACTGCGCCAACAGGTGGCGAACTACTCCCCCGTGATTGTGAACATCTCCTCCATTTCTGCGTACACGTCCTCACCAAACCGCGCGGACTATTGCTTAACGAAGGCTGGAGTTGCCATGATGACTCAGCTGTATGCGCACCGACTGGCCGAGTTTGAAATTCCGGTGTTCGAGATTAGGCCGGGAATCATCGAAACGGACATGACGGCCGGTGTCAAGGAGAAGTACGACCGACTGATTGCCGAAGGACTGACGCCGATCCCGCGCTGGGGGAAACCAGAAGACGTCGGTAAAGCAGCCGCCGCTATCGTCCAGGGCTGCTTCCCTTACTCGACCGGGGAAGTGTTCAACGTCGATGGCGGATTCCATCTGCGCCGGTTGTAGGAAGAGCGACCTCAGGAGATGAACTCACTCTCCCAGGGTTCCCAGGGGAGCTGTGAAAAAATTCGGTTGGGCGTATAAACCTGATCCGGTAGAGACGCGGTGCTCCGCGTCCGTGTTGGGTTTACCATCGCGGACGCGCAGCAGCGCGTCCCTACCATTTAATTTTTTCACAGCTTCAGGGGGAGAGGGTGGCCCGAAGGGCCTCGGAGTTTCTACATTTTTCGGGGCCGAAAAAGAGCGGGAATCAAAGTTTTCGGCAGCGCAGATTGGAATCTGGGAAGCCGGAACTAAGGTCTGCCCAAGAGCCGCGTTCACGCGGCTTGTTTCAAGATTAAAGGCCAGCCGTTTTACGGCTGGTTTGTCGATGGGAGCAATGATAATACTCAAGCCCGTTTCTAACGGGCTTTTCGTCAGGCTTCAGCCACGAAGGCAAATGATTCCAGATGAAAGGGATTGGGGTTGAATTCGGACGCTCAAGCCCGCTGAAGCGGGCTGCCCGGAGATCGGCGGACTTTCCTAACCAGCCGTATAACGGCTGGCCTGAATTAGGAAGAAGCCGCGTGAACGCGGCTGGCAGCCAGACCAAAGGTTCTACGGGTCACTACGGATGGAACACAACCTGGCAGCGCCTGCCTCCAACCGGCTGTGCCGCTTGCCCTCTCCCGCACGGCGAGGGAGAATTTCACATTGAATGAACAAACGCTTTGCTAAACGAATCGCTCTAAGCAGCGCTCTTGTTCTTGCTAGCGCGTGGCTAACCGTCGCCGTCATCAGGTCGAAGCGGACAGATAATGCTAATGCGAGTTCGGTCATCGCCTCTGCAGAGCTATTCAACCACATTAGGTACTTGTCTTCCGACGAGCTGGCGGGGCGCCTGGCTGGAACTGCAGGCGCTGAAAAAGCTGCTGCTTATATCGCCCGCGAATTTGAGAAGCACGGTTTGGCGTCGGCCGCTGGGAGCAAAGCCAGTCTGCAACCCTTTTCGTTTGTCTCGGGAATTGAGTTGGGACGCGACAACCGGCTCGCCATCACGGCAGCCTCCTCTGGAAACCTCGAATTACACAAGGACTTCATGCCCACAGCCTTTTCACTCACAGGCGACTTTCAGGGAGGGGCCGTTTTCGCCGGTCATGGAATCTCAGCGCCGGCACTCAAATACGACGATTATCAGAACATCGCGGCAAAGGACCGTTTCGTCTTTGTCCTCCGCTTCGGGCCGGAAGGGAATAACCCGCATGGCCAGTTCCATCGTCAGCATGCTCTGCGTTACAAGGCACTGACAGCCCGCGAAAAGGGCGCCCGCGGCATCGTCTTCATCGACGATCAGGAGCAATTTTCGAAGAGCACTCTTTCCAGGCTGAGATACGATGCCGACTTTGCGGATTCAGGAATCGCGGCGCTGGCCATCAGCCTTCCCATGGCACGCGAGCTTTTCAACCGCGCCGGGCTTGACCTGAACGCTCTGCAGAAAGAGATTGCCGCCAAGAAGAAGCCTGTTACGTGCGAACTGCCGCAACTTCAGTTGAGTTTCCACTGCGAGCTTCGCAAGGTCAACCAAACCACCGCCAATGTGGTCGGCTTCATCGAGGGTAACCATGCTGTTTTGAAGAATGAAGCGGTTCTTATCGGAGCTCATTACGACCACATCGGCCTCGGCGACCTGGGATCGCTAGCTGAAGGGCGCGGCAAAGAGATCCACAACGGCGCAGACGACAACGCCTCGGGCACGGCGGGGCTGATGGAACTGGCCAGGGTGTTCGCCAGCCGCCGAGCTACTTTGAAGCGGAGTCTTGTTTTTGCAGCGTTCTCCGCAGAGGAAGAAGGGCTGCTCGGTTCGAAGCACTATATCTCGGCGCCATCGTTCCCACTGGAAAACACCGTAGCCATGATTAACATGGACATGATCGGTCGCATGAAGGACGACCGCGTGATCGTAGGCGGTTCGGGTAGTTCGCCGTCGTGGAAGGATCTGTTGACCCGCCTGAATCAGACCGGCCTTGAGCTGAAGTTTCAAGACGATGGTTACGGCCCCAGCGACCACTCCTCCTTCTATGCCAAAGACGTTCCCGTGCTGTTCTTCTTTACGGGCGTGCATCCGGACTATCATCGCCCGAGCGATGATTACCAGAAGATTAATCTTCCCGGCGCCAGCAAGGTCCTGGAACTGGTCTTTCAAACTGCGCAGGCGCTGAGCCAGAACGAAGATCGTCCGCTCTTCAGCAAGGCCAAGGAGTCGAAAGAATCCCGCGGCCGTGGCGAGTTTCGGGTCTATCTCGGCACGATTCCAGAGTATGGAGAAGAAGTAGAAGGAGTCAAGCTCTCAGGAGTGCGCGAAGGCAGTCCTGCGGCCAAAGCAGGCATGAAAGGCGGAGACATCATCGTCGAATGTGCCGGCAAGCAGATCAAGAATGTTTACGATTACACCTACGTTCTGGGAGACCGCAAAGCGGGCGAGGTGGTTGAGATCGTTGTCCTGCGCGGCAAGGAACGCGTAAGACTCCAGGCCACGCTGGAACAGCGGCCGTAATTTAGTGCCTTGTATTAGTCCGAGCAGTGGTTGGAGGACACCCCTTTTCTATGTTATCTCCCCTCGCCCCGCTCGGGGAGAGGGGATCGGGGGTGAGGGGAGGGTGAGGGGCGCTGATTACGCCCCCCGGCGTGTCTTGCTACTTCTGCACTTATTAATAGATAACATTCTGTGCGTTGCGGAAGGAAATCTTTGGCAGTCTCCGAAGGATGCAGTGAACGAATGACTAATGACCGAAGCTCTAGTGACAAAACAATGACGAAGGCCGAATGTCTAAGAGCAGCTTGGGGTCATTCCGATTTTGGACTTCTTTCGTCCTTCGTGCTTGGTCATTAGTCATTCCGCTAAGGGGTGCCTGGTTAGGAATCTCAAATGTCCATCATTGAACTGGCGAAACGAATAGAACAAAGTGAACACCTCACCCCAGCGGAATACCTTCAGTTCGCCCAGGATGCGCCGCTTGAGACCATTCAGCGGCTGGCGGATGGCCTCCGAAGGCGTTTGCACCCGGACAACATCGTCACCTACGTTGTCGACCGCAATATCAATTACAGCAATATTTGCACGGCAGTTTGCACCTTTTGTGCGTTTTACCGCAAACCCGGATCTCCCGAAGGTTACGTCTTAAGTTTCGAGGAGATCTACCACAAGGTAGAAGAGACGATCACACTGGGCGGCAGCGGCATTCTAATGCAAGGAGGGCTTCACCCTGACTTGCCGCTGGAGTGGTATGAGGAGCTTCTCACCCAGCTGAAGCGCCGCTACGGCATTCATCTTCACTGTTTCTCGCCTCCCGAAATTTACGCCTTCACGCAACTGTTTCAGATGAGCACTGAGAAAGTGCTCCGGCGTTTGCAGAAGGCCGGACTGGATTCAATCCCTGGCGGCGGCGGCGAGATCCTCGTGGATGAAGTGCGGAGGAAGAATACGACGAAGTGCAACACAGACCAGTGGCTGGAAGTAATGGAGACGGCCCATCGCCTCCGCTTGCCGACCACGGCGACCATGGTGTTCGGGCTGGGAGAAACGATGGAACACCGCGTCGAGCATTTGGAACGGTTGTACCAGTTGCAGCAGAAGACTGGCGGGTTCGTCGCCTTCATCCCGTGGACGCTGCAGCCAGACAACACCAAGATTGGCCGGAAAATTCCGGACCGCCGCTCGGCCGAAGAGTATCTGCGCTGGCTGGGGATGGCGCGGCTGTATCTCGAGAATATTCCCAACCTTCAGGTGTCCTGGCTGACACAGGGTATCGACGTGGGGCGGCAAGGCCTGCACTTCGGCGCCAACGATCTGGGCAGCATCATGATCGAAGAAAACGTTATCACACCTGCAGGGGCGCATCATCGCGCCACCGAAGAACTGCTGCGAACCTCGAGCCTGGCCGAGGGGTTTACTCCCTGCAAGCGCAAAGCGAACTACGTACGGTTGGAAGAGCGCGTCGGACTGAGAGCATAGCGGGACGGTGCGCATTGATGTCGACTTAAGGCGGTTTCGTCCACGATTGGCGTGCTTTTCGCCAATCGTGGGACCGGCCTGCCTTAAGTTGACATCAATGGACGGCGCGGCGCCGGCTTAGCAGCTGCGTCGAACGCTTTGGTGTGAACGGTCAGAAGATGGTGGACACTCTACAGAAACTCAAGACCAAACTCCTCCGCTGGGTTGGCGAGGCCATCGCGGACTTTGCGATGATCGCCGATGGCGACCGGATTATGGTCTGCCTCAGCGGCGGTAAGGACAGCTACACGATGCTGACCTTGCTGCGCGATCTGCAACCGCGTGCGCCCATTCGGTTCGACCTCACTGCAGTGAATCTCGACCAGAAGCAACCCGCCTTCCCCGAGCAAGTCTTGCCAAACTACCTCTCGGAATTGAAACAGGACTTTCGCATCATCGAAAAGGACACTTATTCCATAGTAAAGGCTAAGGTACCGGAGGGGCAGACGACTTGCGCCCTGTGCTCCCGCTTGCGGCGCGGCATTCTTTACAACGCTGCCGTTACACTGGGATGCAACAAGATTGCCTTGGGACACCATGCCGACGACTTGCTAGCCACGTTCCTCTTGAATCTGCTCTATGGCGGCACCCTGAAGACCATGCCACCCATCCTGCGCAGCGACGACCACCGCAACACTGTCATCCGCCCGCTGGCCTATTGCCGCGAAGCCGACATCGCAAACTTCGCGGCGCTGATGAAGTATCCCATCATTCCCTGCGACCTTTGCGGCTCGCAACCTAACCTGAAGCGCGCGCGAGTGAAACGGCTTATCGAAGAGCTCCAGAGCGAAACTCCTGGTATCCGTGACTCCATGATGGCAGCGCTGGGACGCGTGGTTCCCTCCCATCTCCTGGATGCCAGTCTTTTCGACTTCAGGGCGCTGGCCACGCAGAGTGGAGACGTATCGGCAGAGCTGGATGCGGTGTTTGAGGAAGCGCGGTTTGGGGTTAAAGCAGCACCGTAGGGCTGTGCGCAGCGTCACCACAACATATAAAAATGCAGAGTTCCCTCGTTAGATAGAGTTCCCTCGTTAGATAAGGAGGGGGAGCTTATCTTCATAGGAGCACCCAAACCGCTCGGTGCGGTATGATGTCGGTTAGAAAATCGCGCCGAATCCCCTCTCGGGAGGGGAAAGGGCCGCCAGGCCCTGGGGTGGGTTTTGACTTCGATGCGAAACACCCACCCCGCTGGCTCCCCGACTGCTGTCGCTGCGCCAGCCACCCCTCCGAGGAGGGGATTTTCTTAGGAGTTCCTCATGCCGCTGTGCGCATTGATGTCAACTTAAGGCAGGACCGGGCCCACGATTGGCGAAAAGCACGCCAATCGTGGCTACCCATGCCCTAGTCAGTCGTCTTGGTAGCCATG
>JAKEER010000163.1 GCA_022616615.1 Acidobacteriota bacterium
ATCGGCCAGCCGGACGTGACTCTGAAAAAGTCCAAAGTCAAAGGTCCAAAGTCCAAGGCAAATGGTGAAGAGCTTTGGCAGATCGAGATCCATGGCTTCGACTACTACAACACCAAGACGGGCACGATTGAATCCGGCGGCAGTGACAAGATCGCCCTCTGGATGTTGGATACGGATTACGACGGCCGGAGCCTTTTTCCTCGGCAGGTCTTTTTCCCGATGTCAGGAGAAAAGGATGGCTGGAGCCGTCTGGCTCGCAACCTCCGGGCTGAGATTGATGAAGAATTGATCGAGTCCTATCGCGGTACGATTTCGTTGCCTTTCCAGGCGGGCAAGCATTCCCGCGTGGCAGTCAAGATCGTCGACGACCGGGGAATTGAGAGTTTGAAGATCCTCGAAATGTAGAGGCTCTCCGGCCGGGAACCGACGAAGAAGTTAGATCCGGCTTCAGGATTTCGCGTGGACATCATCGACAAGCTACTACCAGTACTGACTCTAGTCGTTGGATTGTTGCTAAGCGAATTAGGCCACTACCTAAGAGCCCGCCGGGAGAAAACGGCTGCTCTGGCTCGGGCTATTTCGGATCTCCTTGAAATCCGCCATCGAATCCTTGTCACAAAGCTGGTCTCAGACGAGTTGAAGAAGCGCTTCCAAGTGCCAGAGGATGCTTTCACTCAACTGCGAACGTTCTTGAGCATGGTCTTGCCGGAACCGCAAGGACTCCATGATCGTTACGATCAGGCGGTGTCTGAGATTGCCTCACACGATCCTGTATTGGGATTCAAAATGCGTTCCCAGAATGCCATTCCCCAGTTCTTGTCAGCCCTTGAGTCGGTGGCCGCAGGCGATGTTTCAGCGAAGAGCATCCTTGCTCAGATAGAACAGCAGATACTCGACTCTTGGATTCCTATGCTTGATGAGCGAATCCGAAAGGCGGCTAGTCTCCATGGGGTGTTGACCAGATTTGAGGTAAACAAACTCTTGCGCAAGAGTAATTCCCTACCTGCTGAAGCTGAATCGCTGTTTCATCAGCTGGAAGAAACCTTGCGGAGGTCAAAAGGTTCCTAGAAATGAGCAGAGATTCAGAACGATGGGTTCCAGCTGACCCCAAAGAAGCCGAGCGAACTGAAATGAGCGATACCATTCCTTCCGACTTTGGCTGTTCGTGGGAAGAATTTATCAGGGAGTGGTGTTGTGGTGGGACGCTGGGATACAGTCCGACTGAAGTGACAAGGGTACTGGCAACCCTTAAGCGACTCTACCCAGCTGACGTAAAACGTCTCACCTCCAAGAGTGCGCGCGGACTCGGGCTCATAGCTCCAGCCGTAGAGCTAGGCCGATTACTGTTAGCTTGCGAAGGCGCAGAGGGGTTCGCCGACGTCCTGGCACGCTTGCAGAAAGGCGAAAGAGCAGCTTACTCAGAGTTTGTGGTCGTATCATCGTTGGCCCGTCTAGGCCACACCGTACGTTTCGCTGTACCTCTGGCCGGTCGCGTTTTGGACCTCGGATGCGTGGTGAAGGGCGTTTCAGTTTATTTCGAAGTGGTCACGCCCGAGCGATCCGATGCCTCAGCTCAGGAGCAGCACTCGGCCGATCAATTGACAGCAACAATGAAGAAACAAGTATCTGGATGCCGCGTCGAGATTGAGATTAGAACCGGCATGAATGCTGGCGATATCATCGCCATAGCTAAAGCGGTTCAGGCTGCTCCACCCAGTGAATGGGTTTTGGTCGGCTCACTTGCGCGTGTGAGACGGATCGATTTCGGCAAGGCGCTTCCTCCGATGTTTGATGGCGACGGAGCACAGATCGTCGTTGGAGGTGAGAGACATTTGCAAGGTGAGTCGACAAGCGTAATCGCTCGGTGGGAGTCCTCTGACGCTCGGGCCAAGCGCGTATTCAACGAAGAGTATCATCATTTCGCCGAAGGTCTGCCGAACGTTCTAGTCGTCGAGGCAACTGCCATACCGGAGGGGATGCAGGCGTGGCCGACCCAAATGGCTCGGCTACTGCAACCTGGTCGCAATCGCAGGGTCGGGGCCGTGGCGTTCTTCGAGGGAGGCCTGCTCGGTCCGCCTGAGGCCATACGGAGAAGATGGCGCGTACTGATGAATCCACACGCGCACGTGCAAGTCCCCGAGGCGCTCCTAAGCGGCATCGAATCTTTGGACGAATCATCGTGGTACGGTCTACCACGTCCCGAGAGACTTGTAGCTGCCTAAACAGAATGCCCCCGCCGCCCCCCAAAGCGGGCGCTAATGATCTGCATGGACTGCAAAAGACAGGATGAATGAGCCACCAAGAAAGAAAACTTAGCAACGTAACAAAGGGAGAATGGTGTTGAAGACCACTAGACGAAAACCGAAATTGCCACCGTTGACCGCCGTGATTGAACCGGGCGTGGACGGCTACTTTGTCGCCACGTGCCCGGAGTTGGACGTGACAAGCCAGGGCAAGACACGCAAAGAAGCCGAGGACATGGTCCGCGAGGCTGTGGAGCTATTTCTGGAATCAGCGACCGAGAAGGAAGTCAAGAGACGGCTCGCCAGGCGCAACGTCGTTGTGAAACCCCTGGAACTGGCTCATGCCTAAACTACGCCGTCTTTCGGGTCGGCAAGTGTTCGCCATCCTGGAACGGAACGGGTTTGTGAAGGTTCGCCAGCGCGGCAGCCATATCGTAATGCAACGTCGCGTTGGCGAAGACGATTCCATCAGCGTGGTTGTCCCCAATCACAAAGAGATCGACCGCGGCACTCTTTCCGCCATCATCCGGCAGAGCGGATTGGACCGCGAGCTGTTTTCAAGTTAGATCGCATGTCCTCACCAACGATCAGCCATCTCATCATCAACTCGCCGTACGAGGAGCCACGGCAGCACTGGCACTACCATCGGGAGACGCGCAGCTTTTCGCTTGAAGCGGGCCGCCGGCCTGCCGGTTACGTTATTGCCTCGGAAAGCTCCAAGTCCTTCGACGATCCAGGGCGGTTCATTCCTATCGAACTGGTGAACCAAATCCGTCCTCGGATAAAAGCCTGGAGGGAGAACAAAGAGAGTCCTTATGCCGGCGTCACCGGCATGACTCGCCGCTTGCTGGAGCACTGGAACGACTCGGAACAGCGAGAAGGGAAGCGTTTCTTCTTCTGCCAGTTGGAGGCGATGGAGACCTTGATCTGGCTGACGGAAGGGCCTGCCTCGGAGCGGGTCGGCATTGAAATTTCCTCGGATGGCGGCGCCTTCTCCCGTTGGTGCTCAAAGATGGCCACCGGCACGGGCAAGACCATCGTCATGGCCATGCTCATCGCCTGGCAGGTGCTAAACAAGGCGGCATATCCGCAAGACAACCGTTTTTCCAAGAGCATTTTTGTTGTAGCACCGGGCCTGACAGTTAGGAACAGGCTCCAAGTCCTGCTGCCGTCTGCACCGGGGAACTACTACGAAGAGTTTCACATCGTTCCTCCCGGCCTGCTGGAACAGTTGCGGCAGGGCAAGGTGCTGATTCGCAACTGGCATGCGTTGAACTGGGAGTCGGAGGAGAGGCTGAGGAAGAGAAGAAGCGTGGACAAACGGGGTGCCAAGAGCGACGAGGCCTACGTTCGTGAAGTTTTGGGCGAGCTGACATCGAGCCGCAACCTGTTAGTGATCAACGATGAGGCTCATCATGCCTGGCGTGTTCCGGCTGAGTCGAAGGTACGCGGCGTCAAGAAGGAAGAAATCGAAGAAGCTACCAAGTGGGTCGGTGGTTTGGATCGAATTCACAGGGCGAGAGGTATCCTCCGGTGTTTCGACTTTTCCGCCACTCCGTTCGCTCCCAGTGGAAAACAGAGTTCCGAAGAGGCCCTGTTCGATTGGATTGTGAGTGACTTCGGATTGAATGACGCCATCGAGTCTGGACTGGTGAAGACGCCTCGCGTGGTTGTCCGGGACGACGGAATGCCCGATGTGAGGACGTACAAGTCCAAGCTCTATCACATCTACGACCACGTCCGCGAGGACCTGAACCGAAATGCGCAGGAGCACGAGCCGCTACCCGACTTGGTGATGAATGCGTACTTGCTTCTTGGGAAAGATTGGCTGGTCACCCGGCAGGCCTGGGGCAAGCTGGGCTATCCAACGCCGCCCGTGATGATCACCGTGGCGAATCGGACGGAGACGGCCGCGCGAGCCAAGTATGCTTTCGACAAGCGGAAGGTGCTGGTGGATGAACTGTGCGATCCGGAGAAGACTTTGCACATTGACTCCAAGGTATTGGAGATGGCCGAGGCGCGAGATGAAGAGTTGGAAGCTGAACAAGATGGCAACTTGAACGGCGCCGAAGGAGAAGAGGACGAGGCTCCAAAGAAGAAACTCACCAAGGCGGACCAAGCAGAATTGCTTCGCCGAAAGGTGGATACCGTGGGCCGGGTGGGTGAGCCGGGCGAGCAGATCCAGAAGGTGATCTCTGTCGGAATGCTTTCCGAAGGCTGGGACGCCAAGACGGTGACCCACATCATGGGTTTGAGAGCCTTTTCAAGCCAGTTGCTTTGCGAGCAAGTGGTGGGACGAGGCCTGCGCCGCACCTCGTACGACTTGGGCGAGAAGGGATTGTTGAACCCGGAATACGTCAACATCTTCGGAATTCCTTTCACATTCCTGCCTCATGAAGGTGGCGAAGATGAACCGCCGCCGCCACCAACACCCAAGACGAGAATCGAGCCAGTGAAGGCGAAAGCGGCCTTTGAGATCAGTTGGCCTAATGTGATTCGGATTGAGCATGTCTACCGCCCGCGCCTGGAACTGGACATGGCGAAGACACCCATTCTGCGGTTGAACGCTACCGATAAAATTGAGAACGCCGAAATGGCGGCTGTAGTGGCAGGCAAACCCAACCTTGCCGTGCTGACGGAGATTGATCTGAACCAGATCGCGGATCGCTTTCGCTTGCAGCGGATCACCTTTGAAGTGGCTCGCGACATTTTCGACCAGATGAAGCCCGCTTGGAAGGGAAGCAAAGAAAATTTACTGGCCCAGGTAATTCAGTTAACGGAGCGTTTCATCCGTTCACGCCGACTGGAGATCAACCCTCCACTGTTCTACCAAGACGAGCTGAAGCGGCGCGTGATGCTGACACTTAACATGCAGCGGATCGTGCAGCATGTCTTCGAACAGATCCGCTTTGCCAACACCGAGTCGCTGGAGCCGGTGTTCGAAACGACCCGGCCGATCCGCTCGACCGGCGACTTGCTGCCCTGGCACACGGGCAAACCCTGTGAAGCTGCCCAGCGCAGCCACATTAACTTCTGCGTGGTGGACTCAACCTGGGAAGCGCAAGCCGCCTACGAACTGGACCACAACTCCGAAGTGGAGGCCTGGGTCAAGAACGATCACCTCGGATTCGAGATCAACTACATCTTTGAAGGCGTCTTCAGGAAGTATCGCCCCGACTATCTGGTTCGCCTAACGAACGGAGCGCGCCTGATTGTGGAGACCAAGGGGGAGGACTCAGCGCAAGACAAGGCCAAACGCCACTACCTTGATGAGTGGATCAAAGCCGTCAACGCTCACGGTGGGTTCGGAATCTGGAGCTGGGGAGTGTGCTTCGAGCCTTCTGATCTTCCAACGACCATTCATGAGGCTCTGGCGCGCCATTCTGAAATTCCTTCCTCGACGTGAATCCGGATTGAGCAGCGACAAGAACGACTTTCGTGTGACTCACACGATAAAGTGGCCGCGATTGCTTCCATAAATTGGCCACGCGGTATCCGGAAGTCCTTTCGTTTTCAATGTGACCCGTCGCCCCGATAACCACTCTTGAAACCATAAATCGGCCGAGAACAAGAATTGAAAGCATAAAGTGGCCGGGAGCTCTAGTGGCTCGCCTGCGCAGCGGTGGGCAGCAGCGCCTCTCTTTAGAAAAAGCTTGATTTCTAGTGCACGTGCGATATTATACGCACGTACATCATGAACAAAGAAGAAACGTCTGAGAAAGTCAGGATTTGGTTTCAGACAACCATCCAAAAGATGTGGCCGGTTGCGGAGGGATCTCTTTCGCTGCGGAAGAGCCCCTGCATTCGGGAGAACTGCCAGGCCTGTGCGAAGGGCAAAGGCCATCTCAGTTACGTCCTTTATGGACGTGAAGGCAAGCGGCGCTTTTCTATCTATGTGCCTGAGGCGCTGGTACCCGAGATTGAGAAGGCGCTTGCCAATGGTCGTCGGTTGCAGCAGGTGATGAATGAAGCCGGGGTGCGTTACGTCCACGCCCTCAAGAGGGAGCGACGCCTGAAATCCATCAAGTAAACAGCGTGATCGGTGCCGCAGCAGGATCTGGAGGCATGTTTGGTGCTCAACAAAGACGTTCTGCTAGCGTGGTGCCGAGACCTGAACTTGTCCGAACAGGCCCAGTTGGCAATCCATCAGATTCGTTCGACTGATCCTGCCCGGCGGGTGAGGGGTGGTCGAGGCAATGTGAGTGGCCGTTACCCCAGCCGGAAGATGGAAGCCACAATCCAATTTGAGAGCCATCGGGTCGAGTTGGCAGGAATCTATGAGATGGAGCGCGATCCTGACGTTCTGGAATATTACGACCAGCCGCCTCCTATCAAGTTGGATTACCAGAGCGACAAGGGTAGGCGGCTGGTGGTGCTTCACACGCCGGATTTCTTCGTGATTCGCAAGAACAGGGCGGGATGGGAGGAATGGAAAACCGAAGAGGATCTCAGTCGGCTTAACCAAAGGAATCACCACCGTTATTCGCTCGAAGGCGATCAATGCTGGCGGTGTCCGCCGGGCGACGCCTACGCAAGAGATCTTGGGTTTTACTACCGTGTTCGATCTTCGAGAGAGATCCAGTGGGTTTTTCAAAGGAACATTCAATTTCTGGAGGATTACTTCCGAAGTGACCCTGGTACCGTCTCGCCGATGGCTCGCGAGAGGGTGTTGGGATACGTTTCGGCGGTGGCCGGACTGTCACTGCAGGCCTTGTTGCACGCGGCCCGAGAGTTCCTCAGTCCAGACGACATTTACTTGCTGATAGCAAGTGATGTCTTGTACGTGGACCTCTACGCCGCTCCCTTGGTGGAGCCCGGCAAGGTCTTTGTCTTCCCGACCGCCGATTCAGCGTTGGTAAGCGCCAGGATTGTAAAGGCGAACCAACGCCTGCATCCTCATTCTGGTCAGGGCACCCGCCTCTGTGTTGGCAGTACTGTGACCTGGGATAGTAAGGTTTGGAAGGTGATCAATGCCGGCGACACGATGGTAAGCCTGCTCGGTGATGAGCAGTTGTTTACGGAATTGCCAGTGCCTGCCTTTGAAGCTTTAGTCAAAGAGGGGCGAATCAGCGGCTTGGTCACCCGGGCTGAGGACGCCTTCAACCCGAAGATTGTTGAGAAGCTGTCCCAGGCCAGTGAGGAAGATTTAAGACTCGCTAACTATCGTTTCACCGTTGTCAGTTCTCATCTCTCTGGCGAGTCTGACGCATCTGATGCCCAGGCATCAGGACGGACGTTGCGACGCTGGATATCCGAGTATCGCGCCGCACAAGCCCAGTATGGAAGTGGCTATCTTGGACTCCTACCCCGGATGCATCAGCGTGGGAACCGCCTTGAGAAACTGACCGCGCGCACTCGTTTCATCATGAAAGAGTTTATTGACAAGGATTACGAAACCTTAAAACAGAAGAGCAAATACGCGTCTTGGATAGCGCTCAAGCATGCCTGTGACAAGGAGGATATCCTGGCACCCAGTTACACAACATTTCGGCTTGCCGTCTCCCGGCAAGCCGGGTTCAACCAAACGTTCAAGCGACAAGGTCGAAGAGCCGCTTATAGACAGGAACCATTTTACGTGGAACTCGATCTGAAGACGCCGCGCCATGGAGACCGCCCTTTTGAGATCGGGCACATCGATCACACCGAAATGGACGTAGAAGTAATCTGCTCCCACACCGGCCGTGTTCTGGGCCGACCCTGGATGACGATCCTGACAGATGCCTTTTGCCGACGGGTATTGGCGGTTTACATCACCTTCGATCCCCCTAGCTACCGCTCCTGCATGATGGTTTTGCGAGAGTGCGTACGCCGCCACGGACGTCTTCCTCAGATCGTGGTTGTGGACGGTGGACGAGAGTTTGAAAGTACCTACTTTGAGACGCTACTGGCCAGATATGAATGCACGAAAAAAACCAGGCCACCCGCGAAAGCTCGGTTCGGCTCTGTTTGCGAGCGTTTGTTTGGCACCACGAATTCTCGATTTATCCATAATCTCAAGGGAAACACCCAGATCACCCGCAATGTTCGCCAAGTCACCAAATCGGTCAATCCCAAAAAACACACCGTGTGGACACTGGGAAGTTTGTACAGGCGCTTGTGTGAATTCGCCTATGAAGTTTACGACACGATCGATCACCCAACTCTAGGCCAATCTCCTGGGCAAGCTTTTGCCTCAGGCGTGGCACGAACCGGGCTGCGGCCTTCTCGTCTCATTCCTTATGATGACGAGTTCTTAATGCTGACTCTGCCTACTACCCCTAAGGGGACGGCCAAAGTCGTCCCCGGCCAAGGGGTAAAGATCAATTACCTTTTCTATTGGTGTGACGCCTTTCGGGATCCCAGTATCGAAAGGACCCAGGTGAAGATCCGTTATGATCCCTACGATGCTGGAACGGCTTATGCCTTCGTGCGCAAGCAGTGGGTTCGATGCCATTCTGAATACTTTGCCACCTTCCATAAGCATTCGGAGCGAGAAATACTGATAGCAACCAAGGAGCTGCTCAAGACGAGAAAAGAACACCGCCAGTCCTTTTCTGTGACCGCCAAGAAATTAGCCGCCTTTTTCGAATCCGTTGAAGCAGAAGAACGACTGTTAACCCAGAGATTGCACGATACCTCCCAGCGGGAGATCATGCACACCCTCAGAGAGGAGTCGAATCAGTCCAGCGTTCCCCCGCGTCCGCGATGCGATGTCAAGGAGCCTTTTCAAGATATTACGGATCCTCTAAGCCATCAGACCCTGCCGGGCAATCCTGTTGAGATTTACGACCAGTTCTGAATCATGTCATCCCAGAACGGATTTCCTCAGGAACTGCTCAACCAACCCCCAGCGGCTCGCCTCAGCTATTTCAAAGCGTTCACCATGGCTCATCCCTTACTGAAAGAGGCCTACGAAAAGTTGAGAAGCGTTATCCGCGAGCCTACCGGAACCTCGCTCGTGTTTGTCACCGGGCCGGCAGGAGTTGGCAAGACTACCCTGCGGCTCCGACTCGTCCAGAATCTGACCGAGGAGGCGCTGCCCACCCTCGCCAGCACTCCGGGTCGCATTCCAGTAGTGGGCATCGAGGCAATAGGGCCAGATTCTGTCAATTGGAACTGGAAGGACTATTACAGGCGGCTCTTGTTTGCTTTAGACGAACCCTTGCTGGGCAGCAAGGTGAAACCGGATCCTTGGGTTGACCCAATGGGCAGAAAATTCTCCACCCCTCTTCCAAATGAGGTCGCCCCAGCATTGCGGCAGTCGATAGAGCAGGCCCTACGCCACCGCCAACCGCTGGCAGTCTTCATAGACGAGGCACAGCATATGTCCCGAATAGCTTCCGGACGAAAGTTGCAGGATCAGCTCGACTGTATTAAGTCTCTCGCCAATATGACACGAACGGTTCATGTCTTGATTGGCAGCTATGAACTGCTGGCTTTCCGCAATCTCAGTGGTCAGTTGAGCCGCCGCAGCATCGATGTTCATTTTCGGCGCTATCGGGCGGATTCTGCCAGTGATGTTCAAGCATTCCTCAATGTGCTTCACACCTTTGAACGACATCTGCCGCTGAAAAAAGAATCTCATCTCACCCAACATTGGGATTACCTCTATGAGCGCACCAATGGTTGTGTGGGGGTTCTCAAAGATTGGCTGTCTCGTACCTTGGCTGCCATACTCGAAAGGGGCAAAGAATCGGTCACCCTGAAGGATCTGGCAGAGCAAGCCCTCTCTGTGTCCCAGTGCGAAAAAATGATAACCGAAGCCCTCGAGGGAGAATCCATCTTACAAGAGAAGAAGGAATCCAGTACGCGGCTTCGAAAGCTCTTGGGGATAGACACGACATTCCTCGCAGACCCAGGACAATGCACCATCACCGACGCCATTGGCCAACACAAGTCTGAAGTATCCCCCAAGAAACCTAA
This sequence comes from Acidobacteriota bacterium, assembly GCA_022616615.1. Taxonomy (GTDB): domain Bacteria; phylum Acidobacteriota; class Terriglobia; order Versatilivoradales; family Versatilivoraceae; genus VFZK01. Next base: position 10,146 of record JAKEER010000163.1, read on the forward strand.
AGGTCGAGTCGGTGTGCCCAATCCGAAGCGATATCCCATCGGAAAGAGAAACGATGTCACTGAGTCGGCGTGCAACTTATGAATCCTGGGATTTGCGGTGCCCATCCACTCCGACTCACAGCTATTTTTACCATTTGAATCCCATCGGAGTCGGAACTCCCTATGTGGAGAGCTTGACAGGATACATCGCTAGACTGGCCCGAGAGCACTGCGTCCGCCCTCGCGCTTTGATATCCAGGGAAGTTGCGCCCCGAATCAGAAAGCCTTATTACGCTTCGGATAGGAGGAGCTTGAATGCATTTGATACGGCTATTAATGGACTAGGGACCACTGCCAGTAACTTCGTGATGACCTTTGAAAGACTGACCGACTGCGCTCATCTGTCGGGTACGACCATGCTGAATTGGAAGAACGTAACCAATTATCGATCTCTAATACGTGGCAGCAAAGCTTGGTGTCCCTGGTGTTACCGGAACTGGTCAGCAACGGGCAAACCTATTCATGATCCCCTACTCTGGTCCCTCGAGGCGGTTAAGATTTGCCGCCGACACCGGCAATGGTTAAGGTTGCAGTGTCTTCGGTGTAGTCGTCGAATCCATCATTTGGTTTCGCGACCCACTCCAGGTTACTGTTCCTGGTGTGGTCAGTTCCTTGGAGCACGAGATAAGACTGCTCGGCCTTCCCAAAAGATCATTCCCAAAACTGAGTGGAAATGGCAGCTTTGGACGGTGCGGAACGTCGAAGAAATCCTCGCCGCTACATCTCGCCTGACATCTCCGATCCCTGTCGGGCACCTTGCACAATCATTAGAACTTCACATCGACAAGGTCTCTCACGGTCGGGCCACCAAATTTGCTGAACGGATATCTGTTGACAGATCTACATTGAATCAATGGTTAAATGGCTCATCGCCGAATCTCAGAAATCTCCTCTGGATTTGCTACCAGCTTAAGGTCCCCGCATTGCAATTTCTTTCGCTTGCAAACACCGGTCAGCGGATTCGGACCCTCGCAAAAGACGCAAAATAAGCTTCTTGTGGTGGCTATCACTTGAAGGATAGTTTGGCAGAGTTGGAACCATAGTTTGGCAGTGGGTCTTTTAGGGATTGTGCTGTCCTTGGCGACTACTCGCGACCTAATGACTCTATCCCCAGAGCAGAGCCAATGCATCGACTCGCTGGACGACGGTCGCGGACTGACTCCGTACAGAATCAGATCGTGTTTCTCGAAGCTGCCGCTGGCCGGGACAGTTCGAGGATTTGCTCAGCCTGTTTCGCCATCGTCTTTACTACGTCCTGAGCCGTCGTGATTGAAGTAGTGAGAGCGGCGCTTTCGCCCGCCGCGAGGCACATCTCTTCGAAATCACCGCTTGTGTCCGGAGTCGGAAGGATCGCGGAAAATTTCGGCATTGCATATTCTCCGCCGCCGAGCAACGTTTTACCGATGCTTTGAGGCGGATCGGGCTGTGGGGGTGTTTTCGTATCATTCCCGGCCCACTCACGAACTACCCGGTTTCGTATCACGCGCATTGGTGCGTCCGGCCACTCCGGACCGAATATAGAGGTTTGAGTGATGTCCTCCTCGGTCGCTTGCACAATGCGGCGCTTATACTCCTCATGTGCGTTTGCTTCGATAGTCGCGACCAGACGCGTTCCCACGCATACCCCGGCAGCGCCCAGGCACAGCGCCGCTGCCAGACCCCGCCCATCGGCGATCCCACCAGCCGCGACAACCGGTACGGACCCTACGGCGTCCACCATGCGAGGCAACAACGTGAACAGACCAGTGGTACTCCTGTTGTGCCCGCCAGCTTCGCGGCCCTGAGCGATGATGATGTCCACGCCGGACGCTATTGCAGCTTGCGCCGCTGGAACTGAACTGGTCTGGAACCATACGTCGCAATGAGCTTCTTTGAGCCGGCGGACCCACTCGCGCGGCGGTGGCGTCCAAAAGAACACCACGGGTACGCGCTCGTCTACGCACACCTGAACGTGCGTCTCCGTGGTCAGCGGTCCGAAAGCTGTAGTCTCAATGATGAAATTGACTCCAAACGGGCGGCTGGTTCGCTGGCGTGTGGCTCCGATCATATCGCGCAGCACGTCGGCTGGCGCGGCACCATTTGCTAACAGGCCGAATCCTCCAGCGTTTGAAACAGCAGCGACCAGCGGTGGCAGGGCAATGAAGCCCATGCCGGCGGAGACGAAGGGCAGTTCGATACCGTACCGCTCCGTCAAGCTTGTGCGAAGCACGGGTTCCCTCCATTCTGAGCGGCGAACTCAACGGTCCGCTCTGAGTGTGATTTGGGACAAGTATACCGAAGTCCGAGCGTCAAGCAAAAGATAGGGGCATGACCTGATGAATGCAGTGGCCCGGTGCGGCTACGGCTTCGCCAGGTTCCTCTCCGGAAACGCCGCAGTATCGCCTCGACCCGCGCATTGGCGCACCGCTGGTCCGGCCGTCGTTGAGAAGCTTCCCTCGGTTTGCGGAGCACACCAGATACTCTCGAGCGCGGACGCTGCCACGTTATCCTTTCGTTTTGCACTTGCTGCCATCATCTGGTGTCACTTAAAGCGTGAGTTGGCCGCGATTAAAGCATAAGTTGGCCGACATGTATGGCGGCAAGCCGTTTATTCCCAATGACAGGCATTCATGCTCTGCGG
>JAKEER010000855.1 GCA_022616615.1 Acidobacteriota bacterium
AAGGGTTAGGCTGTTCGCCTATTAAAGCGGTACGTGAGCTGGGTTCAGAACGTCGCGAGACAGTTCGGTCCCTATCTGATGTGGGCGCAGGAGATTTGAGGAGGGCTGTCCTTAGTACGAGAGGACCGGGATGGACGAACCTCTAGTGTACCAGTTGTTCCGCCAGGGGCAATCGCTGGGTAGCTAAGTTCGGTCGGGATAAACGCTGAATGCATATAAGTGTGAAGCCCACTCCAAGATGAGATCTCCCAACGAAAGTAAGAAGACCCGTAGCAGACCACTACGTTGATAGGCTGGGTGTACAAGGCCAGTAATGGCTTTAGCTGACCAGTACTAATCGGTCGTTCGGCTTGACCATTAATTATTCAGTGAAGAGTGGTCAGTAGCAAGTGATTAGCTTCACTGTTACTGGCCCCACTGAAGCTTGAAATTCATTCGGTATTGTCAATTTTTCGGAGTGCACAAGCAGAGTCGATTCACAGCTTTTCGTCGTCCGACCACTCGTCACTCGCTTTATCTCGGTGATTCTAGCGAGGGGGCCACACCCGTTCCCATCCCGAACACGGAAGTTAAGCCCCTCAGCGCCAATGGTACTGTCAGGGAAACTTGGTGGGAGAGTAGGTCATTGCCGGGATTAAATGAAAGCCTCGAAGGTGTCCCCTTCGAGGCTTTTTGTTTTTTAGAGCACGGGAACCAAACCTGAAATCCGCATCACTGCGGCCCAGTGCTCGCAGTGGCCTCGTCGCTTTGCTATCACCGCCGAACCCGAAATGCCCCCCTTCAGGGGCTGTCGGCACTTCGAATTTCTATTGAATTCCATGCACACAGCAGAAAACGCCGTCACGAGTGAGTCTACGAATCATGGTTTTGAGCGGGTCTCTGACTTGGTTTTAATGGCCCTGAATACCCAGCCAGTTTTGGGCAGAAGAGCGACAATTGCCTACTATGGCATTCAGTGCCCGTGTCTGAGCGTCCAGGAGATTGGCCGCCTGTTGCAGATGGATGAAAAAGCGGTGGGCGATGAAGTCCAGCGCACGCTGCGCAGGCTCCGTCACCCCAAAGTCAGCGGTTGGCTGCAAAAGGCTTTGTGTCTGGGGGAGGACTGGGCCTGGACGCGGATCACGAACGCACAAGGGATCGTCTACAAGCGAGACTACCCGGCCCATGTCTTGCCCAGGCTTCCCGGCGAGATGCTCCTGGCCATCGCTTGCCGCTATGACGCCGTGACGGATTGGATGTCGAAGACTAGCCACGAGACGACTGTGGCGTGGGTGCGGTGTGAGTTTACGGAATCTGCGCTCCGGGAAGCCACCGAGAAGCTGCAGCGCAGCAGGGAATCTATTTCTTTGCCAATCTCAGTTGAACGACTGGCTGAGAAATCGAAGATTGAGGAGAGACTTCTTAGAACAATCATTGGGTTGGGCAATCAACTTCAAATGTATCTCGGATACGCCCTGGAGCAGCCGATTCGGAGCCGATCCATGCGGGCCGTCCGGCTGCACCACATGATTACTGAAGTCTGGGGACAAGAGTGTGCGTCTGTGTCCGTTATTCTGGCCGAGTATCATCAGAGGTATTCCGATGACAACTGCAACTGGAGAGACCTGGAGACAAGCATGGCCGAACACCCTCATCTGTTTTTGAATCTGAGGGAGCTTGGATGGTGTGGCCTGGGGCCGGCGGCAACTCTGGCGTCCGCTGAAGACAAAGAGACCCGGCTGCGGCTGCTGTTGAGTTCGCGTTACAGCGACGGCCCCTTTTTTAAATGGAGTCAGGACCGGAAACGTTCGTTGGATACGCCAGCGCGTGAGTTGATCCGGGCCCTCCTGGAGGAAATGGCACCGTGCCGTTTCGACGACCTGACCCGGAAGTTTAACGCTCGTTATCCGGATCGTGCCAGCACCGAACGGAATCTGCTCATCATAGGGCGCGACCATTACATCCGCCTGGCCCCGCGACTGTTCGGATTGCGCGGCCGGGATGAAGACCTTCCGTTGACCCAGGCACTCCGCGATCTGCTTTTGAACCGGACTGCGTGCTCTACCTACATCATTTGCCGCCATTTTGGAGGGGCAAGCTTCCCGCTTTGGACCCCCGCCATGGAACGGGAATGGTGCCATTGGGCGGAGTCCCGTCTGCCCAAATTCCTGTTTCATTCTCTTCTTGGCGTAGCACAACCCAATCTTTGGCCCGCCACCGACGGAGAAAGGACGGTCTGGTCGTGGAAGAAGGAATGCCTCGGGCGCTTCTGCTTGAAGCCTCAACGGCGACGGCGTCTTGCGGAAAGGCTGCCCGACTTAAGGGACGTTTATCGTTTGCTTCGGGCCCTGTTTGAGCGCGAACGACTCAACTGGGTGCAGGCGAATTCGATTCTGGGAACATCTCGCCCAACGGATCAGGCGGTGCTTTCGAGTCTGGCGATCCTGGCGGGCTTGAGAGCGCTGACCGCGCCACCGGAGTGGACCGGACCGCATCTTGTGGCTCCGGATGCAAAGATCTGGAAGGACCGCTTGACCGAGGAACTCCACCGAAAAGGGCGTCTCGCCTGGTCGGAAGGATCGGGCTTGGAGATGCTCACCACCTTGGCTGCAGCGGCACCTCCGTCGCCGCTGGGCTGGGTTGACCCTGGAGAATTCCTTCTCCTGATCAAAACGCTGCAGGATGGACCGTCAGAGGCAGCGCCCTGACGGGGAATCTGCGCTTGAGGCGGAAGAAGGCGTTGAGCGCACTCAGACCGGCTCAAGCATCGATTACTAAATACAGATGGGCTGCTCTGATACCTTAGCACTTCTCACTCGAACCTCGATGCCGCCTCCGTTTCGTTTTGAAGCAGCGCCGCTTTCCGAATAGTTGCCGGCAAGTTGTCGGCGACGGCGTCAGCCCTAAGGAAAGGAGGTCTTTGTAGAAACTCTTCACCATGAAAGCGCCACTTGGAACGCTGGTTCTTGTGAACGACCGAGTTGGGGATAAGATAGCACTGACCGCAAGCGTTGGAGATAAACTGCTGCATGCTGCAGCTTGTCTAAATCCGGCACCGCACCTGCGCGTCCGGGCTTCCGGCTTTCCTGCGTCCAGGCTGTTGGGTCTTGCAGCACTTTATCAATCTGGTAGTCTTCTCGCGTGCGCTGCGGAATGACCTTGTAGAGTTCTATGATGACCGACTTGAGTTCTCTCTCGGAATATCCTGCGAGTATTTTTCTGATTTCGTCGACTTTCATGGGAGTGACCTGGCCGTTGCGGCGGTGCCACGTCGGATGAAAATGGCAGGTAGATGTAGCGCAGACCGTGCTTTTGACGATCTGCGCTTTTCGTTCTGGACCCCCCCAACTGCCACAGACCAGCCTGAAACCGGAAGGTCTGCGCTACGGGGCGCTCCGCCTCTTCTCCCCCTTTTGGGATTCTCGCAGGAGTCGTATCGGGGATGCGACTGTTCGGAGGCCGACGGCGAACGAAGCAGCTCAGGACAGGAGCAGTTCCAGCTCTTCACGCCCCAGGTCGCGGATCAAGGCTGTAGTCTTCGCTGATAATGGCGTCGGCCAGGTCGCGTTTGGACTGTTGCAGGAGCAATACCTTCTCTTCAACCGTGTCGAGCGATAAGTCGATAGGCAAAGACCTTGCGCGTCTGGCCAATGCGGTGTGTGCGGTAGATGGCTTGAGTCTCTACCGCTGGATTCCACCGCGGGTCGAGCTTGGTCAACAGCGCGGATAGCAGGGGCACATTCTTTCAGGATTCCTGGAAAATCCCGCCGAAACCGCCCGTGGAGCTCGGTCTACGACTATCAGAACGCCCTACATGAATTGGATCACACCTCGATGTTTGATCCAACGATTCCCCATCGGGCGGTGGGTAGCCTGCTGGGAGCTAGTTTGTTTGATGGTGAAGGACCGGGCCAATGCAACCGCGACATTGCGAAGTCTTATCTCCATCTCGGGGCTCACTCCGAGCAGCTAGATTCCGAGCAGCTAGATAGTGATCATCCAGCGACGATCAGGGTTCTAGGGAAGTCGCGGCAACGGAATCTGCCGCTGCACGGTAGGATCCTTCAGTCGCATGCCACCTGGACGTTAGTTAGCACAACCGCCAATGCCAGTCTCGTCAGCGGAGTTCCGTACCTCGGTTCGAGGCGGCTTTCGACGTGTCTGTTCCCCGCTTCGCCTTTTCAGATCAGTCGCAAGCTGCCACGCGAACCAAACGCTGCCGGAAGCGCTGCAAGGTCGTAGCGATTCTCGGATTTTTTTGTCTTTGGCGGGTGTATAGCATCGCGACGGCGCCGGAGAAGGCGCCCGAAGGATCGATTGCGGCAGCGTCCGAGCATTTCCACGACCGATATGCGAAGGGACTTGGAGCTGCCTACTTAGTCCCGGTCCTGATCACGTTGATTGGTGACATACGGTCGTCGGACGTGGCGCCGTTTCGCGCGGGCAAGGGGGCAATCGTCCGATTGCTTGACGGCGATTCTGTCGGCACGTCTCAGAAGGCAGGCAACGATGAAGTCGATGGTGCGGGTCGTGGTGAGCCTTCTATTGTAGCTTGGATGGGAACTGGCTGTTGGCCGGGAGACAGCAGCTGTTGGCAGGCTTTTTCCTTGATGGCTAGAGCGCGCTGAAAGAGCCGCTGGGCTTCGGCATAGTTTCCCAGCGTCTGGCAAAGTGCGGCGAGATTGTTCAAACTGGTGTCTACCTCTGGATGATCCGGCCCCAGAGGTCCTTCATTCAGTGCCAGTGCCTGCCGGTAAAGCGGCTCAGCCTGGTCATACTTTCCCTGCGACTTGAACGCTGACGCTGACCTGTCAAGGTCCCTAACCCTTGCCAGAGTCTGTGGCATTGATATTGTGCTGCCTGCTTGTGGCGGAAGCGAGAGGGCAGTGGAGTCAAGATCAGATTGTTCTTCTGCTAAAGTTCTACCCGGCAGTTGCGCCAGCAGCTGAACGGGACGATGCACCGATATGCCAAGGGTCAGGCACAACAAAAGAGCTGGAAGCCCGATGGACCTGAGAGTTTTCATAGTAAACCCCTCTTTCTTCTGACCGGCCTCATACGGGCTCCTGCTCTTATTTTGTGGGATTGAGTGTAAAGAAACCTCCTCCTTGGTTCGTCCTTCAGGTTGGTAACTATTCTACCGGGAAGCTTACGTTGCTTGCCTTTCTGAAGTTCGAAGAAAAGTCTGGGTCGGATCCCATTGCCCTTTAGACGTTGCAGAACGGGAAAAGTTTGCAAAGACCTAATGAGAACAGAAGCGCACGAAGCTTTTTGTGAGTTCCCAGGCTCGCTTCAACTTCATGGCATGAGGGTTCCGAGTTACGGCGCGTCAAACGACACCTGGCCATTGGCCATCTTGGTACCTTCTTTTGCCACATAAGGATGCTTTCTTTCTTAACTTTCACAATCCACTACGCCGAATCTGCCGGAAAGGTTGACAGGATCTCCAAGCTGCGCCGAAGTTCAACAGGCCGAATGTGTGAATCGACACTTAAAGGCTTTGGCAAGAACCGTGCAGTTATCTCAAGCAGCAATGCAGTCAAGGTTTCTTTTCCTGTGTCGATTGTCTCTTCTTCAGTTCAACAGTTTCGGCTTTTCGGCACGCCAGGCGGTTTGCGAACGGAGTTGCTTCGATGACGAATAGGCACACTTCAAAGCTCACCATTTCAGCCAATGAGCGAGGTGCTGAATTAGTTGAGTTTGCCTTGGTGTTTCCACTTTTTATGCTCTTGATGGTGGGCATTATCGAGTTTGGACGCGCTTACAACGTCTATGAAAACGTCATCCATGCGACGCGCGAGGGCGTGCGTGCGGCCTCGGCAGACTGTCTTACCGGAGGCAATTGCACTCCCGGGAGCTATTCGAAACTCACTCCGGCTCAAATTCGAACTAAGATCCGCGCGCACTTGGGGGCGATCAACATCACGGTGGCCGACAGCGACATTATCATTGACAATGCCACGGACCTAGTTGTGGGAGGCTTTATGGTCAATCCTGCTTCCGGCGGGAGCCAATTCAACCGCGATGTTGCGGTTTACAACGTCCGAGTAAACTACAACTACGACTTCCTTTTCTTAAACAAGGTATTGAGGCTGGTTGTTCCGAGTTCCTCCGTGGGCACCACCGGCGTTCTGATCAACGCAACCGTGGAAATGATGGATGAAGCAGAGTCACCGGCGTGAGCGCAAGAGGCCTTTGGAGCGTAGAGCTGAAAACTCCGGGCCTTCTAGGCCCAAAGCAAAAAGGAAGACAGTTATGGATGGCAACCACTCGCCCTTGGCTCCTCTGCACAACAAAAAAAGTGAACGAGGCGCAGAACTTATCGAGTTTGCCCTGATGCTACCCATTCTTCTCGTGATCCTTGCCGGCTTGTGGGATTTTGGCCGGGCGTATCGCGCCTACCAGGCCATCACGAATGCCGCCCGCGAAGGCGCGCGGCTGGCCGTGGTTCCTGCCGGGATCAACCAGGAGGATGCCGTGCAAAATCGGGTGAAGGAATACCTCAACAAGTCGAGCCTCGACACGAGTTTCATGACTTCAGGAAACATTGACAGTTACATCCAGGTCAAGACTCCGCTCAACGATGCAGCCAATACGGCGGTCACGGTAAATCTTCCCGGAGGCGGCACCGCCATGGTCACGGTTTCCCGCGTATCGGTGAATTATCCGTTTACCTTTTTTATCTTTGGACCGGTGATCAAGCTTTGGGTTCCCATGTCCACGCTGGGCGGTTCCATCACCTTGAGGACGAGTGTGACCATGGAAAATCAGGCGTAGAACTTTATTTGATTCAAGGGGATTACGTTAATGAAAAGTCGAGAATCAACTGAAAGAGGCGTCTCTCTTGTCATCGTAGCAGCGGGTCTTACAGCCTTCCTAGGCTTCCTCGCCATCGTGCTGGATTTGGGAATGCTTTATGCCGCGCGCAGCGATGCTCAGAAAGCCGCTGATGCCGCTTCCCTGGCAGGCGCTAAGTATTTTCTCGATCAGGGCTCTTTGCCCACGACCCTGACGACACCGATGCTCAACGAATCCAAAGCCTACGCCAAGGCGATTGGCGCCCAGAATGCCATCCGGGGCGGGAATGTTCAACCCAGCGAG
>JAKEER010000856.1 GCA_022616615.1 Acidobacteriota bacterium
ACTGCCCCGGCCCTGCGCCGGCTGCTCAATCTGGAAATCAAGCTCGAATCGGCAATTAAGCCTATCGCGCGACAGCTCTTCGAGAACCGCGACGTCGCGCTCAGCCTGGTCGAAACTGAGGGCGAATTGCGAACCGTTGAATTGTGGGACTCCTTGCGCGCGGAAGTACAGAAGCTCGACAAACTGCAAGCGCAATGTGTTGACACGGAGGACCGAGGGTATCTTCAAGTCCAGCAGCTCCACACGCTCTTTGAGCGTGGCGAAAGAGGTGATGAACAAGACCGCGAAAGGATCATCTGCCAAGATCTCGATGTTGGTCAAAAAGGGGCACGCAAGAACTGGAGAACTGCAGATGCTTGTGACAAGCAGAAAGCCTTCTGCAAGGGGCTTCGCGCAAAAGTGGAGGACGCACGGACACAGATAGGCCACTCGGTCGCATCCGGAATTCTGAGTTGGCTAAATGACTTCTTGAGAGAGCTGGAGGCAGAGAAGCACGCCCGGGGTCTCCTTGATTTTCAAGACCTATTGCTGAAGGCCCGGGACTTGGTTCGGGACAATCGGGACGTTCGCGAATACTTCCAAGAGCGATTCCGCTACTTAGTGGTGGACGAGTTCCAGGATACAGATCCGCTGCAGGCTGAATTGATCTTCTATCTGTCAGAGAACCGACCGTCCGCGGCTAGCTGGCAGCAGGTACAGCCTGCGCCAGGAAAACTCTTCTTGGTCGGTGATCCCAAACAATCCATTTATCGCTTCCGAAGGGCGGACATCGAAATCTACAAGGAAGCCAAAACAATCCTTGCCCGCGAGGGAGAAGTTGTTCCAATTCGCCAGAACTTCCGCAGCGGCAAGTCCGTGATCGACGGAGTCAACCGCCTCTTCAAGCCCCAGATGAAGGGTGACTACCAAGCTGAATACGTCGAACTCGTAGAGCAGCCCGGACGACCGGAGTCAGGTCCGGGTCTCATGCTGCTATATCCCCCCAGGGACTACGCCCCCCTGAATATGCAGGCCTACCGCCAGGCTGAGGCCGATCTCATCACCCGTTTTGTGCGGAAGGCTGTTGGCGAATTCGAAGCTTGGGAGAAATCAAAGAAGGAGTTTCGTAAAGCGCGTTTCCGCGATCTAACGGTTCTCTTTCCCGTTACGACGAGCATCACTGAATACCAAGACGCACTAGCGGGGGCAGGCATTCCATACCGTTTTGATTCTGGCCGACAGTTCTATGAGCGTGCCGAGATCCGTGCGCTGATTACCGTGCTTCGAGCAATTGAGAACCCTGCGGATCCTGTAGCTGTGGTGGCTGCACTGCGGTCTCCTTTCTTTGGCTTCTCGGACGAAGACATCTTCCTGTTCAAGCATAGCGGTGGCAGCTTCAACTACCTGCGCACCTTCGGAGAGGAGTTCGGAAAAGTTAAGGCAAGTATGGAGCGGCTCCGAAAATGGCACGATGGGCTGTCAAGGCTCTCGCTCCCAGCTCTGGTTGAGAAGGTGCTGGACGAAAGTCACATCCTGCCCTTTTATCTTTTGACTCCAAACGGCGAGCAAGCGGTTGCGAACCTGTTACGCATTGTTGAGCTCGCCCGCGCGTTTGAGTTCCAAACAGTCGCCACCCTGCGTGGCTTTGTTCGCTGGCTTGAGGACCGCGAGGCTTCGGAGCTAGCTGAAGCCGAAGGAGTTCTAGCGGAAGAGGAAGACGACGCTGTTCAGTTGATGACTGTGCACGCTGCAAAAGGACTAGAGTTTCCGATTGTGGTGCTCGCCAACTTCGGCTGCCAGACTAACCAGCGTCGCCCGTTCGTAGTCGATCATGCTCAGCGGCGTGTCAGTATTGCGATAGGTAGTCGAGAGAGAGGGTTCCGTACTGCAGATCACGAGGAAATGTCCCAGAGGGACGCGCAGCGGGCAAGTGCTGAGGACCTCCGCTTGCTCTATGTGGCCACAACCCGGGCCCGAGACTATCTGGCGATTCCGTTAGTGGAAACGAATTCTGGGGATAAGGCACGTTTCACCCGTTACTTCATGCCGCTCTGGCTCAACGCGCCGGCGGACAACGGTGCGGTTAGCGAGGATGGGATATCCAAGGTTCCCGCGGGGGCCTTGCCGCCTCAAGAAGTGCGGCAGGTCGTACTGCGGAGGAATGTAGGCCAGCGACCTGTGCCGCTCGACGAGGTGGCGTCGCTGCTCGATCGCCGCCGTGAGTGGCGCGAAGGGATTGCCAGGTTGGGTGTCGGAGCAGAATCGGCTCAACGTGAGCCCGAACACGAACTGTGGAAGTTTGGAAAAGAGCGGGCTGCTCGGAGAGGAACCGGCATCGCTGCCTCAGTTGGCACAGCTTTCCACAGAGTCATGCAGCATTTGCAGTTCTCGGACGACCCTATGCTTGGGAGTTTGATTGAACAGGCGGCCATGGCGGAGGGCATTCCTGATCAGGAGGGCGTTCTTCGGCAAATGGTTCTGGCTACCCTCAAGCACGCACTGATCGAGCGTGCCCACAAGGCCCACCGTGTTTGGCGTGAGCTGCCCTTTTCCTTTTCAGCGCACGGACAGTTACGGGAAGGCTACATTGACCTGCTTTTCGAGGAGTCCGCCGGCTTGGTGCTGGTCGACTACAAGACAGACGACATTGAATCCACCAAGGTAGACGAGGCTGTCTCCCATTATGCGACCCAAGCCGATCTTTACGTGCGAGCGGTCGAGCAAATTACCCAGCAACATCCTAAGGAGGTGCTCCTTTTCTTTGTGCGTCGAGGCATCGTCCACTCCGTATCGACGGCTCCATGATTCTGGGCAAGTCTAAGATAGACTGCCTCATGAGCGCGGTTTCTGATGGAATGTGCGCTCTGGCCAGCCCCGAAGTCGGTTGTGCTCCTGCCCATGTGGCCGATTCGTCGGACCATTTGTCCGCTTGAAGAGAAAGCCGTCAAAAGGTACAAACTCTGACCTGCAAGCGAGGAGTAGCGGGTGAAGGCAAACCCCAAGATCACGGAAAAGAGACAGGAGCTAGTTGAGAAGGCCAGGCAGGTGTGGATTCGCCGCTTGATCGATCTTTCTCGGCGGAACAACCTGCTCTTCTACCGGCCGCTCAAAACAGGCACGTTGACGCTCTCTTTAGCCGACGGAGATCGAATGGTCGGACTACTGCAAGGAGAGATCGTTAACATAACCACCCTTGTGGAGGATCCACGGGATCAGGGTCTGCCCATCAAGCTCCGCGATATTTGGCGCCGGGCGCAGACGAACGCCGAGGAAAAAGGCCTGGCAACGCTGTTTGTTGCCCTAGGCATGGCTACGTGGAAGGCAGCCGACGGCGGTCGCGACCCGGAGGCACCCATCCTTCTCCTTCCGGTTGCCCTGGAGGCCAGAGGGCGAATAGGTAACCTGTCCTCGCTCCGCAGGACAGGCGTGGTCCAAGTGAACCTGGTTTTGCTGCACGTGTTGGAGACGGAGTTCGGAATCAAGCTGACGCCGGACGATCTGCTCCCACTATTGCAAGGCGATGATGAGGGAGAAGCCTTTGATCCTACGCCCGTCTACAACCACTTGGCGGACAAGTGCCGGCGCGTGGCGGAGTTCCGCGTCAAAGAAGCGACTGTGCTGGGTAATTTCGCGTTCCAGAAAATGGCGATGGTGAACGAGCTGAAAGAGCGTGGAAGCGAGTTGGCCACGCATGACATTGTTGCGGCCCTTGCCGGTGACACCGAGGCTAAGAAGCACGTTGCCGAATCGCACGTCAACCCAGATCCCAGAGAGTTGGACACGATTCCTCCATCAAACGAATTCCTTATCCTAGACGCGGACTCGAGTCAGCAGCGCGCCATTGCTTCTGTTCTGGCAGACGAAAACGCCGTAATCCATGGCCCACCTGGCACGGGCAAGAGTCAGACCATCGCTAACCTGATCGCGAGCCTGACCTCTACAGGTCGCCGCATTCTCTTCGTTGCCGAAAAGCGCGCAGCGCTCGAAGTGGTACTGAAGCGGCTGAAGCACGTTGGTTTGCAGCATCTTGCGATTGATTTGCACGGAGCGGATGTTTCTTCGAGGCAGGTGACAGAGCAGATAGCCGCGGCCCTAGACGCGATGCGTCACTCGCCACCGGTGGACTGTGAGGCAATGCACAAGCGGTTCGTCGAGAGAAGAGAGCGCCTCAACCGCCATGTGGAGCGGTTGCACCGCAAGCGGGAGCCCGCCGGTCTTCGCGTCTATGAACTGCAGGGGCACCTGCTTAGGCTCCAGAGTGAAGCCCACTCGGATACTCGCTGGCGCGGCTCCGAATTGGCACGCATCAAGGCAGGGGGTGTGGACAGGGTTCGCGAGCGATTAAAGGAAGCCGTGGGCTTCGCCACGCTCTTCAGGCGGACCGATCCTTCTCCGTGGACGGGCGCCAAACTTCGAGATGGTATGGCCGTTGAAAGGGCTTTGGACTTGGTTGCGCGGCTTTCGCAAAAGACATGGCCAGCCTTTACGGCAAGCATTGAAGCCGTCACGCAAACCACGAGGTTCAAACCTCCCAGGACCCTGAAGGAGGCGAAACAAATATTCACCTTGCTGGCCGCTGTGCGCCACACGCTTTCACTATACATGCGGGAACTCTATGGTAGGGATCTGCAAGCACTCTTGCGCGACTTCTCGCCAGGAAGCACGGGTGGCTGGGCGGCTTTCTGGGCGTGGCTGGCGAACAG
>JAKEER010000857.1 GCA_022616615.1 Acidobacteriota bacterium
CGGGTCGTCAGCGTCACCATCGAGCATGCCCACCAATCGGTAAAGATGCCGGATTTCTCCTATCAAGTGATCGCCGGTCCTGAGCACGATGTGCGCGCTTATTAATAAGCCAATACATCCGCACGGTGAGGGCAAGGAATACCGGCCGATAGCGGAGATTGTGGAGGAGTTGGAGGCGTGGGATGGGGCGACCTATGAAACCAATGCAGCATTGAGAAGCATCCTCGCGAAATTAGTAGGCGGTCAAGATTATTCAAATAGGCACGTCATTCCGGCATGGACGCCGGAATCCAGGTACAGGGATGTGAAACGGTAGGGTATCGCCATCCTTGGCAACTGGACCCCGGCAATCCCTGCCGGGGTGACGAAACACTTCAATTTAACATGGCTGACTATTAGACGCATGACGCCCGACGGCTGGACAGAAACGGAGCTCGGGAAGATTCTTTCGCTGAACTACGGTTGGAGCCTGCCAGAGAAAAAGCGAGTAACCGGAGACTTCGCCGTGTATGGCTCGAACGGCATTGTCGGCAGCCACAATGAAGCGCTCGTACCTACTGCGGGACTCATCGTGGGTCGAAAAGGATCAGCAGGACACGTGCATCTTGCGAGGAAGCCCTTCTGCCCGATTGACACGACATTCTTCATCGCGCCCTCGGATACAGAACTCGACTTGGAGTTTCTTTACTTCCTGCTCCTGCATACTGATTTGAAGCGAATCCTTGGTGATGTCGGCGTTCCGGGTCTTAATCGGGAGATGGCCTATAAGGAGCGCGTTGCGTTTCCAACCGATTGGGACGAGAAGCGAAAGATCGCGGGAGTGCTGGGAGTAGTGCAGCGCGCGATCGAGCAGCAGGATCGGCTCCTTCAGCTCACCGCCGAACTGAAAACGACGCTCCTCCACCAACTCTTCACCCATGGCCTCAGCGGCGAACCCCAAAAACAAACCGAAATCGGCCTTGTGCCGGAGAGTTGGGAGGTGGTGCCGCTTCAAGATATTTGCACTTTTCTAAGCGGTGGAACGCCATCAAAACAGAAGCCGGAGTTTTGGGCCGGCTCGA
The DNA here is from genome assembly GCA_022616615.1 of Acidobacteriota bacterium. GTDB lineage: Bacteria > Acidobacteriota > Terriglobia > Versatilivoradales > Versatilivoraceae > VFZK01. Next base: position 1,062 of record JAKEER010000857.1, read on the forward strand.
TTCCGTGGGTTTCGCCCAAGGATATGAAGAAGCCGCGTCTTTCCGATGTAGTAGATCACATCTCCGATGTCGCACTGGAAGACGGCAGTTCCCTTGCCCCCGCTGGCTCCGTCTTTGTTGTTATCCGAGGCATGATTCTGGCGAAGGATGTTCCCATTGCGTTGGCAGAAGTGCCGATGGCGTTTAACCAGGACATGAAGGCAATAATCCCAGGGTCGCGCGTTGTCCCGAGCTTCCTGCTCTGCGCCATGGTCGCATTCAAACAGAACCTATTCCAAAAGGTTGGTCGTTCTGCGCACGGCACGATGACGCTGATGAGCAGTGAACTCACGCAGTTTTCCATTCCATTGCCCGATCGGCAGACCCAAGAAGAGATTGCTACCGCGATCACAATTGTTGAACAAAAGCACGAGCAGCATCGGCGAAAACACGCAGCCCTCTCGGACTTATTCCGCACCCTGCTGCACCAGTTAATGACGGCGCAGATTCGGGTTCACGATCTTGACCTACCGGAACAGCAAATCGTGTGAAAAGGAACTCACTTTGAGAATCGCAGGAATAAAGATCGAAAACTTTCGAGGCATTTCTAATGGGGAGCTGCTTTTCTCAGGCCACACGGTGCTTGTTGGGGACAACAACACAGGTAAATCCACCGTGCTGGAAGCGATTGACCTCGTGCTTGGGCCCGAACGGCTGGCCAGGCGGCCAGCGATCGATGAACACGACTTCTACGCTGGCCGCTATATCGACGCAGAAGGAAACCCGGTACCGATCAAGATCGAGGTGGTTGTCATTGACCTCACCGACGAGCAAGCGCGGTATTTCCGGGACCATTTGGAATGGTGGAATGAAGGTACTAAGAACCTACTGGATGGTCCACCGCCCGAAGGCACTGACCAGGCAGGCGTATTTCCGGCTCTTCGGGTTGGCTTCACAGGCACGTACGACAAAGACGAAGATGACTTCACGGGTACGACCTACTTCCTTTCTCCCACTCTAGAAAACGGAGGGCACGATCCGTTTCGTACTTCCGACAAGAGACTCTGCGGATTCTTGTTGTTACGGACTCTCCGCACGGGCTCGCGGGCGCTGAGTCTTGAGCGTGGTTCGCTGCTCGACATCATTCTCCGGTTGCAGGAAAAGCGGCTCCAGATGTGGGAGGAAGTGCTTGACCAACTCCGAAAGCTACCGGTTGCCGAGAAACCGGAACTTGGGATCAGTGACATCCTCTCGAAGGTACAGGAATCTGTAAGGTCGTTTGTGTCGTCTGACTGGGCGGATAACCCACACATGCGGGTATCCGACCTGACTCGTGAGAATCTGCGTCGAGCGCTGACCGTTTTCATGGGTACGGGGGCTAAGCGTGAGGACGGTTCGGACTACGCGGCACCGTTCCAGCACCAAGGTACTGGCACAATCAATATACTTGTTCTGGCCCTTCTTTCGCTGATCGCTGAATTGAAACAAAACGTGATCTTCGCAATGGAGGAACCCGAGATTGCGATTCCTCCGCACACCCAGAAACGAATCATCGACAGCGTGTGTAAGAAGTCTGCGCAGGCCCTATTTACCTCGCACTCACCCTACGTGCTGGAGGAGTTTAAACCCTCACAGGTTCTGGTTGTAAAACGCGAGGCCGGGGTGTTATCCGGCACGGCGGCGGATTATCCGCCGGCCGTAAAGCCGAAGGCATATCGCGTCGAGTTCCGAACTCGCTTTTGCGAAGCGCTTCTAGCCAGAAAGGTACTCATAACTGAGGGCCGGACGGAGTATGACGCGCTCCCAGCGGCCGCGAGAAGATTACACGAACTTGATGCTGACCGTTTCAAGACTCTTGAAGCACTTGGGCTTGCCTTGGTCAGCGCTAATACTGATTCGCAGATCGCACCACTTGGCGAGCATTTTAGCAAGCTCGGCAAAACCGTCCTTGCGGTGTTCGACAAACAGGAGCCTGCTCAGAAAACGGAGATAGAAAGCAAGATTTCTTATACGTTCGAGGCTCCGGAAAAGGATTTCGAAGTTGTATTGTTGAGAGGTACCGCTGAGCCTGCATTGCGCCGATTCGCACTTGGACTTGTTGCAGAAGGCGATTGGCCGCAGCACTTAGGCGGCAAGGCTCCTACAATGGCGATGCCTGTTGACGAGTTGCGCGATGTACTTAAGGACTACCTTGGGTGGGCGAAGGGGGCCGGAGGTGCCGCAGATCTACTGGGTGTATGCACGCTTGATGAGATGCCCGAGTTCATTATCAATACGCTTGAAGCAATACAGGCTATTGTTGAGCCAGTCCCGCGTGTCGAAACCGGCAACGGGCCAGGGAAGGAGCCGGTTGAGATTGCCGCTAAGCCGCCAACGGAATAGAGGATAGAACTAGCGTGCCTGAGCTGACAGCAGAAAAGAAGAGGCTGCTTGTTACTGAAGGTCATATCCTGGCTTTGGGTGGGCCAGGCTCTGGTAAAACATACATTGCGCTGTTAAAAGCAGACCGCGAGATTCGAGCAGGTAAACTCTTGCGTGGCCAGCGCGTTCTGTTTCTGAGCTTTGCGCGGGCAACGATCGCGCGGGTTGCCCAACAAGTAGGAAAGTTGATCACCGGATCGGAGCAGGAGTCCCTGGAGATCAACACCTATCATGGGTTTGCATGGAAACTATTGCGGAGTCATGGCTATCTCTTAAACAACGGAAATCCTATTCGTCTGCTTCCACCACCTGAAGCGGCATCGCGCCTTGCAGAAGTGGATGGCGACGCTGCGCGAACAGCAGAGAAGCGACGCTTGTTTCAGGATGAGGGGCTGCTGCACTTTGACCTCTTTGCCGACCTTTGTGCAAATCTGCTGTTAAAGAGTAAAGCCCTCGCTCGTATCGTCAGTGATGCGTACTCGATCGTTATACTCGACGAGTTCCAAGACACGAACTCGGACGAGTGGCTAATGATTCAAGCGCTCGGCGCGCGAAGCCGGTTAATAGCGCTTGCCGATGCTGAGCAACGTATTTACGAGTTTCGGGGAGCAGACCCAATGCGTATCAGTGAATTCATCGCTGCCTATAAACCGGCGCAATTCGACTTTGGATCAGAGAACAACCGTAGCAACGGCACCGACATAACTGTTTTCGGGAAAGACCTTCTCACGGAAGCGAACAAGGCCAAGAACTACAACGATGTCGTATTGATCCGTTACGGCTTCTACCGCGGAAGAAGCGCCCACTATGCAATGAAGGGAGCTCTGATCCAGGCCATTAATCGCCTGAAGTCAGGGCCGGGCGCTTGGTCTGTAGCCGTCTTGGTTCCAACAAAGCGCCTAATGCTTCAAGTTTCAGATTACCTGACGGATGAGGCGGATGCCTGGCCCTCGCTGAATCACGATGTTGCCCTCGATACCGAGGCGCCTGCGTTGGCAGCCGCCCTCATTGCGGGAGTGCTGGAGGGTGGCGCTATTCCTGCCGAGACCGCCCAGCGTTTAATCGTTGACCTTTGCACGCACATCCGGGGTCGGAATGGTAACAATCCACCGAATCAGGTCGAGCTTGGACTTGCGGGAGCGCTCGGTGGGTATCTTCAGTCGGGAACGGTCAGGGGCAAGAAGCGGGAGCAGATTGTTCAGGAGAGTATAAGAATCGCCGAGGAAAGGCATCGTCTCGATCTGTCCGGAGACCCTTGGGAAGACTGGCTCGCAGTCCGCCGATTGCTTGCCGGATCAGATGCTGCTGTTCTGAGGCAGATCGCTGAGGACGCGAAGTACCTCCGGTTGTTGCACAAGGGCGCAGCGCTGCGTTCCCGACTTGGAGAGCTTTGGCGCACCACCGCTGGCTACCTTGGGGCCGCTTCCGCGGTGCGCGATGCGCTGCTTCAGGAACATTTCTCGACTTCGACAAAGGAATGGCGAGGCGTCCATGTGATGACCATCCATAAGTCCAAGGGCAAGGAGTTTGATGAAGTCATCGTGTACGAGGGCAGTCACCAAGGGCGAATCGTGCGCGCAAACGCATCAGAGCGAGATAATTTCCAAGCACGCTTGGCACTGCGAGTGGCAGTTACGCGGGCGATGAAACGCGCGACGATTCTGACGCCGAAAAATGATGTGTGCAGTTTTCTCTAGTCGATGTCGAACTGACAAGATGAAACAATGAATCGTCCCACCGAGCACTAAAC
>JAKEER010000858.1 GCA_022616615.1 Acidobacteriota bacterium
CGTTTGCGGCAACCGATTGGATAGACGGGGCTTGGTTCAGGCCCTGGTCTTGATTGAGCCTTTCGGTTGCCCTACAGGAGGCGATTTTCCATGGGAGGCCAAAGCACGGATCGACGTGAAGTGTTGCGGGCTCTGTCGCTCGCCGCAGCTGCCAGCCAGTTTTCAGGATTTGATCGTTGGGCATTCGCCTCTGCCAAGCCGCATGCCGGGCATGCCGGGAGCGCTCCGGCCAAATCCTCGACCACGCGCTACCAGCCCCAGTTTTTCTCTGCGGAAGAATATGCCTCGCTGGAGCGTCTGACGGAGATGATCATTCCCAGCGACGGCACTCCCGGAGCCAAGGAAGCCGGCGTCAGCGAGTTCATCGACTTCATGGTGGCCAGCGATCCAGAGATCCAGTACCGCTTCCGGTATGGATTGGGCTGGCTGGACACCCACGCACGCTGGCTCTTTGGCGCCGGATTCCGCGATCTGAGCGAAAAGCAGCAGAACGAAATGCTCGAACACCTGGCTTACGCGCAACGATACAGGCCGCGCGAGGAAGACGGGCGGGCGTTTTTTCGGTTGCTGCGTGAATACGCGGTGATGGGGTATTACACGTCGCGCATCGGGTTGGAGCAGCTCGATTATCCGGGACTCCAGTTGGTGTACGACGAGATGCCTGGCTGCCCTCACCAGGGCGACCCGGAACACAAGCACCTCCCTCCGCCTAAATATAAATCACTGGCTGTGAGGAACGATGCCTAACACGCTTTACGACGTGATCGTGGTTGGAACAGGGGCGGGCGGGGGCATGGCGATGAAAACGCTGTGCGAAGCGGGATTGAAGGTGTGCGCGCTCAATTCTGGGAAGAGATTGGACCCCGTCAAAGACTTCAAGACGCATGCGCAGCGCTACGAATTGACTTACCGGGGGTTCATGGACCCGAAGACGCGGAGCAGGCGCCATGTCTGCGAACGGGAGACGACTCAGGGCATTTGGGAGCACGACATTACTTTCACCGTGGCGCCCGGCAGCAGGTGGAAGTGGTCGCGCTGCCAGGCGGTGGGCGGGAAGAGCAATTTCTGGGGGCGCTCTTCGGCGCGATTCGGCGACATCGATTTCAAGGCGGCCAGTCTCGATGGTTTTGATGTGGACTGGCCCATCACCGAGGCGGAGATCGGTCCGTACTACAGCCGTGTGGAGCGGATGATCGGCGTGGCCAGTACCGTGCAGAACCGCCCGAGCAATCCGGACGGCGAGTATCTTCCTCCGATCAAGTTCCGCTGCCTCGATCATATCTTTCAGCAAGCCGCCAACAAACTGGGTATTCTGTATCTTCCCGACCGATGCGCGCAGTTGACGGTTCCTCACAACGGTCATCCGGCCTGTCATTACTGCGGAGGCTGTTCGAGCGGTTGCGACAGCGGCTCGTTCTTCTCTCCGACCTGGTTCACCATTCCGGCGGCAGAGAAGACTGGCAATCTTGAGTTGCGCACCGATGCCCACGTCAAGGAAGTCTTAGTCGACGAAGACGGGAAAGCTAAAGGAGTCTCTTACATTGACCGGAAGACAGGGCAGGAAGTGGCTGTCCTTGCCAAAGCCGTTGTGCTGGCAGCCTCCTGCTGTGAAACCGCCAAGATCATGCTCAACTCTAAGTCAAGGCACTGGCCCACGGGGATTGCCAATTCCAGCGGGCAACTCGGGCGGAATCTGAGCGATCATCTTTATGGAACTCCTGCCTATGGGTACCTTCCTCAACTCCTCGGCCAACCCAGCCGTCCCGATACAGTTCACGAATCCACCGTCACCTGGATGCCCCGTTGGCAGAACCTGGCAAATCCCCGCGAGGAGAAGTTCATACGTGGCTACTCGGTTTACACCAACGGGGGTTGCAAGGAATTTCCCTCCTTTCACTTCCAGATCGAAGGGTTCGGATCCCGGTTCAAGCGGGATATCAAGCGCTATTACCCCACACCTTTCTCGTTTCTGATTCAGGCGCCGTCGCTGCCCAGCAAAAACAATTACATCGAAATCGATCCTGAAGTGAAAGATATCTTCGGGATTCCAGTGGCGCGCTTCCACTTTCAGTGGGGCTCCAACGAGTTGTTGATGTGGGAGCACTGCAAGCAAGTCTGTGCGGAACTGGTGAAGGCCGCTGGCGGCGAGCTTTGGGGCGCTGGTGATGACCCGTCTGCACCCGGAACCAGCTTGCACGAGACGGGACCGTGCCGCTTCGGCAACGATCCCAAGAAGTTCGTGACCAACGGGTTTTCGCAGTGTCATGACGTGCCGAACCTGTTTGTTTGCGACGCCAGCATTTTTCCTTTCGCCACAGACAAGACCAGCACGATCTCAATTATGGCATTCACTCTCCGGACCTGTGAGTACATGGTCGAACTCTTCCGGCGGGGCAGCATAGACGAGCGTAAGCGCAGAAGCAAATTTGAATGACCTGTACGAAAACAAGGTAGTGAATAATGAAAAGCCTACAACTAATACAGGGTTGTCAGGGAGTGTGCTGAGGACAAGCCAACTAGTTTGGTTGCTATCGATCCTGCTACTGGCGTCCTCGGTTCCGCTGCAGGACCGTGCTGGATTGCCGGCATGGTCGCGTCGGCCATCCGTGGATGGGCCCGAAGGAACGTCCAATGGAGAGGACCAACCTTCTCAACAGTTCCTATTTCTTCTCCTAGCAACGGTCGAAGCTGCCGCGCCAAAGTGGGGAAAACCCATCCGTTTGTTCAACGGCAAGGACCTGACTGGCTGGAAATTGAGACAGCCGCGATCCAGCCACCGGCCAACAGATAATCCTAGCGGCTGGAAAGTGGTGGATAGCGCTCTGGTCAATACGCAACCCGGCATCGATCTCGTCACCGAACAGGAGTTTGAAGATTTCAAATTGCATCTTGAATTCAACATCGACCCGAAGAGCGACAGCGGCGTCTATCTGCGCGGTCGCTATGAGATCGAAATCGAGGACAGTTTTGGGAAAGAACCGGCCAGTCATCTCATGGGAGGCATCTACGGGATTCTTGCCCCGAGCTCGAACGCTTCAAAGAGAGCTGGTGAATGGCAGAGCCTCGATGCCATTCTAATCGGACGCACGGTAACCGTCATTCTCAATGGGCAGACCATTATTGATAACCTGCGAATCCCCCGTGTTACCGCTGATGAAATGAACAGCAACGAAGAAGCTCCAGGGCCGATCTTGCTTCAAGGGGAGTGGGGCAAGATTTCTTACCGCAATATCGTTCTGACACCAGTTAGGAACTAAATTTGACAAAGCTCTGCGAAAACGAAAAAGGAGGTAGTGAACCATGAAAAGCCTACAAAGATCTGATACAGGGTTGTCAGGGAGTATACTGAGGACAAGCCAAGTCCTAGTTTGTGTGCTATCGATCGTGCTACTGGCATCCTCGGTTCCCCTGTTGGCTCAGGTCACCAGTACCATCCAAGGGCACATCTCCGATACCAGCGGCGCCAGTGTGCCCAAAGCGCAGGTCAAAGCCACCAATGAGAGCACCGGCGTGTCGCGCACGGTTTTCTCTGCTGAGGATGGTTTCTATCGGATTCCCGATCTGTTGCCGGGGAAATATGGCGTGCGGGTGGAGCTCGGCGGCTTTAAGACAGTGGTCAAAAGCGGGATCGAACTGAGCGCTCAATCTACAGTCAATTTGAATGTGGCGCTGGAAGTTGGGGAGTTGACGCAGACGGTGGATATTACTGCAGAAGAGGCCCAAGTCGAGACCACCAGTGCCCGGATTTCCGAAGTGATCAGTGAAAACCAACTGAAGTCTCTGCCAGCTCAAGGCCGGGGGATCTTCACCTTGGTGACGATGAGTCCAGGCATCACCGGGAAAGCCGAGGCTGGGCTGGATGTCTTTTCTTCGTTCCTAGCCCCTTACATTACCTCGGGGGGGAACGAGCTTAAGCACAATTTTCAATTGGACGGGATCAGTCTTCGCTACGGAGAGGGCAGCAATTGGAGCGTCGCCTTCTCTCCCAACCCGGATGCCATCACCGAAGTTCGCGTTTCCACTAATCCTACCTCAGCCGAGTCTGGACTGATCAGTGGCCCTTCCGTTCAAATCGTCACGAAAGGCGGGACTAACCAATTCCGCGGAACCGGTCATCTGACCGTTCTGGAAAATAAATTCAATGCCGCACCTTTTAGGAGCCGGCGTGAAGACGTTCCTAAGAGCTACCGGCGTTATTTTGGAGGTACGGTCGGGGGACCCATCATCAAAGAGCGGCTCTTTTTCTTTAGCGCCTATGAAGGTCTGCGGGCACAGCAGGCCAGCAGCTCTACCATCCTCACCGAGACCCAAGCCTTTAGGGATTTCGTAGTGAGAACCCGGCCCAATTCCGTTGCGGCTAGAATCTTTCAGGACTTTCCTCTCCTTCGTTATCCCACTTCGGGGTTTACCGACCGGGATGGAGACGGCATTCCAGAACTTGGAGCGTTGGTAAATGATAGGCCAAGTCGTCAGACGGGAAAACAGTTCAATGGACGGATTGACTATCAATCTTTCAGTGGTCAAGACCGCATTTTTGGGAGTTACTGGTATACCCGACCGGACTCTTCGAGTCTAAGCATTCGTGAGGGCTTTGATAGGCGAACCTTCAACAACATCGATTATGCCAGCGCTCAGCATAGTCACACTTTTTCTCCTAACAGTTTGAATGAAGCCCGCTTCGGCTATTTCCGTAACGGTTATGTGAGCGGACCAGATCTGACTAAGGTCCAACACGTGCCTGAAATCATCATTGATGAGGGGCTCGATATCGGCAACCGCTCGTGGATCTATCCGCGCTTACGCACGTTTTCCCCAGAGTTTGGGAATGTGTTTTCACTCAATCGTGGCCGTCATGGAATTAAGTTAGGCGGCTCTTTCCGGCACTCCACCATCGATCAAGAAGTATCTACGCCCGGAGATTTTCCTCGATACCTTTTTGCCAGCATCCTGGACTTTGCCAATGACAATCCGTATTTCGAAATGAGGAACCTGGATGCCAAAACGGGCAAGTCCCGCTTCACGCCCTTGAAATTCTCCGGGAAAGAACTCAGTTTTTTCGTCCAGAATACCTGGCAGATGCGCCCCAATCTGACGTTCAACTACGGCTTGCGCTGGGAGTCGTACTTCAGTAACTGGATCGGCGCAGACAGAAACAACTGGCAACCCGTATTGACCTCGGCTCAGGTCGCGCCGGACGAAATCGCCAGAGTGATCAGTCAAAAGGTGGATCGCTTTTACAACACGGACTGGAATAACTTCGGTCCCCGGGTCAGTCTGGCCTGGGATCCCAGTGGGCGGGGCAAGATGTCGATCCGGGGAGGGTTTTCGATCCTCTACGATGAGATCAATATGAATCCGTCGTATCAGCTCGCCACTAATCCACCAGATGCAGCGCTGGTCTTTGCCGGAGTGGACCGCGGAATTCCCATCGTCTACGGACTTGCCCCGGTAGGCACGCGTGACTTCCCTGAGAATCCTAACCTCAGGATTCCGCCGGTCAATGCAGTGGGAGCCTTCGACGGAACGCGACCCGGGCTGGCCGGAATTATCCAGGACCTGAGAAACCCCATGATTTTTGACATGAACGGTGGGGTCCAGTATCAGCTTTTCAAGGATCTGGTGATCTATGGCATTTATCGGTACCGGCATAGCACCGATGAACTCTATGCCTTCAATGCCAATCGCTTTACCGGAGACTTGGCGGACAATGGCCGGCTAGATCAGCTTAACCCTAACTTCGACACCATGTACCTCTTGACCAACCTGGGTAAGCGCCGCTATCACGGTCTGGTGGCCGGAGCTACCAAACGCTTCAGTCAAGGTTGGCAACTGAGTGCTTCCTACACCTACAATCATGGGAAGAACAATTACGGCCATTCCAGGCCAGAGCCAAATGATTACACTTCCAATGCGACCAATGCCTTCGACACAAGCCTGGACTGGGCACGGGATGACATCGCCCATATATTCCATGTCCACAGCGTCTGGGAGCTGCCCCTCCTGCGCAGGCGCTCAGGTTGGCTGGCAGGAGCTTTCGGGGGCTGGGAATTGAACACTATCTGGAATTTACAATCCGGGGAGTTCTTCATTCCGATCACCAACCGAAGATTTGGAGCGGGTGGGGACTTTAATGCCGATGGGCAGCGTGGGGATCGGCCCGATCGTCCGAAAGAAGATATTGCTCGGTCCTTTAGCAAGGACGAATGGATCCGAGGGGCGCTGAGCGCCAGCATTTTCCCGTTGCCAGATACTGTCCGGGCGGGCAATCTGCCCAGAGATTTCTTCCGCGGACCAGGCTATGCCCGGGTAGACGCCGCTCTGGTGAAGAATTTCCCGGTGCCGATTGGGCGTGCGGAAAAGGCCCGCCTTCAAGTTCGCGTGGAAGCCTTCAACCTTTTTAATCGCATCAATCCGTTCCAGATCTCTCGTTCCATGGAATCGTCTCTCTTCGGCCGCGCCACTAGTGCCTATCAGATGCGAAGATTGCAGTTGGCACTCAAATTCCTGTTCTGAGAGTGGCCTCAGCGGCGCGACGGTCGCCGCACTGAGGCGGCTCCCACATTGGATGTGAAGATCTATGAGGCTCGATAGCCTTTTAAGGCTAATTTGCCTGCTGTTCGTGTCCCAGGCTTTTATGGCCCTGCCCGAATTGAGTAATGCTGAAGATCTCTATAAACGAGCCAGCGAATTGGCTCGTGCGGGTGATTTCGACCAGGCATTACAGGAACTACACAAAGCTGCAGAACAGACTCCTAACAATTCCAGGGTGCACAACCTGCTGGGCATAGTCTTGACCCAGTTAGGCCGCTTGAAGGAGGCGAATGAAGCGTATAGCCGTGCCCTGTCCCTGGCTCCGGATTTCTTGCCCGCAAGAAAAAATCGGGCTGTCAATGCATTTACAAAACGAGATTTTCAATTTGCGGCTGGAGAATTCGAGGCTTTGGTGCGGCTTTACCCCAGAGACTTCGTGCCTCACTTATTTCTGGGACTGTTGGCTATGGAGGGCTCCGATCTGCCAATGGCCCGCAAGCACTTGCTGGAAGCTCATCAACTGGCACCGGACAGCGGCCAAGTATTGCTGGCACTCACCCGAGTCCATTTCACTCTGGGTGAGCGGCAGTTAGCTCTTGAGACAGCTCGCAAAATGCAAACCAAGTCTCGTAGCACCGATGCCGAGCGATTTGAACTGGGAGTGCTGCTGGCCCAGTTTGAAGCCCATGCGGAGGCCACAGAGATTTTTCAGGAGCTGTGGCGAAAGAAACCAGGTTCCTACGACGTCGGTTTCAATCTGGCTTTGGTCCAGTACCGAGCAGGGCAATTGCAGCCCGCCCTTGACACACTCGAGCAGGTGGGTGCCCGTGTAAGACAACGCGGTGAGCTGTTGAATCTGCGCGGATGGATCTACAACAAGATGCGCCGGCTAGACCGTGCGCGGGAGTCGCTGGAAGGGGCGATTGTGGCAGAACCTGACAATCCCGACCATTACCTGGACCTGAGTACGGTACTCAGTAGCCAGGGCTACACCCAAGCAGCGATTCAGCTGCTGGCACAGGTCTCCAGCATTTCCAATGGCGCTCGGTTGCAAGTGCAAATGGGACTAGTTTATCAGAAGGATGGTAACTATCAGGAGGCCGAAAAGTGGTACCGAAAGACCTTGCAAGCGGACGCCCTAAACCGGAACGCTTATCTGGCCCTGGCGAATCTGCTATGGGCGACGAATCGCCAGAAAGAAGCTCTGGAGCTACTGGCTAAGGCGATTGATCTCCTCCCCACCGACGCCTTGCTCCACTACCTGTATGGAGGGCAGTTGTTGGAGTCCGAGCCGGAGGCAAGGCCGGAACATCTGGAAAAAGCCGCCGCGATCTTACACAAGTCTCTGCAGCTAAATCCCTTCTACGCCAACACGCACTATATCCTGGGGAAACTCTACCTGAAGAAGGGCGATTATGCTTCGGCCAAGGCTTCGCTGGAAAAGGCCTGTGCTTTCAATCCCAGACACACCAGTGCTTACTATCACTTGAGCCGTCTGGCTCTTCAGATGGGGGAAAAAGACAGAGCCCAAGAAATAGCCAGGATTTTTCAAGAGCTCGAAAAAAGAGAAAGGTGGCAGCGTGACGAGGGGACACTTGCTGATGCAGTCCAGGATAGCTTACAGAAACCGGAGGGAGGCGTACTGCTGACTAAGTCCACAGAATAACAAAAGATATTGGAAGTTTGCGGGGAGGAGATTTCAGTTTGTCTTGTAAATATCAACCTAAGGAGAAGCTGCATGGCCAAGAAGATTTATGACGTGATTGTGGTGGGAACCGGGGCCGGAGGCGGAATGGCGATGAAAACCCTTCGTGAAGCGGGCTTGAATGTAGTGGCCTTGAATTCCGGGCGACAGATCGATCCTGCCAAGGGCCTTTGAACCAGTGTTTGGCATAGACCCCAATATCATCTCGGCCTTGAGTACTGGGGCCTTTCTAGATGGGACTCCTGCTGACTACGGCAAGATCGATGAATTATGGCGTTTTGGCACGGCAGGGCTCCGTTTGGGCAGCGCCCGCAGTCCAGGCTTCTGGAACATTGACATGTCGCTGGCCAAGGGCTTCAAGATCTCAGAAACCAAGCATCTCCAGTTCCGCTGGGAAGTCTACAATGCTTTCAACCATCAGAACCTGGGGTTGGCTAATATCAGTTGGTGCTTGCTGCCCAACCCCAACGGATCGTTCGATGGCATCGTGCGCCAATTTGGCTGCCAATTTGGACGAATTACTGACGTGCAGACCGATCCCCGGAACATGCAATTTGCATTGAGGTTTATCTTTTAGGTGTGCGTTCTACCAGTTACCCCGGCAGAAAAGATGCGTTTCACCGGTGTATTGAATCAATTATGAGTCTTAGATCGATATTTTGGGCAATCTTGATGGGGGTACTGGGGTGCCTGTGTAGCTTGGCACCTTTGCCAGGACAGCAGAACCAAGCCTCCGGTGTTGACACCGGTGCTGGGGCTTTGGTCGAAAAGAATGTGGATTTCGTGAAGGATACTCAGCCTATCTTCCATAATGACATAGTGACCAGACTTCCGAGTCTGTGTCGCGAGACGGACCAGGCCGCGGCTGCCCTCGTCCAAGACCTCAAGCAATGCGGGCTGCTGGACACCACCTTGGTGATTTGGGGAGGAGAATTCGGCCGAACACCCATGAACGAAGAACGCGAAGGATCCAAGTTTCTGGGCCGGGATCATCACCCTAAAAAAGCCTTCAGTATGTGGCTGGCTGGAGGCGGGATCAAAAGAGGGATTACCCTCGGCGAGACGGACGAGCTTGGCTACAATGCGGTCGTGGACCCGGTGCACGTGCATGACCTACACGCAACCATTCTTCACCTGATGGGGATCAATCACACCATGCTCACTTACAAATTCCAAGGCCGAGAATTTCGCCTGACCGACGTTCATGGCAATGTAGTGAGCAAGTTCCTAACGTGAGTTCAAAGGTTCATATTCATAGGAAAATGTGGGCAATGGGTAGGGTGCGTTGCGTTAGATCAGTCGATCAAGAAAGCGCTTACAAAGACAACGGGCGCGAATCTTTATCCTACCTCTGTGAAACCCGTCGACGATCCTTTGGTGGAACCACCTGTCAGGCCGTCAAAGGGTCAAAGGGCATCCGGTGGACGCGGCCATCAGCCAAGCCTTTCTCAAAGCCGTGCAACCTTCCCATTTGAAAGTCGCCTTCAAAGCCTTCGAGAAAAACCGCCAGACCCTCTTACGCCACTGGGAACTGCAGATCGAAAAAGCTCGTTTCGAAGCGCAACGCGCGGCCCGACAGTTCCATGCGGTTGAACCGGAAAACCGCCTCGTCGCCAGAACTCTTGAATCCGAATGGAATAACAAGCTCGCGGCC
>JAKEER010000859.1 GCA_022616615.1 Acidobacteriota bacterium
CGACACCAACGAGGTCCGCCCCACCCAGATCTTCAACGGCTACGGCGAGTGGGTCGCCAAGCTCTACCCCGACCTCACCTCCCGCACCTACTTCATGTAAGTTCACCTCAGTCAGCTGTCAGCGGTCAGCCGTCAACAAATTACAAGTCTTCAGCCATCCAGCACAACGTTCTTGTCTGTACCGGGCATTCCGGAGGAGCTTGACAAGTCCTTGGAAAGCCCCGAGAATTGCCGCAGCCTCTCGAAGTCTAAGGATCAGCATATTCCGACCAGCACACCCAATGGTCAGGCGGCTTACGGGCGTTCGTAACCGAAAAACTCCAACGCAAGAAAGGAAACACGCATGTCAACCAAGCAAAAAGCTCAACCCACCCTCTACGAACGCCTCGGCGGTGTATACAGTATTGCAACCGTCATAGACGACCTTATCGACCGCGTCATGGCAGATCCGCGCCTGAATGCGAACCCTGCGGTCGATGAAGCGCACCACAAGGTGTCGCCCGCTGGCTTCAAGTACCTCGTCACCGAAATGCTCTGCTGGGCGAGCGGCGGCCCGCAGAAGTATTCGGGGCGCTCCATGGTCGACTCCCATCGCCATCTCAACATCACGCCACAAGAGTGGGAAGCCTTTATGGACGACCTTCAGCAGACGCTTGCCAAGTTCAAGGTTCCCGCGGCCGAGCAGGCTGAAGTGCGGGCGATTGTCCAGAGCACCTACAGCGACATCGTTATTGCCAAGGCATAATCCACTCGACCTTCACCGCTGCTCGGTTGGCCTTGAGCCTGGACGCTAAGGGGACATTCTGGCTTTTCTCGTACATCCGCGTTTTTCTTGCACGGCAGGTGCACTGGCAGGATTATGAGGAAAACGTCGGTTCGTAAGAAGTCGCGGGCGGCGACATCGCCGGGGAAGGGAGGGCTCAGGTCATGAGAGTCAGGATTTCGATTGTCGCTCTTCCGCTCATGCTGATGCCGGTTTCCACGTGTTCGGACGGGCCAAGGCCCACTACTCGGAATCCGCCGGCGAGGCACGTCGTAGTCGCACCCGAGCAACTGGTCTGGAAGTTCATCATACCCGGCGCCGAGATGGCCGTCGTCTCTGGCGACCCAGACAAGAAGGGCGGCATGTATGTGATCCGCATCCGTACCAAAGGCGAGGTCACGGTGCCACCGCATTGGCACCCGCGCGAGGAACACGTGACAGTGCTGGAGGGCTCGTTCCTGATGGCTCACGGAGACAAATACGATGCCTCCAAGCTGAGCGAGTTGAAGGCCGGCGCGCATTCCGTGGTGCCCGCGAAGATGCCCCACTTCGGCTTTCACAAAGCCGGGAATGTGATCGAGGTCTTTGGAGAAGCACCCTTTGTCATCAACTGGGTGAATCCGGAGGACGACCCGAAGAGAGCTCAGGCCAAATGAGAATCGGGGGCGCCGCGTACGGCGGCCGCCTCTGGCACCGGCCGTTCGGCAACGGACCTTGACAAGTCCGTGGAAACGCCTGAGAATCGCTGCAACCGGTCGCCGTCTGAGGATCGGGATGTGCTGACCAGTATACGCAATAGTTAGAGCGCAACGAGGCGAATGCTCGCAGAATTCTAATCTGGCAATGAGCCTACGCTTCGAATGGCATCGGAAGAAGGCTGCGTCAAACCTTAAGAAGCATGGCGTTTCATTCGAAGAGGCTCTTACGGTATTTTCGGATCCCTTAGCCCGCATTTTTGATGATGAAGATCATTCAGTTGAAGAGCAGCGAGAGATCATTATAGGGCACTCCGGGGAGCAGCGTCTGCTGCTGGTCGCCTTTACTGTTCGGGGAGAATCGATCCGAATCTTCAATGCACGGAAGGCAACGAGGAGGGAGCAGCAGGATTATGAGGAAAACGTCGGTTCGTAAGAAGTCGCGCGCGGTCGTCGAGGATATACGGCGGGAATATCGCTTGGACTACAAGAAGGCTAGATCCAACCGTTTCGCTTCGCAAATGGGAGCCGGGACTGTCGTAGTTGTACTTGATCCGGACGTTGCAGCCGTCTTCAAATCGTCGGAGTCGGTCAATGCGCTGTTGCGCTCGGTGATCTCGGCCCTGCCACCCCGTTCCAAGCCCTAGGGCTGAGCGGTCTAACCGCTCGCGGGAGCCGCTGTCCTCTGCCGTTGCGGCTCGGCTGGATCACGTCAGGTCCCTGGAACCGAGCTAACCAGCGCTGGTAGCTCGGTTTGCCAAGAAACATGGCTTTCGTCAGATGCGGGCGAGAGTGTAGCGGAGCAAAAAGAGGGCGGCAAAAAGATAGAGGGGCCGGAGAATCCAGCGCCACTGCCGGGTCACGGGCTTTGGAAAGGGGGGATAGTTACCGTCGAACCGGGCTTTGTGATAAAATTTTGTGGCGGAGGGTTGAGATGACGAAGCTTCTGAAAAAAGCGTTTGACGAGGCGTCAAAACTTCCCGAGAAGGAGCAGGATGCGCTCGCGCGCATTTTGCTGGAGGAGCTTGCCTCCGAGCGGCGTTGGGACGAATTCTTCGCTGGTTCCCATGATCTGCTTGGCCAACTTGCTGACGAAGCGTTGGCAGAACATCGTGCTGGCCGGACAAAGGAGCTCGACCCGAGGAAGCTGTGATCTCGCGCACC
>JAKEER010000860.1 GCA_022616615.1 Acidobacteriota bacterium
ACCGCCAAGGAAATGTATGTCATATTTACCAGTGGCCCCGCACCACCCCTCCACCACTCCGGCCCTTGACCTACGGTGTCAAGTGTGCGCAAAGGTCAGTCAAATGAGGAGGGGATATGGTGCGAGTCCTTGCGATCCAGGCTGGAGTCGTCCAAGCCGAAGCCTTGGTTTCTTGGAGAGCAGCGAAGCCATCCTGGGAGCGCGGGCGTCTCGCCCGCCCCGGAGCGGCCGAAGCGCTCCGAGGGCCTTCGGTCATGATTGCGGACGGGACGTCCGCGCTCCCGGGATGGCCACGTCTTCCCGCTCTCGGGAGGGACGCAAAAGATGTCCGATCCCCCTACTGCGTCGGCAAGTTCATGCGGCGGAGCAGTTCCGGCCAGCGTGGATCTGAATGAAGGCCGTTGAACTGCGGATCGGACATCAGTGAGAAAACCTGAGGGTGGCGCTCCTCAACCATCCTGGATAGCAGCCTGAAGGATTCATCCTTTTCGCCAAGGTGGGCGTGGGCAGCGGCTGCCGGTAAAGTCTTAATTCCTGGGAGCACGCGCTTAGCCTCGCTTCGCTTGCCCATCCGGGCGTAGAGTCTTGCTTGTATGGCGAGGAAGCGTGGGTTGTCCGGTGGGTTGCCCCGCAAACCCCGGGCCTTGTCGTGGATGGCCAGCGCCTCGCTGTACTTGCCCATCTGCTCGTAAATCTGGGCGAGATAAGTGTGTGCCTGGGCATTGCGGGGGTTGCGTTCAATCGCCCGCTTCAGACGCAGGATTGCCTCCTCAGATTTCCCAGCGTTAAATAGAATCTTCCCAAAAGTAGATTGCACTTGCTGAGAGAGCGGGTCGAGTTGTTCCGCGGTTTGGATTTCGCTGAGGGCGTCTGGAAAGCGTCCCTGCGCCATCAGTAAGACCGCGGAGTTGTAGTGGGCATCCACGTTGTTGGGGTCCAGTTCTAGGGCCCGTCTCATTGTGTTCTCTGCACCCTTCCAGTCCCAGTCATAGACGCGCTGGAGAAGGTCTTGGGCTACGTCGGTGCTCAGGGAGCTAAGGCTTAGGCATCCTGATAAGAAATGAGTCGCTTCAACCCCTATTTGAAAACTCGGGTCATCCGTCCCATTGTCAATTTTGCTGGCCCAAGCGATGATCGGCTGGCTCGAACTGATTCTCAAGGATCCGCGAGTCACCGCAGCCGAGCCACGAAGTCGCTGTACAATGCCGTCGAGTTGAGTGAGGCCATTACCTGCTACCGCCGTTGAAAACTTGCCTACAAGTTCGCCGACATCGTTGACTAGAGAGATCGCTACTTGAGCCGATTGGGGCCCGACGGTATTCAATCCCAGATTGGTCCGGTAGGTTGCCGGAGTTCCGCGAGATCCATCATCCACGACATCGAGAATGATTCCGGAAGTCCAAGGGGACCCGGAGGTCAAAGGGACAGTGTTGACGTTCTGGCCTGGAAAGAATCCACCAAATCCTTGGCTACTGCGAACCTCAGAGCCTGCCGACAGCAATCCGTTGTTTTTAGACTCAATTCTGATCGGGCCAAAAGAGCCCAATGGAGCCCCTAATTCCTTCAGTATATTGCTGCTCCGGAACTGCCTCCCAAACAAAAGCGTGGTCGTCAGAGGAGTTCCCAGAGGGTTGCCGCCGGTATCGTAGGCGCTGATGATCAAAGTGTTGGCCCCGAGAGTCACGTTTTGAACGACCAACGAGGACGTGAATGTGTCGGAATAAGCCGCAGAAGGAATGAGGAGACGACTCCCCACACCCAACTGTTGGGCCAAAGAAACCCGTGCCCCTAGTTGAAGGCTGATCGCTAGAACCTCAAGAAACGTCAAAAGCGTTCCGGGGACCGACACTAACCCGCTCTTGATAAGGTTGGTCTTCATGAGTATGTCCTTGTGCTGATCCTCCGTCACATCCGGAGGCTCACTATTTAGGTCGCAGGTAGTTATCAAGAATCCACTGGGCGACAGATTTTCCCTGGTGCTCCGCCGCGTCCTGATCGGTGCGAAAGTGGATTCCGCCGTACACGCGGGCATCGGACACGTCCTTCTCGATGTCAAGTAGATCGTGGTAGGTAAGGACGACGCCCGGCACGCTTGGATGCGAGTTGGTGACCGTGTGGTGGCGACCGTAAGCTTTCCAGAGGATGCGGCCTGCCGCCCCCGCGCCGACACCGTGAGCCGATGGATAACCCGGGAAGCAGGGTGTAACGATGAAGGGCGTGAACGCGCTCGGCTGAGTGTTGGAATTGCCGTCCTCGTTGGCACGTGGGATCGCCGTCTCGGGGCGCCACGTCCGGTAGAAGTACTTGGACTCGAAGACGGTGATGTGGGCGTCGCTCAGCGACATGTTCATGAGCGCGAGGACGCGGGCCGTGTCGGTGATGTCGTCGTCGCGCGTCTTGATGATCTGCCGCGCCACGGAGTTCCAGCCCTGGTGGGGTGGCTGGGCTGCATAGATGCGGGCTACATTTGCACGATCTTGTGACCGATTTGAACTGTTGATGTCACCGAGCGCGAACACCTCGTTGAGGTCGTTTGCATATTCCTGGCTGATCAGCGCAGGGGGCGGGTCGGCGCGGAACTGAGACGAGCTTTGGACGCCAAACGGGTTGACGTTCCGCCAGTGCAGGAAGACACCACCCGCTGCTGGGCAGCTCGGGGTCCGCTGCCATTCGTAGGGATCGGAATTCGGCGGAACGTGGAACTGGGGCGGCGCAGATCCGTCACCGGTCCGCTCCGCAATCATCGCGAAGGCAGCCGCTTCGCCGACTGCGATGCCATCGGTCTTCGGCTGTCCGTCCGGAATCAATGCGAGGGAATCGGCGCGCTGCTGATCGAGCGTGGCCGCAGCGGCCGGGAAGAACGCCTTCAACACCCCGTGCGCCGCCGTGATCGCCGCTGCCTCCGTCGAGGCGCCGGCGGGCGCGGTGACTGTTCCCAGGTAGGGCTCGTACTTGCCGGTGATCGCGTTGATGGCCTCGAACACTGCGACCTGGACTGTCGCCATGAAACGGGTCGATGGGAAGGGGGGTTGCGCACCGATCGTGCTAACGGCGATCTCGTTCCACCGCAGTACAATGTCGTCACTGGTCACATAGCTCCGAGTCTTTCCCTTGGCCGCCGCAGTTGTGCCTGTTTCGTAAATCGGCGACCAGCACGAAGCGATCAACATGCCTGCCAGCCAATACTTGTTGATGTTTCTCATGGAGGTAACTCCTTTTCTCTTGGAATGAATGGAGGTCTAACGACCACCATTGTTTCGAAACTTGAAGGTGCGAACGTGCCGTCTGAGAATCCCTCTTCGGACGCCTGCGCAACTGCCGTTCGGGCTTGCCCGTCGCCGCCACAAGGGATAAAATCTCGGCATCATCTTTGAATCTCAAGTTCAGCCGGAGACTACGGTGCGAGAGCCTGAAAGTCCCTCGGAAAAGCCCCGGATAATCCTCGGAAAGGCTTCGGAAGGAGAAGATCAGGGGAGAAACATCCCGCCTCAACTTTTCAGTTGGACACGTCTGAGTAGGTGTAGGTGTAGCGCAGACCGCTGTTTTTGGCGGTCTGCGGCTTTTCTCTCGGGACCACGAACGGCCGCGGACCAGCCAACAAACGGCAGGTCCGCGCTACGAGGGTTTACTTTCAGCGGTGTTTGCAAGGCTTATGAAAAGCCAGCCTCAACAACAGTACGAATTCGGACCTTTCCGGTTAGACACATCTGAGCACTCCCTGCTGCGCGACGGCCAGGTTGTACCGTTGGAGCCAAAGGTGTTTAACCTTTTGAGGGTGCTGGTGGAGAACGATGGGCGTCTTCTGCAGAAGGAGGAGTTGCTCAAGGTGGTCTGGCCCGACAGTTTCGTCGAGGAGGGAAACCTCAACCGGAATATCTCAATTCTTAGGAAAGCTCTGGGCGAGGACTCTTCCGGGAAACCCTATATCGAGACTGTTCCAAAGCGTGGCTATCGGTTTGTCGCCAATGTGAAGAAGATCGTCGGCAATGGCTCTGGGTCGATAGACACCGAAGCGATCCAGGATCTTCAACTCAAGGATGCTGACCAGCTGCAGGCCGGTACGGAAAGGGCCTACCGACCAAGAAAGACTCTTTCGGCTCGTCGCTGGCTGGTTCTGGGCGGATTGCTTGTAGTCGGCCTGGGGACCTTGTTGTACGCCTTAGCTCGCAGGCACACAACAGATGCTACAAGGCCTGAGATCAAATCGCTCGCGGTTCTTCCCTTACAAAACCT
>JAKEER010000164.1 GCA_022616615.1 Acidobacteriota bacterium
ATGAGGTCCGTCACAATGTACGCAGGGATGACGGTTCGAAACATGCCAGGATGGGCAGAACTCATCTGCTCAAACTGCCGCCCCACGATCTGCGTGTAGAATGTTGCGTTCAGTGCTACCCGAACAATCCACACACCAATCACAGCTCCCGCAAAGCGCCCTGTGTTCATTTGGTTGTCCTCCAAAGAAGAGTTTTGGCTCTGCCTTACCGATGAAGGCAGCACGATGTGAGTCTCTGTCGCCTGCACGCCTGGAGCGTCGGTGATTTTGCCGAGCACCCATTGATCCAGCGCGTTCGCATCCGCGAATTCCACAAAAGCGAATACGTCCGCTTTGCCCAGCAACAGTCCACCATTTGTAACCCCGGCCAGGAGGTCGCAGCACTCCAGGATTGATCATGGAAGCGCTCGGGTTTCCTACAGCATGTCAAGGAATTCCTTCCAGGGTGTGGCAACCAGGGTTTCGGTTGTCGAATGTCCATAAGCGCGGATGATCATCACGGCCTTTTCAACCTCCTTCGGATCGGCGGCCTGGACAATATCCACGACATCGAAGCGCCCCAGGGTAGCGAAGCTCTCCTTCCAGACGACTCCAGGACACTCCGTCTTAATCTTTTCAGCCACTGCCGCAGCCAAGGGCTTGAACTCTGTCGGATCTCCAAACGCCTCGGGCGAAAAGCGACTCAAGATGACATACGTTGCTATGTGGCACCTCGTTATGTCAGTGACCTCGGACTTAATGATTGACCAACCTCGGCAGGGGTCGCCAGGCACGACGGAGCCCCTTTACCTCCAGATTCGGATGGTCCTCAGGGCTGGCACATGGACTGCGCGAAGAGAGTGTTGGTTTGTCAGCGATCTGTTTCGTTGTTTTAGTCGCTCCCACTGTTAGTCGGCGCATGGGCGTTGCGGCGGTGAGAAAATAGACTTTCAAAATCATCCAATAACCGCCCGAACGTTTGTATCGCCAGGTTGGCCGGAAGCATCCGCCTTCTCCCTATCGCCTGATCGAACTCGTAGCGACCAAAACTCAGTTGATTTCCTCCTTTAAGTACAATCTCGTAGTAACTGACCGAATTCCCAAGCCGTTGGGGGACGCGGCTCCGCAGGAGCAGCGCCGCGTTTGTGCGGTCGTATTCGATCAGGGCGAATTCTTCGAGATACGTAATTTTGTTTGTCAACAGCTCAAACTGCTTTTCCGGCGGAAGTGAAGAAGCTTTGTGGGCTTTGATCTCAATGTGATTCACTAAAAGCCCCAGCTTATCAAACTCGCTGATTTCGAAATGCCAGGTGAGATTCTTTGCTTCCACAATGGGCCGGAAAAAACCTTCGCTCCTGTCGGTTTCCCGCAAGGCATAAATCAAATCCAGAATTCTTGCGCTTTTTGCCATAGTACTCCTGACTGGCTAAACACAGTGCTGACCCTTTCGTATCCCGAAAGAAAACATTGGAAATGTGGAACATCTACCTTATACGGGATACCGAAGCGTCGGAATCCTTTCCGCCGGCCCACTCAGGGTTGAGATTTTTCGCCTCTTCCCAGACAGGCGGCTTCGTGCGGCTCGCAGTCTCCGTTACCGAGAGCACCCGAACCACTTGCCCTTCCTGCAGCTTGCTCAAGACCACTTTTCGTCCGTTGTTGAGTACAAAAACATCGCGCCGCCACCAACCCGCCATCTTAAATGTCGCTGTAGTCTCCTGCGGCACCCGGAACCGTCGTTGGGTATCTTCCGGAATATAGAGCAACTCGACTGCAGTCCCGCTTCTCAAGCACACGGCGGTGGAAGCGTCCTCCGGTGAGACCAGCCAATTCGTCCCGTGCGGCTGTCGTCGCACGACCAACACCTCGTCTGCTCTTGCGTTGCGTGAATGCCCTTCTGCTGATGCGTAACACATACGAAACTCCTTTCTGGTTCGGGCCATGATTTAACGGGCCACCGCTGCAGCTTGTTCAGGCTCCGTGAGTTGCTCTAAAACCTCACGCTCCGCTTGCAACCAGTCCTGCAAGTCAAAGCCGTCAAGACATCCTCTCGCTTCGTACAGTTGATAGGCGCGCTGTGCAAAAAGCCTGCGCAGCAATGCTGTGTCTGACAATTCCGTTTCTTCTGGGACGTTAGGGGTTTGGTTGATCATGGGGGCTCCTATTGTTTTTTTGAGGCCAAAGCTGACCTGCCTCGGGCTTTTAGTGGGATGGCATTCATCTCACAACCACATCTTTCAACGAATACGCTTGATTACCAAGTCAGCTTGTGGAGGAGATTCGGTGCCGTGGAGAGCTGGCACGCTTGGAAAGCCAATAAGAACAAAACCCGCACTGGATGCGGGCTCAGGAGGGCTTTAGGACTGTTCGCCGAGCGTATTTTTTGATTGAAGAGGGTACGAAGAGAAAGTATCCATCCAACCCATTGTGACTGTAACGCCACCGAGATGTGCAGTCAAGGATCTCTTTGGCTTTTTTCAGTTTTCAAAATGAAATCCGATTTCGGAAGATGCCCCGCGCCGCTGTGCCATTTCTCTTCAAGTCGAGGCGGGGTTAGATTCACTCTATCCCTCCTCATTTTCGGCCTTGCTCCCTGGCAATCCATGGAGAACTGCTCGTCGATCATTTCAAGATCTTCCCGGCCTGCTTCGGATCGCTCACGGCAAAGACGACCAGCTGTTAAAGGCGGACAATTCGGCCAAGGGCATTTCCGGGTTTTCCACGTCCTCTTCTGGCTGTGGGAGCCTCGCCGCTGGCATGTTGAGAAAACGGTCAAGGTACACGCTTATGGCCCTGGACAACTTCCCTCGGAATCGGTGGACAACTTCGATTGGAATCAGTGGACAACTTGGCTCGGAATACTAATTTACAGCAGCCCGGCGACCCGCAAGCTCTGGTCGGTATTCTGCTCAAGCAGTTCGCCCAGCGCACGGCTGGCGTTTCTCCAATGCATCCCTCAGTGGTCTTGCGGCCAGCATGAGGCAAGGAGCCGCGGAACTGCTGTTGCCTCAGTAGCCACGGATCAAAGGGACATCGTCGTGCCGACGCCAGATTCAGAAGCTCGACGGTAGACCTCGGCGGCCACAGCAATGTCGGCGGCAGCCACGCCCAAGTTCAAGATCAAAATTCGCTCTTGCTCATTTCTGCGGCCAGGAAGCTCGCCTATAAGAATTTTCCCAATCTCTCCCTCAATCGGTGGGACCCCGGTGGGGAAACGATGGCGCACCTCCTCACTCCCAAAAGGCCTGCGGTCATCAACTATCACCCGATCTACATATGAGAGGATTCCCGTCTCCTTGCCACCGTTGTCCAACACCACAAGGGTAACTCCAGGCATGAGCCATTCCGGTTCAAGCAGTCGGGTCGTCACTGCATTAGTCAGGGTGATTACCACCAAGGCATCGCGTACCGCTTCCTCCCTGCTCGGAGCTGGGAGCAATTTGGCTTCAGATAGAGGTTCTACCAGCTGGCAAAAGTGGGTGGCAGCGGCCTCATCACGCCCGACGACAACGATAGTTTTCAGTTGGGGTAAAGTTTTGGGAAGAGCGATGGCGTGTACGCGTGCTTGCACGCCGGTTCCAATGATCACTGCCACCTCAACATCCTGCTTGGCACAGGCTTGGAGGGAAACTCCAGTCATGGCGGCCGTGCGCATGGCCGTTACTGCAGTGCCCTCCATGATACTCAAAGGCGAGCCGCTATGAGGATCGCTCAAAATGATCACGGCAGATAGAGTCGGAAGCCCTCTTCGCTTGTTGCCTGGATAGTCGCCCAGCCACTTGACACCGAGGGCCCCGAATGGCTGGATGAAGGCAGGCATCGCATGCATATGCCGTCCGTCCGGAGGATGGACGCCCAACTTGGGAGGCATTTCAACGAGACCTTGGGCATGCCATTCCAGGGTTCGTCGGACCAACTCCAGGCACTCCTCAGGTCTAAGCCCTACCGCCTCGACATCTGCCTTCGAGAGCCAACGAACGTCCATCCCTACGCCACCTTCCACAGTTATTCCATATCAGACCCCCGCCTGAGTAACCTAATCAGGGTGCTGATCTCCTCCAACTCCTCAATCTGGCTAATCGTTTGGGCGATTTCCTCGCCTTGCTGGGGAGTGAGCACTTCGCGAGTCAGAGTGGAGAATTTGTCCTTTAGATCAGCATGGCTGAGCGGGTTTTCTGGGGATCCCTTGGGATAAGTCACGTCCCGAGTATGTCGAGTACCCCCTTTGGTTTCGACTACAATGATGGAGCGATAAAGATCAGGGTAGGTTCGGTCAACTTCCTCATCGCCTATTACCGTGATTCGCTCCGACAACGAGCGAATGCTTGGATCCGACCGCTGGTCATTGAGAATATCATAGAACTCGACTCGGCCTTTGTGGGCAGCCAGCGCCAGCACATATTGGGCGCAGTGAGAGCGGAGCGCATTATTATCGATTACTTTGTACCCTGATTTGGGGAAGCGCAGGGTGATGTGGTGAATATCGTCGGGCCTTAAGCCTTCAGACTTCCCTATATCTAAGAAGCCATCGAGAGCAGGATGGATGAAGGCGCAACAGGCGTAGAGCTTAAAATAAAGTTCCATAATCTTAAATTTCTCCCCCAAGCCGTCGAAAAGGGCCGCCTCGTTCCATTGCCCCGTAAAAGCCTGACCTAGCGGATACTTGCCCTCAAAAATGGCCGGTGGCCCTCCAAAGCCGCACGAAGCCAAGTGGGCAGCAAATACTCCGTGGCGTGAAGCCAGTCCCATATTGAAAGGACGCGAGTGTTCGGTAGGATCGCTGACCCAAGCCAGCAGGCCGGAAGCCTCAGTGCCCGCAAGACCGAAAGCATGACGAAGTGATCGTCCTTTCAAACCCAGCAGATGGCTGCCGGCAGCCAGGGAACCGAAAGTCCCAGCGACACAGGTGGGATGGAATCCCCTGGCATAGAGGGCTGGTCCGCTGAGGGCATAGCTGACCCGGCAGGCTACATCAATTCCCAAAACAATGGCCGCTAGCACATCCCGCCCTGAGCTCCGTTGCCTTTCGCCCACCGCCAGAGCCGCCGGTCCAACAACTGCAATGGCGTGCATGATCGCTCCGGGATGATGGCTCTCGATATCGCAGTAGTATCCGAGAGCTCCGTTAACCAGCGCGGCTGTAACACAATTCGTTCGCAGGGCCGTACCGAAAATTTGAGACTCCGGTGTTCCACCCGTCTCGCGGACAAACCTCCGGAGAACCTCCCCGATATCAAACTGGGGGGACGTGGCAGCCAGCAGGCAACCCAGGCCATCGTAGAGCACTTCTTTAGCTTGTGAGATCACCGGTGCGGGTAGTTGCTCGAAGGAAAAATTCTCCACGAACTCTGCAAAGCGATCGGTCATCCCTTGGCTTGATGCATTCATCAAATCTTATCCTCCTTGCAGACCAGTCTTTACGATAACCCGTCCCAAACTAACTGCTCAGCCGACCTTCGGCCATCCTGTCCCGTCAGGCTCATCGGCAGAGGGCCGGAGATCTCAACTTCAGTCAAATTAGTCATGGTCAAACCAGATCGTAATACTCGCGAAAGTCGATGGGAACATCTAGTACCAGCGGGTATCGCTTGGTTAATGCCCGCTCGACCGCTGTTTTGGCTTCGGAGACAGTGGTCGCTTTTTCTCCGCGAATCCCAAAGGAGTTGGCTACTGCGGCGTAATCCGGCGGTCGGAAGTCAACTCCGTAAGCAGGGAGGCCGCGTCTTTCCATTCCTATTCGTATTAAACTCAAACTGCTGTCAGTCAAAACGACAATAATGATCGGGAGTTGGAGTTCACGAATAAGGGCGAGATCATGAAGCATCATGAGCATGCCCCCGTCTCCAACCACTGCTAGCACTGCCCGTTCACGATAAACCAGCTGGGCGGCTATCGCAGCTGGCAAGCCGTAGCCCATTCCCGACAGTCCGTTGGACATGAAGAAGGTTCCAGGCGCATAACATGGCCAAAACTGGCCCATTAGATACTTGTGGGATCCTACGTCGCAGGTCGCCACTCCCCCCCTTGGAAACACCGTCCGAAGCCCTTCCAGCAATCCAAGCGGAGAGACTCCTTTAGCGGCAGGGCGAGCAGAGCGTTTAACGGCTTGACGACGGGTTCTGAGCAAATCTTTCGGCCAGGGCTTGGCATGGCTAATGGTCGCGATGAGTTGCGTGAGCAGAGAAGTGATCTCTCCCAAAGCTTCGAATGGATGATAGCTTCCTTCGGACATGGACGCAGAATCAATGGAGACTACATCCGCATCCGCAAACCACGTCTTGTCGCATTCCACGGGATCGAAGCCGATCCCAATGATAAGGTCTGCCGTCTGAATGGTCTCTACCACATCACGGTCAATGGCCATCCCGGAAGCAACCCCCAGAAATAGCGGATGATCCTCTGGCAGGATTCCCTTGGCTTTGGGTGTCACTAGGAAAGGCGCTTTGAGTGTCTCTATCAGTCCTCTGACTGCCGGGGCAGCGACTGGCGTGACTCCAAGTCCGAAGATCAGGAGTGGTCGCTTCGAAGTCAGGATTCTTGCTCCGATTTCGGTGACTTTGCCTGAGAGTCCTACGCTGCCGTTTGGCTGGTTCTTGGTGGCTTCTTCTTTGGAAATGACTGCCGAATCGCATTCCGCCACAGCCAAGTCACTGGGTAGAACCAAGTGAACCGGACCGGGCCGGGGTTCTGCGGCGAGTGTCAGGCTCTTATCGATTAACTCTTCCGTATCTTCGCTTCCCACCGTTACGGACTTCTTTGTGATTGGAGCAAACATCGCGTTGAGATCGAAGCGCTGGTGAGTCATGGTGCGAATGATCCCACAGGGAATCTGTGCGGTGACCGCGAGAAGTGGGCTTCGCTCAAGCAGGGCGCTGGCTACACCGGTGACTAGGTTGGTGGCTCCCGGACCCAACGTTGCTGCGCATACACCAGGAATCCCAGTGATTTGGCCGACGACTTGTGCGATTAAGGCAGCGCTCGATTCGTGACCTGTGAGCAAGAAGCGCATACCGGCGCGGCGGCACGCGTCGATGAATGCAACGATCTCGCCGCCGGGCAGGCCGAAGACGTACTCTACGCCTTGTTTGGCAATTGTTTTAGCCATTACGTCCGCATGGGTTGGCATATTTCATCCTTTCCGGCTGGCAACTCTTCTCAATAAATGATCACTTGTGACTGGCCTTACGGGCCCATTCGGATTGCGAACGTTCTGTCGCGATGCTTGCGTTCCCCCTAAGCAGCGTAAGATGGAGCATTCTAAATTCATGTCTTAGCACTCAGCACCACTCCCATAGTTGATCATCGTTGGTGACTAACATATCTTTCGCGGACTTGTCAACTAGCTTTTTGCTGAGGCTTTAACCCACTTTGTCTTTCAAAGTATCACCTCTCAGTGGCAAATTATGGCAAATTATTGAGGGAGGTCTGGGAGGGTTGCTTTTGATCCCTGGATAATACGGACGCCGAATCTCGGCTTTCGGTCGTATGTCATTAGGCCGTTGACCTCTTGTTCCACGTCCGTGAGTCGCGTGTAACAGATGTGTTAAGTCTTGTAACCGATACTTCCTCGGGTGGCGCACACATGGCGCAGTTTGCTATGTGTGCGTACCGCCTGCACACATCGGAAGAGGCCCGATGTATGCGCCACCCATGGAAACTTAACAGAGTAATGCTTAGCTAGCCGGACGTCCCCTTGAGACGAACCGGTTCCACACGACCCATCAGGAGTGAGCCGGACAGAAACGCCAGTGGCATCAGCAGCCCGACTCCCACAAAGACAGGCACATAACTGTGGGTCAGGTCCAGGACCTGGCCTACTGCCCACATGCTGATCACCGAACCCACCGTGGAGCCAGTCCCGCCGAAACCGAAAACAGAAGCCACTGCGTGCGGGGGAAAGTAGTCGCCAGGCAACGTGTGGACCGTGATCGACCAGAACATCCAGAAAAAGATCGCCACGCTAAGGAAGGCGATGGTCCAGAAAAGCGATTTCATGAAGACTGCGGCGATCGCGATCGGCGACATAAGCGTGGCCAGCAGCATCAGGGTCTTGCGGGTGCGGTTGACACTCCAGCCGGCGCGCTGGAGCCGCAACGTGATATAGCCGCCCGTGAGATTCCCGATATCGGCGACCAGAAAAGGGATCCAGGCCACGGCGCCGATGCTGGCCAAGTTCAGGCCACGCTCGCGGGTCAGAAATTCGGGAATCCAAAAGGCGTAAAAATACCAGAGCGGGTCGGCGAAGAAACGCATGAGAAACACCGCCCAGGTCTGCCGGTATCCGATCAGCGACCTCCACCGGAGGGCCGGCGTGCCCGCCTCGCGGGGCGAGTGCCCCCTGTCGGTGGCTCGCATTTGCGGATGCAGGTAGCGAAAGAGCTGAAAGGCCAGCACCCAGAGAAAACCGATCGCGCCGGTCACTATGAAGGCGGCACGCCAGCCATAGCGCGCGGTGACGAAAACCACCAGTGGCGGAGCAATCATGGCGCCCAGGCTGGACCCGCTGTTGCAAACGCCGATCGCTAGGGTGCGTGCATGGGGCGGGACCCACATGGCCACCGCTTTGGCGAAAGAAGGCCAACCACCACCCTCCCCAACCGCCAGCAAGGCTCGAAAGAAGCCGAGGCTCAGCGGCCCCCGGGCCAGCGCGGTCAACATGCCGGCGGTAGACCACCAGATGATGGCCAGTGTCAACCCACGCCCCACCCCGAGCCGATCTATCACCCAACCTGTCAGAGCGTAAGAGAACGCGTATGTAATCAGAAAGGCGTTCAGGATGCCGGCATACTGGGCATTGCTCAGATGGAATTCATCCCGCAAGAGGGGGGCCAGCACCGAGAGCACCTGGCGATCGATGTAATTGATCGTGGTGGAGCCTAGCAGCAGCCCGACCAGAACCACCAGGGACGCGCTTGAAAAAACACCCTGAAACGAAGGGGTTCCTAGGGGTATTGCTTCCTTGGCTGGGAGTGGAGACATAGGCGATTCCCTCTGAGTCTCTGAGGCGTCCGACCACTCACGTTTCCTCAGGCCCCGGCGGTCCCTGATTACGTACTGCATGACCGTGTCTTGCTTGCCCGACAACCCCAAATCAATGCGGTTGCCCCCTAGAGTGGTTCTGAGGAGAATTCTTGGTTGGCATAACGTGCCAGTGCTTCAGCGTTTAGCTCAACGCCCCAGCCCGGTCCAGTTGGGAGCAGCAGCTTCCCGTCTTGCATTTGCAACGGCGGCGAGCCTACTTCATCGGCACGTGCCACATCTTCGATAAGGCCGCGGCGTTCCAGCATTAGAAAGTTTGGTATGGAAGCGGCTAAATGGACACTGGCGGCTGTGGCCAGAGGACCATTGGGGTTGTGAGGGGCTACCGTGATATAGCTTGCCTTTGCCATGGCGGCCACTTTGCGAGCTTCAGAGATGCCGCCCACATTGGTAACGTCCGGATTGATCACGGCGACCGCCTGCTTATTGAGCAATTCTCGAAACCCATAGACCGTGACCAGACGCTCCCCGGCGCAGACAGGAGTGGACAGGGCGCGCGAGACCAGCACCAATCCATCTACGTTCTCTGGCGGCACAGGATCTTCTATAAACAGCAAACGGAACTGCTCTAACGTCTCCCCCAACCGAATAGCGTTGGCCGGGCTGAGCTTCCCATGAAAGTCCACCATGATATCGACGTTCGGCCCCACTGCTTCACGCACCGCTCCGACGTCCTGGCAGGCCAGATCGATCACCTGGTTGGGGAAGTGTTCCGTTTCTTTAATATAAGGAGGAAAATGCGGATCCGAAACGCCGCGGCGATAGTCGCGCCCAAAGGGATCCATTTTGACTGCACGATACCCTCTCTCCACCATCAGCTTCGCGCCTTGCGCCAGCTTTTGGGAACGTGTCCCTTCGCCTTCGGGCACGACGTGGGCATACACTGCGATCTGATCGCGGGTTGGACCTCCCAGGAGGCGATAGACCGGAACCCCCAAAGATTTCCCCAGAATATCCCATAGGGCCATCTCGACAGCACTGATGGCCGTGCAGCGAATGGTGCCCACCCAGTAGCCGGTGCGATAGAGTTTCTCGAAATGTTCTTCAATGCGTGTCGGATCTTTTCCTAGCAAATATTCCGCCAAGGATCCGATGGCCGTGGCTACCGTCTTTTCCTGATTCATACCAACTTCGGAGACACCGGTGATTCCTTCATCGGTATGAATCTCGGTAAAAATCCAATAGCGATGCCCCGCATTATGGCAGAGATGCGTTTTGATGCTGGTGATCTTCATTACAAAACTCTCCGCACTGGAGTGTGAAATGACTGCCGATGAAGAATCAGCGGGGTTCCGGTCGTCATCACATGGCAGCATAGATCAGTGCCGCCACTGCAATCCAACCTGCACGATCTGGTCATGACCTACCCTATGGGTCTACGATATTCGGGCACCTGGGGCTGGGTCAGCTTGGTGAATAGCCTTCCTCTCGCTATTAGGTTCCCTTATCGAAGCGGGATCGTGTACGTCTTCCATGGGCCAGAAATCGGACGCAGGTCATCGCCATGTCCTGATTAGTACAGCTTGAGGATAGCCATGCGCGCCTCGCGGGAGAGGGGCCCTGGCTTGCAGGCCTCCTCCTCTACGGCCATTCCGTCGAAGTTGAAGAGGTCGGTAGCTCCCCATCCCTCCCACGACTGGCCGGCTTTCGCGCCATCCACGCTGGCGATCCGTTCCTCCGCTGGTGCCCTGGGCGCCGGGGGACTGGGGAGCTTCGCAGGATCCTGGGGTGGTTGAATCCGGGCGATGAGCATTTGCGCAAACGCCCAACTGACGACACTCTTTGCCAACAACAGACTGACAACGATACACTTTGAACGCCTCAATGTGATCTCCGTTATCGAATTTCGGACTTCTGCTCGATGCGAGGCGACCCAGCCGCACTGTCCAAGACGCTTGAGGACCAATGTATCTGCATCTTAAGCATTACCTACGCGGGGAGGGCCGGCGCGGAAATGCTTGTTCCCAATAGCGACCGACATCAGCAATTAATTTGTCAAGGTGATGTTCCATGGCCTGCCGCGCGAGAGTGGATTTGCGTGCCTTGATCGCTTGAAGAATCTCTTCATGATCAACCACGAAGCGAGTGTGGACCTTGGCGCGAATGGCAGCCACGACGTAATTCAGCTGTTTCTGGGAGCGAAGCAGATGGGCCATCCCGGCAAGCACCTTGTTGCCAGAGGCTTCAGCGATGGTTTCGTGAAAGCCAATATCCTCCTCAACGGCCATTTTTCCTTGCGCTACCAACGCTCGCTGCCGCTCGATGAGTTCTTCCAGCCGCTCTATGATTTCCACCGAGCCGTTGGAAGCGGCCAGCGCGGAAGTCTCGCTTTCAATCACGCGCCGAGCCGCCAGTTGGTCAATAATATCGCTGCGGCTATCGCGCTTAAGCAAATGGAGAAACTCCTGGGCAGAGACTTCGATCCGGCGGTCTTGCTTCAATTTCTCAAGAATGGAGCGACCGGCCGGCGTTAGTATGCGTCCTTCCACGCTAACTTTTTCGACCAGTCCTCGCTGCTCCAGATCGCGTAATCTTCGCCCGATGGTAGGAGCGCTTATCGTCTGCCCTTGCTCGTTCGAAAGATAAAACAAACTTCCTGAACCTACGGGCTGGTCGCTTTCTCCTAAACAGCCTAAGATAAAGTAATCGAGATGATGAGAGTTACGGCTTGACTCTTCCTTGTGTTGTCTAGTATAGTTGATCATCGTTGGTGAATAACATATTCTTTGCAAACTTGTCAACAGGAAACCACATGCTGCCATTCTGGCAAACCCTTGACGAGAAATTAAAGAGAGTGCTCGACTCTATCAGCCCCGGCAACGAAAATCTGATCTTCTCCTAATGGTCGCGACTGCCTAGCGGATTGTTGATGGCGTGCACCGCTTTGGGGTCGAACTTGGGGTTTGCGGTCGTAGGTCATCAACCCGTTGACCTCCTGCTCGACATCGGTCAACTGCGTGTAGCAATAACCGGCGAAAGCAGGGATCCTGAAAATAGCTGATGTCAAGCCGCGATATCGCTCGAGGGCTGCTTCCGCGGTCCTTTTCCACTCCCTCATAGCCCCACGCCTCTTCTGGGACCTTCGCGCCCGGCGGAATATAAGCAATGCCTCCATACTCGCTCAGAAGAAACGGTGTGCTGTTGTACTGGTATCCCGGCGACAGCGGAGCCCGACAGGAGCACCCCAGCTCTAGTCTGCTGTCCACCCCCCAAATTCGTTGGCGTGGTTATCGGGATCCGAGACGTTATATCCGGCTTCCTGCAAACGCTGCGCCAGAATGGGTATGTTTCTTTGGTCAATCTCCAGCCGCATCTGATTCACCTTGACGTGAATCACTTCGTGCCACTGCGAGGGCACCCGACGATCTTCGGCCAGCAAGGAAACCTGCTGCGGTTTTGCCTGGCCGTTTTCCAACACCTCGATCGTTCGCCACCAGGCCTCCTGCTGACTGTCGTTGATCTCCCCAAATAAAGCACATGCCGCTGCAGCACCCGCCCATCGCGGGTTCGGTGACTTTCGACCACGCTCCAGCTTCGGTGCTCTTTGCCATTCTTCTTGCGGCACGACATGCGCAAGTACATGCCGCTATTGTCCACACTCCGCAACAGTCTTCAAGAGGGTAGGTCGCCACTACACGCGCCTTTCGGCCTGGCTAATGCCCCCCGATTGACTCCACACAACTTGGCCTTCCGGCCCCCTCCATTCTTTCTCTCCGAGCAACTGAGTTGTCAAAGTCGGGCTAGAGTTCCTTGTGCCGATGTGCGGCACTATCAAGGGATGAAAATGCGGTAACCCCGCAGTCCCGCTTCGTCGTCGTGCGCGTCCTCGATCTATGCCCAGAAC
Source organism: Acidobacteriota bacterium (assembly GCA_022616615.1). Lineage (GTDB taxonomy): Bacteria > Acidobacteriota > Terriglobia > Versatilivoradales > Versatilivoraceae > VFZK01. Next base: position 12,863 of record JAKEER010000164.1, read on the forward strand.
GGGCACGAGGACGACGAGGAGGACGATTGTCAGGGACTGCTTCAGGCAAGAATCCCGCTGATGACCTGGCCGTGAACGTCAGTGAGGCTCACGTCGCGGCCGCCGAAGCGGTATGTCAGTTTTTTGTGATCGAGTCCGAGAAGCTGAAGGATCGTGGCGTGGAGGTCGAACACTTCCGTGACATTCTCCACTGCATGCATGCCAACCTCGTCGGTCGCACCATATACCAATCCGTTCTTCAGACCCCCGCCAGCCATCCAGATCGTGAATGCTGTCTCGTGGTGGTCACGGCCGTCGGGCTTCGGGGCGTGAGGTGTCCGGCCGAATTCAGTCGCCCAAACCACCAGCGTCTCGTTCAGCAGGCCCCTGGATTTCAAGTCCTTGAGCAGCGCTGTAATACCCTGATCCGTAATGAAGGCGTTGCCTTCGTGCCCTTTTTTCAATTCAGTATGCTGGTCCCAGGTCCCGTTGTTCTCGCCATAGACTTCCGGGCAGGTGATTTCGACAAAGCGAACGCCCGATTCAATGAGACGCCGGGCGCGCAGGCATTGCGTGCTATACAGCCGTTTGTTCTTGTCGGCTGCATCCAATCCATAAAGTTTTTTGGTTGCCTCGCTCTCTTTGTCCAGATTCAAAACGTCGGGTACCACCGACTGCATCTTGTAAGCCATTTCGTAATTCTGAATCGCAGACTCGACCGCGTCATCGCTGCGAATCGATTGCAGGAATTGCCGGTCTTCCTGAAGCAGCACATCCAGTTTCGCTCGCTGGATCTGGGGATCCTTGTCAGCCGGCTCAATATTGACGACAGGCTTGCCATCGGCCTGCATGGGCGTGGCTTGATACGTGGCCGGCAGGAAACCGTTGGAAAAGTTCTCCAACCCTCCCGGCGGCACGGCGCCGGCATGCAACAACACATATCCAGGCAGATTCTTGTTTTCGCTGCCCAGTGCATAGTTGACCCATGAGCCCAGGCTTGGAAATCCGCCGGTGTTGCGCCCCGTGTGCATCAACAGATTGGCGCGCGGGTGAAGCGGGAACCCAGAAACCATGGAGCGGATCACGGTGATGTCATCCACACAGCCAGCCAAGTTTGGAAACAGGTCGCTCACCCAGATTCCAGACTGCCCATGCTGCTGGAACTGCCACGGACTCTGCACCCACTTTCGATTGGTTTCTTTCTTGGCGCCCACCTGGTAAATGCCATCGAAGGACTTGCCATCGAGCTCAGCCAGCTTCGGCTTCGGGTCAAACGTGTCCACATGCGAAACCGCGCCAGGCATGAAGCAGAAAATGACATTCTTGACTTTGGGCTGGAAGTGGGGCGTTGGCGCCGCGAGACTCGCGTAAGCCTTGTCGGACATGAGCGCTGACAGCGCCATCAGTCCAAAGCCGTTCGACGCGTATTTGAGAACGTCACGGCGCGACAGAGGCCGAGGTGCACAACCTGGGCATTGCGATTCCGACGAATGGTGGCTCATAAGTTGGGGCTCCCGACCCTAATACCGTATTTCACGAATGCGCCTAGCGAAGATAAGTGAACTCCTTCAAATTGAAGATGGCATGTGCCATGTCTTTCCAGACCTCGCGGCTCTCGAGTATTTTTCCGGGAGCCGCTTTGTGAAGGCTCGCCAATTCTTTGGCAAGGCCCGCAAATCGGGCACGCTCGACGTCATCAGGCGATCTTCCGAGCGCCGTGCGAAACATTGAATCCAGTCGCGACTCCACGGTGGGTGCCTGAGCTTTGATCAGCTTGTCGGCCCACACGCCGGCCTGATCTAGGACGAAAGGATCATTCAAAAGCGCCAGCGCCTGGGCCGGGACGTTGGTGGTATCGCGGTTGCCGCGTGCGACCGTCGGATTGGGGAAGTCGAAGGTATCGAGAAAGCGCGAACCTTCGTGCCGCGTCACTTTGATATAGATGCTACGGCGGCCATTGCCATCTAGCGGCCCCTGGTGAAGTTTGCGATAGTCTTTGGGCTCTTCCCGGTAGGGCTGGATGCTGGGACCGTACATCGTGCGATCCAGTCGGCCGGAAGCCGCCAGAATCGCATCACGAACTGATTCACCTTCGAGGCGCCGGACGAGATAATGCGACAGGAGCCGGTTCTGAGGATCGCTCACCAATGCCTCCGGCGAAGCCTGGCTGGATTGCTGGAAAGTTTGCGACATCAGCAGAAAGCGAATGTGCTTCTTGATGGACCAGCCTTCACGGATAAACTGCGCTGCCAGCGCGTCCAGTAACTCGGGATGCGAGGGCCGCTCCCCGTAAACTCCAAAATTGTCGGCCGTGGGTACAATGCCGCGTCCAAACACGTGGAGCCAGATCCGGTTGGCCATGACACGTGCGGTCAATGGATTCGCAGGGCTTGCGATCAAGTTCGCAATCTCAAGTCGGCCGCTTCCGAATGCCTTCACACCTTTCGGTGTTCCTGTAATGAGCTGAAGAAATCCGCGCGGAACAATCTTCCCAGGGTGCTCTGCGTCTCCGGCAGGCAGCACGGGGAAGTCGTAGCCCGCTTCGAGATCCGCCATGCCGTTAAAGGTCTTCGGGGCAGCGATGCGCGATTCAGCCAGGCGATAGTCCTCGACGAGTCTGTGCAAACGTGGCGTCTGGCTACTGGCATTGGTAACCAGCCGGTTTTCCAGCAGCCAACCAATCCAGCGCGCATCGTCGTCAGTGGACTTGCCCGCAGCCCAGCGATCGAGCGACCGACGAATGATCGCGGCGTAGCGTTCGGCGAGCGCTTCCCTGCTGGCCGGGGAAGCACCAGCGAACAGCGGCGCCAGATGAGAAAGTTCCTCGCGCGGAGATTCGTCGACGTCGTGAAGGAAGGCCCGCGCGATGCCAAAATAGGAATAAGGCGAGTCGAGCTGAGCTTGCGTGACTTGATCCCTTTTTAGGCGCTCTGGACGGTCGGGGATTCTTGGGTTGCTGCCTTTCGTCACCAGTTCCACGTAGAAAGGCAACGTCGGCTGATCGTCGCGATTGGGAATCTTCAGCCAGCGCGGCGAGTCGGAGTCCAACAGCTGATAACCCTCGCTGAGCATGCAGTTGTCGAGGATGGGCCGCCACGCACCCATTCTGCCGCCAACCACCTGAAGGGTTAGGAACTTCTTATCCTTCGGAACCAGTGGCGAGCGCAATGCGGCATCGAGACGTTCGGATAGCGCGTGCGTGTAGATGCCGGCAGGAAAAACTCCGGTGACGGCAGCCGGCCCGCTGTTCGCGACGGCAAATTCTCCGCTCGGCGATGGGCCGTCTAGCGAGGCGTTTCCATCGGCGTACCAGCCCCCGAACCCGTCTCGGGCCAGGTCCCCAAAAGGAAGGAAGTTTTCGCGGTTGAAATCCACGCGGCTTCGCGTC
>JAKEER010000165.1 GCA_022616615.1 Acidobacteriota bacterium
CGGATGTAGTAGACGAATGATTTCCCTGGTTTGTCCTCCGGTACGGGATCTGTGAAGTAGATGCCGCCGCGCCGGTCCACAATGAGGTCATTCGGCCTGAGAAACGGCTGCCCCGCCGCTGTCGATACGGCGACAGGGGTGACATTGCCGCGGCTATCCATGCGGATAACACGTTTGCCGCGCATCTCAGCGGCGAGAAGAGTCCCGTCTGAGTCGAGCGCGAGCCCGTTCGCGCCGTTGGCTCCTTCACGGAAGACCTCGATGCCGCCCTTCGGACCCATACGATAGATCCGGTTCGCGGCAAAGTCCGTGAAGTAGAGCGTCCCGTCCGGCGTGACAACAGGCCCCTCAGCGAATTGGAAGCCTTCCTGCACCAGTTCAACGATTGCTCCGGCTGCCACGACTCCCGGAATGCGAGCCATGCGGAGCGGTTCCTGCGACCCAGCTTCAACAACGAGAAGCAGCAACAGTCCGAGAGTGGGTATCAGGTGTGCGATTTTGTGTTCTCCTTTCAGTAGGACCCCCTCAGATTTCATTTCGAGGTCCCTGGCCAGGAGTTTGAAGCTCATCTCGATGTTCCAACCGTTTGTCATCTTGGCCACTCTGGGTCTGTCTAGCTGGCAAACGGGGAATGCTTCAGAGCATAGTCGATCACTTCCTTGGGCACTTCGTATTTGCTGATGGAACCGTTGCCGCGGAAGTCCACATCCTTGATGCCGATTTCGCTGGTGTAGAAAGCATCGACTGTCATCTTTCTTGCCCAGCCGAAGAACACCACTCCAGGACCCAAATCTGAAGCGGCATAGATACCGTAGGATTTGAAATCCCTATAGTGTTCGGACACTTCGTAGGTCAGGCCTTTCGCGGATCGCTCCCGATCGGTCTCCTGTGCCTTCACCAACAAATCCAGCATCGCTGTCTGTTGCTCTGGTTTGGTGTCAACAAACGGTGCTGAGTGGCGGTGTCGCATTTCTGCGTCCAGCCAGGCAAGGCCTCCGGTAAAGATCGCAGCCAGGTCTTCATTCTGGCTGGCGAGCAGATCAATAAACTCAGGCGCGCCGGCGTCGCGGGCGCTGCCGGATACTGCATCCGCGGGCACGATCAACTCAGCCAGCCTTCCAAGCGTTTTGAACTCATGCTCTGTAAACAGCTTGGCTTTGTACGAGCCCGTCTTCTTCTTTTCTCCTCGCGCATGCGAATGCACCTGCTGGGCGGCCTCCAGCTTCATCTGCCCACCCGCCACCACAGTTACAGCCAGGGCGATACTTCGCAACGCATCGCGCCGAGACACCTCTCCAATCTGGATCAAAGTCTCGCTTGTGTTAGACATTGCCTTTTTTCATCTCCTCTGCCAGATAGTCGCAACTTCTCCAGGTGAGAGCGTTGATGGTGAGCGTGGGATTCTTGTCCGGGTTGCTGACGAAGGGGCCGCCATCACAGACAAACAGGTTCTTGGCTTGGTGGGCCTGGCAAAAGCCGTTGACTGCCGAAGTGCGCGGGTCGTCGCCCATGCGCACGGTGCCGACCTCGTGGATGATCGTGCCTGGCGCCGAGATGCCGTTTCTCTCCCGCTCGGCGTTCTTCAGGCTCTGCACTTTGCCGCCCATGGTCTCGATGATCTCCGCAAAGGTTCGTTCCATGTGGCGTGCTTGCTTCCATTCGTAGTCCGTCCACTTGAAGTGAAAACGCAGTACAGGAATTCCCCATTTGTCCACGATCTTGGGGTCGATCTCACAATAACTGTGGTTGTTAGGAATCATCTCACCCCGGCCGGCCAAGCCCACGGTGGTGCCATACTCCCTCCGAACACCCTCTTTGAGACTCTTGCCGTAGCCGAATTTTCTGGCTTGCCGGTGGAACGAGCCGATGTCGGGCATTCCATAACCACCACCGATCTCGATGTGATAACCACGCGGGAAGCCCACTTCGTTGTGTTTCTCCCACAGCCACCACGGCATGTACAGATGGGCGCCGCCGAATCCATCGGTGTCGTAATGTGGAAGTCCTTCCAGCGCTGGCACCTGGCCGCTCAGGCCAAAGCCCACCGTATCCATGAGGAAGCGCCCAACCACGCCCGAACCGTTGGCCAATCCGTTGGGATAGTACTTCGACTTGGAGTTAAGCAGGAGACGAGCCGATTCACACGCGCTGGCCGCCAGAATTACGGCCCGGCAGCGAATATGTTTTTCTTCCCGGGTCCGCTTGTCGATGTATGAAACACCCACTACCTTGCCGTTTCCATCCGTAAGGACTTCCCGCGCCATCGCCATGTCGATAATCTTGAGTTTGCCCGTCTTCATGGCAGGGAAAATCTGAACCTGGCTGGAGGAGTAATTTGACGCGGTGAGGCAGCCGCGGCCGCATTGGCCACAGTAGTGGCAGGGTGGGCGCCCATTCAACTCGCGGGTGATGACAGCACGCCGGTTTGGAATACAGGGAATACCCATCCGGTCGCACGCCTTTTTGATCAGGATCTCATGAGCCTTCGGCGGAGGCGGCTCTTGAAACACCCCGTCAGGTGCGCTGCGAATGCCTTCCTTGCTGCCGGTGACTCCGATGAAGGCTTCAGCCTTGTCGTAGTAGGGAGCGAGGTCCTGGTAAGAGATGGGCCAATTGGTTCCAAGTCCATCACGGTCGTAGGGTTTGAAGTCGTAATCAGAGAAGCGGAAAGACATCCTTCCGTAGTGGTTGGTCCGTCCGCCGATGATGCGCGAGCGAAACCATCGAAACTCGCTCCCCTCGCCGACCGTATACGGTTCGCCATCCAACTGCCAATCTCCGCTGGTGGTTGCGAAGTAGCCGTAGGGCTTGCCTTTGCCGAAATAGGCCGCGCCGCCCTCTTCCGCGCCTCGGTGATCCACTTCGTAAGGCCACATGTGTTCCTTGAATTCCTTAACGGGGTCGAGCATTGGACCCGCTTCCAACAGCGTTACCCTGATGCCCTTTTCGGTGAGCACCTGGACTGCAGATCCGCCGCCGGCGCCGGAGCCGACAACCACAACTTCGTGTTCTTCCGGGCTTCGTCTGACTTGTGCCATGAGTTTTTATTTAGGTTGAATTCGATGGATGTCAGCGTTCGCGGGAACGTCGCGAACTTTCGGTGTCTTGCCGCGCCGCCGCATCTCCCAACCCCCGAACAGCATCACTGCGGCATAGATCCCGCGATCGCCAGCAGCCACCAGCCGCGTGCGCATGCGGTGGAAGTATGCCAGGTCGAACTGGCACCAGTTCAACGATTGGTCCGGCTGCGACGACTCCTGGAACGCCAGCCACGCGGCGTGGTTCGTGCGACCCAGCTTCAACAACGAGAAGCAACAACAGTCCAAGAGCCGGTATCAGGTGTGCCATAACTTTTATGCGAGGGCGCAATCGAAACTGACGTACCGAGACGTGCAGCAGCGGGAGGCCGCCGTTTCCCGCTCGTAGTGCGCCACGCCCGTGGCGCTGAAACACACACGCCCTTTGCTATTTTGAACGGGGCGCGGAAGCACTGGCGTGCTTCACTACGAGCCTGAGATCCACTCTCCGCACAAGATCCCAGGCAACCGCAAAAGACGGTCTAACGTCCAGCATCAGCGGCGGCGCGAAGCGCCGTCCGCTGCATGCTGTTGTTGAACGAAGCCGCTGTCGCGGCAGGGGGTGATCCGATCAGGTGGCCTTGGCTCTGATAATGTACCTCCTGGAGGCGAATTCAGCCTGCATGCTCACAACTCAAGGAGGTATGCCATGAGCCCACTCCAACAACGTATGATCGAAGACCTGCAGCTGCGCGGCATGTCGGCGCGCACCCAACAGATGTATGTTCGCGCCGCCCGCCAACTCGCCCAGCACTATCACAAGCCACCGGACCAGATCAGCGATGAAGAACTGCGGCAGTACTTTCTGTTCGTTAAGAACGTCAAGCACTGGTCGCGCAGCGGCACCACCATCGCCCTGTGCGGCCTGAAATTCTTCTACGAGCACACGCTCGAACGCTCACTGGCCACGCTCCAGCTGGTGCGCCCGCCGCGCGAAAAGAAACTGCCCGTCGTCCTCAGCCGGGAAGAAGTCCGCCAGATTCTCTCGCTAGTCCGATTGCTCCGCTATCGAACTTGTCTCACCACCATCTAGTCCTGCGGATTGCGTCCGCAGGAAGGCACTCACCTTCAAGTCAGCGACATCGACAGTGCGCGCAAGCTGATTCACCTCCATCACGGCAAGGGCGGCAAGGATCGTTACGTCCCCTTACCGGACTCAACCTTGGAGCTGCTTCGCCAGTACTGGAAAACCCATGGCAACCCCGTCTGGATTTTCCCCGCTTCCGGACGCGGTGGCATTCATCGCTCCACCGCCGAAAGACCCACACCCCTCAGCAACGTTCAGGATGCCTTTCGCTTGGCCCTTCACCAAAGCGGCATCCACAAGAAAGCCTC
>JAKEER010000166.1 GCA_022616615.1 Acidobacteriota bacterium
GAAGCCGCAAAGATGGCCGTCAGCGCTCCCACGATGGCCACCATCAGCATGGCTGTCGGCGCCAGCACAAACAGCGCATTGCAGCGCGCCACCATGTAAACTCCCGCCGTCACCATGGTCGCCGCATGGATCAACGCGCTCACCGGCGTGGGCCCTTCCATAGCGTCGGGCAGCCACACATACAGCGGCACCTGAGCCGACTTCCCCGTCGCGCCGATGAACAACAGAATGCAGACTGCGGTGATCATCGCGTCGCCTGTAACCAGAGACCCGCTCGCGGCTTTGCTCTTCACCAGATCAAAAACGGTCGAAAAATCCAGTGATCCAAATAGAGTGAAAATGAGAAACATCCCCAGCATGAAGCCGGAATCGCCCACCCGGTTAACAATGAAGGCCTTCTTGCCGGCATCGCTAGCGCTCTTCTTGTGAAAGTAGAAGCCGATGAGCAGATAGGAACAAAGACCCACGCCCTCCCAGCCGACGAACATCAACACGAAATTGTTCGCCAGCACCAGCGTGAGCATGGAAAACATGAAGAGGTTGAGATAAGAGAAGAAACGGTAATAGCCGCCTTCATGGGCCATGTAGCCGACGGAATAAATGTGAATAAGAAACCCAATGCCGGTGACAACCAACACCATTACGGCTGAGAGCGGATCGAGCTGAAATCCCCAGGGAATCAGAAATGGAGAGATCTCCCCAGAACGCAATTCGCCCATGCCCGCGGGAATCCAGGTAAATAACTCCACCTCAAAGTGACGCTCATGGGGGGGCAGATGCGCAAGCTGGTTCACCGCGCCTAATGCGAAGATAAAGGCCAGCCCGACTAGGCCGCAAGCGACGATACCTATCAACCGCTTCGGTAGTCTCTTTCCCAACAGCCCGTTGATCACGGCGCCGGCCGCCGGGAACAAAGGGATGATCCAAATCAGCTGGAGGAAGTCCATATTTCACCCGGAACGCGGCGACGTCCAAAAAACCCTTCTACCGTCTACGCTGAAGACTGTGCCCGCGCTGCAATAGCCAGTCAATTTGTGGATGTGAAACAATGCGGCTTGAAGAAAAGTGCTGAACGGGGGTTGGGGTCTACCCCGCAATTCAAAGCCAAACTGAAATCTTGTCGTGTTGAAAACCGAGGGGTTTATAGCAAATCGATTTTTCAAAGTCCAGCCAATTCCGCCCAGCGTCACCCAGCCAAAGGCCTCTCTACTTTTGAGTCAGTACGCCGAGACCGTAGACCCAGGGACAAAAAACAACGAGAAAATAGTAGAAGGCCCCCAGGCGCACGGCTCCGTGCCTTCGGCTGCTGTACAAGTAGAAAACACCGACAACCACGACTGCCTTAAAGAAAGTAATGACGGCAATCCAATGAAAATGCTGAAAGAGAAATCGAAACAGAACATTGCCTTCTACGTGGGTCCCGAAGGCATAGATCCCAGTTAGAGTAAACGCCCAGTCTGCAAGTTGGAGGAAGATGAGGAGAACAAAATAGAATCGATCCTTACTGAACTCGCGCATCAATCCTTCCTCGAAACGAGGGACACCCGATCCTTGCCAAGAAATCGGAGGACATCACATTTATCTCTTTTCATTTCGCCTTCCATGGCCAGAATTATACATGCTCTCCGAGTAAGGCTGTGAGGCGCTTGCGGGCTGAGGCAATTGGAATGACGCTAGCTCGAAGGCAGTCGTCGCCTCTTGAAGCATTGCATATTCTCGAAACAAAAAGGGGCTATTTTCTGATTGCATAAATCGAGGTCCGAACACGCTGGGATCGGACCTGGCTGGAATCAAACCGTAGGTCACCGAACTTCCTGGCCTGCAGTTGGGGGTGGCCTCAAAGGCCAAAATTCTGAAGCCCAGGGCACGTAGAAACCGCGCGGGGGTTGTCGGAGGGTTGTCGGCACCCTCGGTGGACGAGTCCCAGACAACCCCAAGGCCTCCGGCCTTTGCCCTTGGTTAAAGGGGACTTGCCTGCCCGCCTTTTGTTTGGACTTCGGCGCGTCCAAAACTCTTCGTCCCCGTTGACGAAGGAGACGCCGCGCTTTTGGCGGCATGGGGGGCACGAGGTTGCCTTCGCGAAGGTCCACTGTCGTGGCAGGACAGCAAGTCCGCCCCCTGCGTTGACCGTTCCAAAAGCGTTGTGCTAACTTACCTCTCGGTTGCGCTCTTGGCGGCATCTGGCGCAACACCTCGAAGCCTCCCGCAATGCCCAAATCCTCTAGCTACCGCGTCGTATTTCTGCAAGACATCGACCAACTGCGCCAATGCGTCGAGATTCAACGCCGGGCCTGGGGTTTCGCCGACGCAGACATTGTTCCGCTCCGCAGCCTCGTGGTTTGCGCCAAGATCGGTGGCCAAGTGTTCGGCGCCGTAGATAGCAGCGGCCAAGTCCTCGGCTTTCTCAATGCCTTTCCGGGTTATCGCGACGGACAGGTGTATTTGCACTCGAACATGATGGGAGTGCTTCCGGAATGCCAGAACCAGGGAATCGGACGGCAGTTGAAGCTGGCCCAACGCGAAGAAGCGCTGTCTCGGGGAATCAACTTGGTTGAATGGACGTTCGACCCGTTAGAAATTCGGAATGCCCGCATCAACCTCGAACTGCTGGGCGCTGTGTGCCGCAAGTACCTGGTGAACGTCTATGGCGTCAGCACCAGCCATCTGCATGGCGGGATGCCGACGGATCGCCTCATCGCTGAGTGGCACTTGAACAGCGCGCGGGTAAAGTCCCGTATCGGGTCGCCGCCAGTGCCCGTCCCGTCTTCTGAGAACCTCATTTCACTGGAAGTGCCGCTCAACATTCAGGAACTGAAATCGGCCCAGCCAGAAGCAGCGGCAAAGATACAGCTTGGCCTTCGCGAGCGGATGATGGATCTCTTCGAGCGGAACTTCTTTATCTCGCGTTTCGCCATCGACACCGCCAGCCAGAAGGCCACCTACCTTTTGGAATCCCTCGAGCAGACGAATCCCTTCTTATGATCCTCTCAGGCCGTTGGGTCGTTCCGGTAAGTTCACCGCCTCTGGAAAATGGCGCCATCGCCGTTGAACGCGGAGAGATTCTGGAAGCCGGCCTTCTGGAGACGGTTCGCAAGCGTTACCCCCGGCATGAGTCAAAACATTTTCCCAACGCTGCGCTGATGCCCGGGCTGGTGAATGTCCACAGCCATCTCGAACTCACCGTGCTGCGCGGCTATCTGGAGGGCTTGGATTTCTGGAATTGGATTCGCTCTTTGACCCGCGCCAAGTATGAGGTCTTGAATGAGGACGACATTCTAGTTTCGGCGCTGCTGGGCGCCATTGAAGCGGTTCGAGCCGGTGTGACAACCTTGGCCGATCCCATGGACATCGGTGCCAGCCTTGACGCCGTGCTGGCCATCGGATTGAGAGGCATTCTCTATCAGGAAGTCTTTTCGCCAAAGCCCGGCGAAGCAGAGCAGGCATTGCACTCGCTGCAGGCCAAGATAAGTGTTCTCGAGGCGCGGCTAGGGCGCTGGCCACGCGAGGCCCGACTTCAGATACAGGGCTGCGCCAGCACCGAAAACCTGTCGCAGCGCCGGCAGCGTGTCATGCTCGGCGTTTCTCCGCACGCGCTGTTCACAGTCAGCGCCCCGCTGTTTCAAAAAACAGCCGCCTTCGCCGCTGACCAAAACTATCCCGTCTGCATTCACGCAGCAGAATCACAAGCTGAGACGCAACTGACCAAAGACGGCTCCGGCCCAATGATGGAGTCGTTTCGCCAGCGCGGCATTGCCTGGAACCCGCCAGGCTTGAGTCCGGTCGCGTATCTGCACAGTCTTGGAATCTTGCGCCAACGGACACTCCTGGTCCATTGTATCCGGCTTGAGCCCGCTGATTATGCAATCTTGCACAGCCAAGGTGTGAGTGTGGCCCACTGCCCCAAGTCCAATGCCAGGCTGAGACATGGTTTCATGGACCTGAGACGCATGCGGGAGCACCATATCTCCCTCGGACTGGGAAGCGACAGCGTCGCCAGCAACAACACGATGGATCTTTTCGAAGAAATGCGGTTTGCGGCCAGCAACCCATCCTGGCTGAGCGCTGGCGCCGAGGGACTCTCCGCGCAAGAGGCTCTGCGGCTGGCAACGCTGGGAGGTGCTGAAGCGCTGGGTTTGTCACAGCACATTGGCTCGCTCGAAGCGGGAAAACAAGGCGATGTCATCGCTGTCGATCTGTCAATGCCGCACTGCCTGCCGGTCTTTTCGCCCGTCGATGCGCTGGTCCACTCGGCACGCGCTTCCGACGTTCAGTTCAGCATGGTGGCCGGCGAAGTGCTGTTTGAGAATGGCCGAACCTGCGGAATCCTAGAACCTGCATTGCAGGACTCAGTTCAAAGAGTGCGAGACAAGCTCCTGAATGCGCGCAGCGCCGATTATTGAGGATTACGTAATTTAGTGACAACAATCCCTCACCCACGGCCCTGGAGCTGTGAAAAAATTCAACGGTAGGGACGCGCTGCCGCGCGTCCACAATCGGAAACCCAAGGCGGACGCGGACCACCGCGTCCCTACCAGATCAGATCCTCATGTCCAATGGGATTTTTTGACAGTTCCCCTCTCCCGTGCCGAGAGGGTGCCGAAGGCGGGGTGAGGGGGACAGCACCGAGGAGCGATTTCTGGAAATGTCAGAATTGTGTTTAAAGCTCAATAGGTTTCAATTCTTGCTCGGTAGTATGGTGGCGATCTGGTGTGGCAACTTCATCGCTCTGAAGGTGTGCCTGCGGGTCATGTCCCCCGTCGCCGTCACCGCCTTCCGCGTCATCGCAGCAGCCGCGCTGCTCTTTCTCATCCAGCGCTACAGCCCTGGTCGCTATGACTTCGATAAGCTGCGCAAAACAGACTTTCTCTTCTTTCTAAAACTGGCCTTCGTAGGCCTGCTGCTGAACCAAGTGCTGTTTATCAGCGGCTTGAAGTTCACCACCGTCGCGCATTCCGCCCTGGTGGTTACTCTCGGCCCGCTGTTCACGCTGCTCTTCGCCTGGCGGCGCGGCCAGGAGAAGCTCACTCCCACAAATCTCTTCGGCATGGCTCTTTCGATTTTCGGCATTTTCTGTTTAAATCTGGATAAGGGCCTGAAACTGCAAACCGCCTACTTGTTTGGCGACCTTCTAACCCTGGGCGGATCCGTAGCCTTCGCCTACTACACCGTGATGAGCAAGAATGTGGCAGCCCAGTATGGATCGGTTTCGGCGACGACGTTCACCTATCTCGCAGGCGCTTGTGTTTTTCTTCCCGTCGGTTTGCCAGCGCTCGTGACGCTGCCCTGGCTGGAGCTACCCTGGGCGGTGCTGATTGCGTTCGTTTATGTGGCCGTGCTGTCATCGGTGCTGGCGCCGTTAATCTTCTATTACGCTCTGCGCCACATACCGGCTTCCCGACTGGCGGCTCTCACCTACCTCCAGCCTGTGGTGACAACCATTTCTTCGGTGCTGATCCTGTCAGAAAAGCTGACGTTGAATTTCATCTTGGGCGGCAGCATCGTGCTGGCCGGCATCCTCTTGACGCAACGATCAGGGAGAAGCCGTCAGGTGGTTCAGGAGTCACACGGCTCAGCCAACGTAGCCTCCGTTCAAAGGGGCAAGTCCCGGAGTTTCTTGACTAGACTCCGTGAAGATCCTTGACCTGAGCGCTTCTTGGGAGAAATTGATTTTCGCCGACGGGAAACTCTTTGATACGGTTGAAGTAAGAAATATTCATTTTTTGGCTTGAAAAAGCTGTTGCCTAATTCATTCTTTGGCTCTATAGTGCTGCGAGTTTTTTGAGACCACAATTCGCCAATCTTACTCCTGCACCGCAAAGGAAGTTTTATGGAAAGCCAGAAACAGAGCCGGGAAGTCTCGTCTCCAAACCAAGCCAGCCGCCTGAAATTCGAAGATCAATTGCGTGACGTCATCATTCGTCACCTGGACCTGTTGTCGCAGGATGGAAAGGAAAAAGCGCTCGATTACATTAACATGCTGATCGATCTGGAGCAGAAGCGGCTCGAGTTTAACCGCCGCCAGGGGCTCCTCTACAACTGGGCGGTCGAAGAATCGAAGCTATGAACCGAAGTGAATTTCTTCCAGGGTGTCTTTCTCCCGGCTGGGCAAACCTCCCAGCGTTGCCGGCTTCTGGCGGGGATTGCTGCGCTGCCATTTCGTTCCCACATTCGAACTTTCTTTCCGGCTGAGATCGCGTTCCCCTGCCTGGACAAGCAACACAAGGACCCACAGCGAGCACGGGGAAGGCTGGCCGCCATGAACGTGAATCTTCGAGACAGTTGAGCGCTCAGCGCGCTGCCTGAAGGCCTCTTTCGAGTAAAACTTTCAATGGGGCTCGGCGAATTTTCGAAGCGAACGCAAAACAATTTCACCGCAAAAAGTTTCAGAAGCACGGCATGCTCATCATTCTGATTCTGGCCACAGCCTTTCTTCTTCCCTCAATCGCGCAGGCTATACAAGGGCCGGTGCAGGTCCGCTATACAATTGACGCTAGCCAGCCAGCCAAACGGCCGCTCCAGATTCAAGCACGCATCGAGGGTCTGCCGGAAGGCCGGACGACCATCCTCTTTCCGGAGTCCAAGAGTTCCAATACAGCCGGACTCGAGCGAATCAGCCATGCCGGCCGGCTTGCGGAAGACGGCGAAGTGGTAGCGCTGCTGCTTGAAGGGGGGCGGGCTATCATCGAAAGTTCTGGTGTGGAGCCGGTCAACCTCGTCTATCAGCTCCGGAGTGAGAGCTTCGCGCACCTCGATCAGGCAACGTATCTGGATGAGACCCGCTGTCTGTTTCACCCGCAAGACGTGCTGCTGCAGATCGAAAGTCAGGGGCCGAAGGCAGCGGTATCATTTCTTCTGCCCTCTCATTGGCAGGTGGTCAGTGCAGCAAGTTCTGCGCCTGATGGCCTCTTTTCGATTGAGACGAAACGCCCCGCTCCGTTCTACCTGGGAAGGGCGGAGAGCGCTCAGGACAACGGCAGCGCTGGTCCTCTCCGGTTGGCCATTGAACGGGGCTGGCCCCCCGCTCAAGAGTTGCTCGAATCGCTGCGCCGGCAGATCAAGTACAGGCAGAAGTTTGCCAGGAATCAGCGACCCAAGGCCTTGCTCGGAGTTTTTCTTGGGCCAGGCCAGCCAGTGCAGAGCAAAGAACCGCTGGCTTTCGGCACGCCCCAAGTGGTTGCGTTCGCAACAATGACTGGTTTGGCGGAGTCGCCATCTGCAAGGAGCAAGATCCAACGGGTGGTGGCCCGCAGTTTGGTGCGTGCGTACCTTCCCGCTCTCGGAACTTTTTCTGCAGCGCTCAGCCCCGACCTGCTCACCGAGTATTTAACCCTCAAGGCATGCCTTAAAACCGGAGTTATGGGGCGCGCCGAGTTCCTCGACGCCATGGCAGTTGAGTTGTGGAACTCGTATGGACAGTCTGACGAACGAGCAGTGAAGCCACGCACCATGACAAAGCCTGCCCGGACTGTGCTGGTATCGCAACCACGCAGCCGGTGCAGCGGCTTGCTGCTGGATCTGGCGTTGTCTTTCTATGGAAATTCTGTCCGGTCGTTGGATGCATTTCTTGCCATAGGATTCCCCGACCCGGCTCCGGAACCCATAGCAGAGGCGGATTTGCGCAAGAGACTCCGCCAGGAGGAGCAAGCTGCCAGCGCCTTAGCAGCGGTGTGGCAGGATGGAGATCTTCAGAAGATCGGCGAGCTGCTCAGGCCCTTTGGGCTTCTCTTTGACCGGCGCGAGCTGCCTTCTTTCGATTTCCAACTCAACGAAACTTTTCAAGTTGCCCAAATGAACGAGAGTTCCCAGCGTGGATCCTTGGCAGTGGAGACCGGCGACCGGATTGTGGCTATCAACAACCATCGCCTGCTGCTTCCCGACGATTTGCTGAAATGCCGTAGCAGGCTGGCGCCCGGGCAGGAGGTTCAGCTTGACCTGGAACGACGGAACCTGCCTCTGAGGGTAACGCAGCGCGTGGCCCGAGAAGTTGTGTTGAAGCTGGAGATCAACCGGCTCGCCGACTTCGACAAACAGGAAAAGCTGGCGCAGTTCCTGAGCGCGGAGGTGGAACAGAACTGAAATCGGGCGAATCGCTATATCACGGCTGGCCTTCACTGGCCTCACCGCATGGCGGAGGGGGTTGGGGACAGGCGCTTGCGAACCGGCTCGGCAAGCTGTGTACTGGCCAGAGCTTCGCGGATCTGATGCATGGGCTCTTGCCCGGCGGTTGCGGTGCCCTCAAGCTTTTTCAGAATGGCTGAGTGACGGCGGGTGGCTTTGTTGATGGCAGCCGTCTGGCGTTGCATGTCCGAGCCCAAGTTCTCGCCCCAGGAAACCGCCATAACTGCTCCATGCAGGGCGGACGAATAACCGCGCAGACACGCCACGATAGCCTCGAACGATCCTGTCTTCTGCAGGCGTTTGGCCGTTTCCATTTTCCGGTCAGCAATCTTGAGGAACGCGGCCACTCTTTCAGCAGGACTCTTGGTTGCGTAAGCGAACTCCTCTTCCGAGGGTGACAGGCGGTCGTCGTTCAGGCTTTCTCCTGGCGGCTTCGGGTCATCACCCCGGGCAGAGGAGCAAAACACGGCCGCAAGCGCAATGACAGCCAACAGGCGCTGGATGATGTCTTTTCCTCGGTTCCTGGTTGGAAGCCCAGCTCCTGTCCAGCCTGGCGGTGTTGGTTTAGTTGAATTCACAATAACCATCCTCTATACTCGCGTTTCATGTCCCTGTTTACGGCCCCAAAGTACAAAATCTTTAGAGCTCTTGCTTCCCAAAGGGGCTGAGAAGCAAACCGCACCTTGAAGTTGGCTTTCGGAGCAGCATGGATCAACATTCCGGCATGAACGAAGCGATTGCAGCCGGCGAAAACGCCCGGCTGGAGGCGGAGATTTCCCGCCGGCTCGGTCTCTTCAATGAAATTGGGAGAGTTGTTCTTTCGGCCCTGGATCAGGGCGAAATTTACAAAGTGGCCGTGGATGCCATCCGGTTCTCGATGGGCCTCAATCATGTCGCTCTGTTTCTCATCGACTACCAGTTCTCCGACCTGGTGCTGAAGGCGCAGACCGGAGACTTTCTCGGCATCATCCCGAATCACATTCGCAAGAGCTTAAATGTGGGCTTTCTGGGCAAGACGGCGCGAACGGCTCAGATTCAAACGGTCGTGGTCTCCCGCGACAATTTAAACGAGACCCTGGTAGGCCAGCCTGTTCGGGAGATTTATGTTCCCGTCAATATCGCCGGCCAGCCCTATGCCATCCTGTATGTGGCTTGCGAGGCCAGCACTAACAGCCGGCCGTTTGAACTTAACGCCTTCGAAACCATTGCCGGTTTGTTGGGAATTGCCATCGAGAACGCGCGGCTTTTCACCGAGGTCAATCAGACGCAGCGCGACCTGGGGCTACTGCTGGACTCCAGCAAGGATCTGAATTCGTCGCTCGAGGTGAACTCGATCATCGACCGGCTGGCCTACCGCCTGATGGAGCTCATTCCCGACTCCCGTCTGGCGGTCATCCAGTGCCAGGACCAAGACAAAGCCACGCTGAAGCGCTACTACAGCAAGGCCAGCATCGAAAACAAGAATTACCTGGTGCTGACAATTCGAATTGCCGACCATCCGGAACTGGGCGAGCCCTCCATCAGCCGCAAAGCCACCGTCACCTACCATGCCGACAGCAGCATTCTGCCGCGCAACGTGGCAGACCAGTTGAAGTCCACTGAAACCACTCCCTTCCTGGTCATTCCTCTCATTGCCAAGGATTCGCTGGTGGGCTTCATCGTGGTCAACAAGTTCGGTTTCCGCCGCAGTTTCAGTGAGAAGGAAGTGGGAGTGTGCCAGGCGCTGGCAAACCTCGCTTCGATCTCGCTGCAGAACGGAAGTCTGTTCACGCAAATTAACGCTGCCAACGAACAGCTCAAGCGCCTGAGCAATTTGAAGTCGGACTTGCTTCACATCATCTCGCACGACCTGAAGTCGCCACTGACAGTCATCTCGGGGTATGCGGAGATCCTGCTCGACGGGCCGGACCGGGTAGCCGAAAACTGGGAATCGATCTTGCAAGAGATCATTGCGCAAACGCGCATGATGACTCGCTTGATCGAAGACACCCTGGCAATCTCCAAGATCGAGTCGGGCGTTATCGAGTTGAATCTGGAAGATCTAGATGTGCTTTATCCGATCGAAAACCTGGTCGCCATTCATCAACATGAGTGCGCCTTTAAGAAAAACGTGTCACCCAATCTTCCCAAGGTACGGGCTGACAAGCTGCGTCTGCATGAGATCCTCGATAATCTGATTACCAATGCCATCAAATACTCAGACGCGGGTAACGAGATCACCGTCTCGGCCGCGCCCGACTTCAAGAATGGCTGCGTCGTCGTCAGCGTGAGGGACAAGGGTTTCGGAATTCCTGAAAGCGAGATCCCCAACTTGTTCAAGAAGTTCTACCGGATCAAGAATGACGCCTCACGTCGCATCAGCGGGACGGGCCTAGGCCTCTACATCGTCAAACAGATGGTTGAGGCTCACTCAGGAAAAATTTGGGTGGAAAGCAAGCTGAACGAAGGAAGCACATTCTCCTTCAGCCTGCCACTGGCCGGCTGAGCGAGGGCTGCGTAAATCATGTTCGAAGAATCCGGAAGCAAAACCACACCTCCGGCATGGTGCTGCAGAGTAGCATGACCGGCTCAGGTAAGAATTCAATTGCGGATCCACAACTGATGAACTCCTCGCGACTCTTCCTGCTCGCTGTTCTTGTTTGTGGCGCGGCCCTTCTCGGCGGCTGTGCCAGAAGGAAAGTCCATGCCTCAAGTCCTGCCGACGTTCCCGTTGTGCAACTAGCAGACCAAGAGACCGGCTACGCCTCCTGGTACGGCCACCCGTACCATGGGCGGCGAACCTCCAACGGCGAAACTTACGACATGAATACCATGACTGCAGCCCATCGCACGCTGCCTTTCGACACCGTAGTCAAGGTGAATAACCTGGCGAATGGCAACGAAGTGACGGTGCGCATCAATGATCGTGGCCCGTTTGTCAAAGACCGCATCATTGATCTTTCCTACGTGGCGGCCAAGCAGATTGACATGGTCGGCCCGGGAACGACTCGGGTAAGTCTGGAAATTTTGAAAGTCGTCCCGAATCCGTTTCCGCTAGCGATCCAGGTCGCTTCATTTCGCGAAGAAACCAATGCAAGGAGGTTGCAGAAGGATCTGAAGGACACCTTCACTCCCGTGGTTGTGCAGGAATTTGAATCGCCCGAGGGCGTTTTCTTCCGCGTGCTGGTGGGACAGTTCAAAGATTCTCAAGAAGCAGGGATGACCTTGAAGGCGCTGCGCCAGCAGAGCCAGGATGGGTTCATGGTTCGTCTGGATCGGTAGGTAACGGAAGACACTCGAAGCGTTAGAAGGCTGCGAGTGTGTTAGCCAGAGGTCGCTGCACCGCAAGGCGCACTGCAGGCCAGGATTGGGAAAGCACTGGAGAGCGAACGTCCCAAGAGCTCATGCACCTGTTCAGCTGCGTGGTAGGAACTCCGAACTAGCGGCCCAGACTCAACGTGTGGGATTCCCTTTCTTTCGCCAACGCGCTTCAGCTCCAGAAACTCATCCGGGTGGTAATGCTTTAACAGCGGCAGATGTTTCAGTGAAGGGCGCAGATACTGGCCAATCGTCAGGATGTCCGCTTTGGCCGACAGCACGTCATCCATGGCTTGATGGATCTCTTCGATTTCTTCTCCAAGACCCAACATCAGCCCCGCTTTGGTCCTGATGTGGGGAGCCGTCCGTTTCACCTGCCGCAAGAGATTCAAGGAGTGATCGTACGATGATTTTGGTTTTACCTTGGCGTAGAGCCGCGGAACCGTGTCGAGATTGTGAGCGAGTACGTCTGGCCGCGCCTGAATCACCCGAGCTAGATTCTCCGCAGATGCCTTGAAGTCTGGAATCAACACTTCAACATTCGTTTCTGGGTTTAATTCCCGAATCTTACGAATGGTTTCGCCAAAGACCCAGGATCCTTCGTCCGCCAAATCATCGCGATCTACCGAAGTCACCACAGCATGCTTGAGTCCCAGGGTCTGAACAGCTCTTGCGACCCGAATCGGTTCATCGACATCATAACCCTCGGGACGACCCGTCTTGACCGCACAGAACCCGCAACGTCGCGTGCAGACGTTCCCCAAAATCATGAAGGTGGCTGTGCCTTTGTCCCAGCATTCGCCGATGTTTGGACAGTTAGCGCTTTCACACACTGTGTGCAGAGCGTGCGCGCGGACCAGCTTCTTCAGGCTGTTAAAGTTCTCCCCCCCAGGGAAACGCACGCGGAGCCAGGCGGGATGGCGCGAAAAACGGATGTCGGTCTGTTCTGAAGGCATAGAAGTGTGTCCGGCACGGGCCTCGCATCGGAGCTACAGAGGTCGGGGGAATTATTAAGAAAGGAAGTGCCCATTGCAAGGGAAAGTTCCTGCAGAAGGGAAGACGCTGAGGGCTTCAGGACGGAAGCCCCCAGCTTTACTGTGCGGAGGTGTGACCTACTTCTTGCGCTTTCGCAAAGCCCAGAGGCCGGCTGCACCGGCGCCCAGCAACCAGAAGCTGCCTGGCTCGGGAACTGCCTCCGCTGGAGGCGAAGTGGCGCCGCTGCCCTCATCCGGTGGTGTCGTCACATCGACAGGTGGTTCGTTTGGCTCGTCACCTGAAGGTGTGATGACGAAAGTCTCAGGGCCAGAAGGTCCCGAAGGAAGATTAGGGCCTGGGTCTGAACCCTGGCCGGGTGGCGTGAAGGGATTGCCTCCGGGAGACGACGGAGGTGTCGGCCCACCAGAATTCAGTGGGGGTACAGGCCCTGATGGTCCGCCGGACTTCGGAGGCGTCGATGTCGGTGACCCGGGAGGCTGAACGCCGGGCGTACCGGGACTGGGCGAGTTTGGCGAAGTACCCGGAGAACTATTGCCAGGGCCTGAAGGCGACGATGGATTACCCCCGGGCGTGTTTCCCGTGGGTCCGCCCGGCGTTCCAGTTTCCGTGCCCCCGCCCGGCGCGGCAGCCGGAACAACAGGATTGGAAGGCGACGGCGCACCGCCGGTGTCACCCGAAGTCCCTGGAGGCACAAAGCCGCCGCCAGCTCCAGGAGATCCGCTGCCGCCGCTGGGTGCTCCACTTCCGCCGCCTGCGGTAGGCAAGAACGCGCCACCTCCATAACCCCCTGGTCCACCGAAGAAGCCATTGGACGGTGGCCCTTGACCCGCATTGCCTGCTCCCGGTCCTGCTGCTGGGCCAGACCCCCCAGTTGAATCCGGCGCCAATCCATGGCGAACAGCGCTGGGCAGATAAGCCATCAGGGCCGGCGCTTGCGTCGAAAGGGGCGTATCAAGAACCTCTGTGCTCGGTTCCTCCGGAGAAATCGCTGCCTGCGCAGACTCCGAAACCCGGTTGGCGCAACGTGTCCGCGCGTAGTTCTTGCCGTCTGTGAGCAGCGTTTCTCCTTTGGCCAATGTGACTTTCTTCTTGGTCCAATAAACTCGGTTCTTCAACCGATAAGACACGTAGGCCTTCTTTGCAGTCGCGAGTTTCACGACACGAGCCCTGGCAACGTCGAAATCAGAGAAGTGAGCTGCCACTACGCGATCTCGAGCGACGGCCTGACGAAGCTCTTCCGGCCGGTGGACCCCGCCGGCAACTACGGAATAAGGATACACGAGACGCGAGGACTGCGCCGCGTCAGCCGATGGATTTTCCAACGCAGGTGTGAATGGATTTTCGACCTCGCCCGTCGCGGTTTCGGTAAAATCCAAGCTGCTCTCCGGACTGGGCCGAAACTGCCAAGTCGCTAGAGCGGCCAGCACAGCCACCATGCAAGGAACTGTCCAGAGAAAACGGAGCTTTTTCTGCTTTCGTTTAGTGTGTCTCATAAAAATGGAGTCTTGGATTCGCTTTCCAGAAGTGTCTTCTCAAAGTCTCATCAAGGATGAGAGCAACGAGGGGGCCAAACACCTAAGCCCCGCCTTTTGTGTTGATCGGAGAGGAGAACTTTGAAAAGTCTGAAGGAATACGAACTTCGGCTGCCAAACTAGCGAAAAATACTTCCCAATTTTCGGAGGCTCTAATCGAGGGACCATGATCCTTTTGAAGCACATTTTCGAAACTTGCATTTCCCCGGCCAGCATTGTCACATTCTTCCTCCTTGTGGCTCTTCTGCTTGCCGTCCGGCACAAGAACAAGAACAGGCGGGGCGCCGCGAGCTGTCTGGCGCTCGCTGCATCGCTGCAGCTGTTATTCCTCTGCACGCCACTGGGCGAGATGTTGATCGGTCGCCTCGAACGGCAATATTCCCCGCTGTTGGAGCCGGAGAAGTTTGGCGCGGTCCCTTGGATTGTTGTGCTGTCGGCATATGGGGTCGAGCATCCCGCGACACCCATCACCAACAACCTCTCCGAAGAAACTCTTTACCGCCTGGTTGAAGCGGTGCGCCTCTATAAACGCGTCCCTAAGGCCCGCCTGATTGTGTCGGGTGGCGTCGTGCGTTTCGGTGAGAAGCCCATTGCGGAGCTGATGGCAGAATTCTTGCTATCCATGGGCATCCCCGCGCAAGACATTCTGACCGAAGGGAAATCAAAGGACACTTACGAAAACCTCGTCAATACTCAACAGCTCGTAGGGAGCGATACTTTCTTTCTCGTCACTTCTGCCTACCACTTGCGCCGGGCGATGGCTGTGGCCGAGCATCTGAATCTGAAAGCCATCGCCTGTCCCGCTTACATCCAAACGCTCCAACATCATCCACCTCAGCTTTCCTGGTGGCAATGGAGCCTCGACATGCTGCTCAGCGTTAGCCCGCCGGCGGCCGGCCGCCTGACTCTTGTGCAACGCTCCTTTCACGAATATGCAGGTTATGTCTGGTACCAGTGCCAAGGAAGGATCTGAGCCAGCTTCAACGAGAAATTTCCTCCAGGACAACGGCGTTGGTCCTGGGTCCGAACAGCCCGACGACCAAAGCGACTCCAACCATCGCTGCCGTCATGAAGAGGAAGACTGCGAACACGCCCTTGGCAAGCAGTAGTCCAATGATCAGGGTCGAAAAGACTGCGCTCAGGCGGCTCCAACTGTAGGTGAAACCGACTCCAGTAGCGCGCGCTCGGGTTGGGAAAAGTTCCGCTTGGTAGGCATGTAGCACGGCCGAGAACCAGTAGCTGAAAATGGTCAACATCGCGCCCACACCGACGATGGCCAGCGGCGCCGACGCGAAGGGAAAAGCCAGCCCGCTGGCGGCCATCAGCAGCGACAGCCAGACGAGGAGCCGCTTTCGCTCCAGATGCTCAGCCGTAACTACAGCGAGTAGTGGGCCAATGGGGCTGACCAAAGCGATCAGGAAGCCATATTCCAACGACTGGCCCAAGCTCTTGCCTTGCTTCAGCAGAAAGGTGGGCGCCCAGTTGGCAAAGCCGTAAATGCCAACCGTCTGGAGCAAATGGAAAACCATCAGCATGAAGGTCCTCCCCCGATAGGCGGGCTGCCAAAGTTCACGGAAAGGCATGTGCTCTGCTGGAACCACCATGAATGGCTGCGGCTCATTCAGGGGCTTGCCCGTTTCACGGATGACGTCTCTCTCGATCGCCTGCATGATCGCTTCCGCCTCCGGCTGGCGTCCTCGCGATTCACACCAGCGAGGTGATTCCGGCAAGCGCCGGCGAATGTACCAGGCAAACAGCGCGCCCACGGCGCCAATCACCATCACCCAGCGCCAGCCGTCCAGTAACCAGTGTGTGGGCACGAGCATTCTGGAGAGTAGAGCCGCGACGGGTATCGCCGTGAATCCGGCTAACTGTGTAATGGCAACATACCTTCCGCGAGCCTTGCTGGGGAGCATCTCTGTGACATAAGTGTCGATGACCACCAGCTCAGCTCCAATGCCGACTCCAGCCAGTCCGCGCCAAACAATCAACGCCCAGGCGTTTGGCGCAAACGCGCCCATGAACGTACAAACCGAGTAGATGAGCAACATCAGCACAAATGACGTGCGGCGTCCGAAGTAGTCACTGCCCATCCCGAAAACGATCGTTCCGACGAACATGCCGGAGAATCCGGCGGCAATCATGTGGCTGAACTGTTCCAGCGTCAGCATCTGTGAATGCTGCAGCGCTGCGCCGATATACGCCATCATGAAAATGTCGTAGAAGTCGAACCATGCACCCAGGGAGATCAGCGTGATGAAACGGCGATGAAAACCGCACAGGGGAAGGCGCTCGAGCCGGGAAGCAATGGAAAACGGGGCGGTGGCAGCCCTCGCCGGCTCAGTCTGATGGCTTTCGGTTGGTGGCGTCTCGAACAGACTTGCCTGCCCGCAGATAAACGATTTCTGAAGGGAAAGGATTCTTGTGGAATGCCGGACGACTATACTGGAAAGGCCCGGCGAATTCAAGGCTTGGACTTGACCCCTCTGGTGTCTCTGGGATAGAAATGCCTTTACATTCCCTTTCTGACGCTTGCAGCAGACATCAAACCGCGTTCGCGACCCGCGAGCGCACCAGTAAGCAATCGGGAGTCAGGTCGTGAAACGACTTTGAGCAATGCTGTTTCTCCTCTGCGGTCTTGCTCAAGGCCAGACCAGCCGCGGCGCAGTCACGGGCACCCTCACCGATGCTTCCAAGGCCGTAATTGCCGGATCGAGTGTCGTGTTGACTCACAGCGAAACTGGCGTCCGTCGGTCTGCCAGCAGCAACGAAGCGGGCCTCTACCGATTTGACGCGGTGGACCCAGGAGTTTACCAACTCAAGGTGACACACCCAGGCTTCAAGCCCTCCATCACCAACATGGTCCAAGTGAATGCCAATCGCGTGACCACCATCGACCTCAGACTTGAAGTAGGCACTGCGGAAACGGTGATCCAGGTGAGCGCGGAATCTGAAGATCTTTTAGCTAAAGACGGCCCGCTGCGGGGCGGCAACTTCCTCCCGCGCGAGGTCAAGGAACTGCCGTTGATCGGTTTGAATCCGATCTCACTCGCCCGTACACTTCCCGGCGTGATCCAGCCTTTAGGAACCTTTTTGCAGTCGGGTGAAGAGTCTACGGAGTTCTCCGTCAATGGTCAGCGGGTCCGCGGCAACAACTTTCTGCTCGACGGCACGGAAAACAACGATATCGCCTTCACCGGCATGGCCCAGCCGTTCAGCATTGCCGATGCCGTCGAAGAGGTGTCGGTCCAAACAGGGAACTTCAGCGTGGAATTTGGGCGAGCTTCCGGCGGCGTCTTCAACGTGATCACCAAGGCCGGGACCAACGAAGTTCACGGCACGCTGTTCTGGCGGTACCAGTCGCAGCGGTTTAATTCAGTCTCCAATGTCGATAAGCTGGCCGGTATCCCCAAGAGCGTATTCAGCCACAATGTTCCCGGATTCACCGTAGGTGGGCCGATTCGCAAGGGCAGGACGTTCTTCTTCGGGGGCTTCCAGCAGGACACGCGCCGATCCACCGCAAACTTCACGCTGGTTGTGCCCACAGCTGCTTCGGTCGAGCGGCTGCGGTCACTGTTCCCATCCAATCCCAGGCTCGATCTTTATCTCGGCGCCCTGGGCGATCTGCGCGGGACGGGGGCGCCTTTTCCGCAGGCGCTCGGCGTAGATCCTCAGACGGGCGTGAACCGCGGATCAGTCCTATTTGCCACAGCCTCGCTGGGCCTGCGCCAGACCAACGAAGGGCCGCAGTGGCTCGTTCGGGTTGATCACCATCAATCCGAGGCGCACCGGCTCTCCTGGCGTTACATCCGTGACTCCAGGATGAACTCACCCGTGACGGTCAACTTTCCCGGGTTCATCCTTGATTCCGCCGAACGGAATCAGAATTTCCTCTTCACCGACGGTTACACCTTCGGGCCAAGTTACACGAACGAATTTCGGTTCTCTTACGGGCGGCTCGACGCCGACCAAACCCGGATCTCGCCCCAGTCGGTTCCGCAGGCGCGCACCCTGCCGTGGATCAGGATTCTAAACCCAACTATTGCGGCGCCTGGGGTCACTTCGGCCCTGCAATTCCGGCACGCGAACAACCTGCTGTTTCAGGAAACGCAGACCAAACTAATTGGACGGCACACTGTCAGGTATGGAATGGAGTTGCTGTGGCAGCGGGCAACCCAGCGTCCCAATGCCATCACCCTGGGTGAGTACCGCTACTTTGGCGGCGGAGGCTACTCCGCCTTCGCGAACTTCCTGGACGACTATAGTGGGGCAAATGGACGCATCATTCGCTCTTTCGGCGCAGAGATTTTCCACCCCAACCAGTTTCGCCAGTCTTACTTTTTCCAGGACACCTGGAAGGCCACGCCATCGCTGACCCTAACGCTCGGGCTCCGCTATGAGAATTTCGGCCAACTGGCGAACGCTTTGCGCTACCCGGCCTTCGCCGGGTTTGATCCCGCCCGGTTTCTCGAGCCGAACCAGGTCAATCGCGATGACAACAACTTCGGCCCAGCTTTCGGCCTCGCCTGGTCGCCCTCGTTCGCCTCGGGGTGGCTCGGCAAGCTCTTCGGAAACCAAAGAACAGTCTGGCGAGGCGGATATCAGATCAGCTACCAGGCGTTGTACTCACAAATCCTCTCTCTGGAGCTGGCCTCATCCACGCCCAATGCGATCCTGGTTGATCTCATTGCCGCCTCGACGGGGCGGGGAGACCCCAACTGGTTTGCCCGACTTCCGACTGCCGCCGGCGAGCCCGACATCTCGAAAGACCAGCACGGGGCGATTGAGAAGAATCTGAGCAGCCCTTATACCGAGCGCTGGTCTTTCGGCTTCCAGCGGCAACTGCTGGGTCAGGCGCTGCTCGATGTTTCCTACGTCGGCGCGCAGAGCCACAAACTGACCACCCGCGCCGACTTCAACCCGCGCCAACCGAGCGGTGAGCGTCTGCATCCCGACTATGGGCAGCGAACCGTCCGCACCAGCCAGGGCAACTCCGCCTACCACGCGCTGCAGGCGCGCCTGGACCGGCGCTTCGCGCAGGGCTTTCAGTTGGCGGCGTCTTACACGCGGTCGCGCAGTCTCGACAGCACCAGTGAAGGGATCGGCCAGGTCAATTCTCAATACGCGAGCCCCAATCTGACCTCCGTGCCGGCGGCGCAGGGCGGCCTGAAACTGGATCGGGGCTTGAGCGATTTCCACCGCGGCCATCGGCTGAGCCTGCTCTACTTGTGGGAGGTCCCGGGGCCGTCAAAAGGATGGTGGAAACACCTGCTCGGCGGATGGTCGCTCGCCGGCATCACGACCTTTCAATCCGGCACGCCGTACACCATCGTCAATGGCTCGGATCGCAATCTTGACGGCTGGCAGATGGATCGCCCGGATATCGCCAACCCCACTGCGCCCAGGAACAGCCGGGCCGTCATCGCGCAAAGCTGCGCGACCGGTTACCGCAATCCGGACACTGGCGCCTGTGTCAGGCCATC